>JAHFGU010000184.1 GCA_023247285.1 Candidatus Omnitrophota bacterium
TTCCGTCGGAAACGCCACCAGCCCGCCGCCCCTCAACACGGCCGCCGCCTCGCGCAGCACTGCAGGGTCGGGAGCGCTGCCTTGCAGTCCGAACACGCGCGGCCGGCCCATGCGCGTAATGGGTTACGACCTCGGCAGGCCCTGGTCGGCCTTCCGCGCGGACGCCGCGAGCGCCTGCTTATGCGCCGTTAAGGCGCTTGCCAGCCTCGCATCGGAGAGCGCCAGGCACTGCACCGCGAGGATCGCAGCGTTGGCGGCGTTGTCGATGGCCACCGTCGCCACCGGAACGCCTTTGGGCATCTGGACCGTGGAGAGCAGGCTGTCGAGCCCTTTCAGGCTCTTGCTCTCGATCGGCACGCCGATCACCGGCAGCGTCGTGTGCGCGGCGACCACGCCGGCCAAGTGCGCCGCCCCGCCGGCGCCGGCGATGATCACCTTGAGCCCGCGGCCGGACGCGCCGCTGGCATACTCCCGCACCAGCTCCGGGCTGCGATGCGCGGAGAGCACGCGCGATTCGCACGGCACGCCGAAGCGCGCCAGCGTTTCCGCCGCCTGCTGCATGACCGGCCAGTCCGAATCCGATCCCATGAGGATGCCCACCAGCAGCGTCCCGTCAGCCCGGCTGCGCCTCGTCGCTGCGCTCATCTATCGGCCGTCACGGCTTGACCGGGGTCTTGAGCGCCCGGTAGCCGATGTCCTTCCGATAGACCATGCCGTCGAAGCGCACCGCGCCGACCCCCTCGTAGGCGCGCTTGAGCGCGGTGTCGAGATCCGGCCCGGTGCCGATGATGTTGAGGGCGCGGCCGCCCCACGTGATGAACCGCTGCTTGTCGCGCTTCGTGCCTGCGTGGAACACCAGGATGTCCCGCCGGCCCTTGAACCCGTCGAGCCCGCTGATCTCCTTGCCGATCTGGATGTCGCCCGGGTAGCCGCCAGAAGCCAGGACCACGCAGGCGCAGCTGCCCGGCTGCCATTGGCACTGGGCCATGGCCAGCCGCCCCTCCACCGCGTCGTCGAGGACCGGCATGAGATCGCTCTTGAGCAGCGGCAGGATCGCCTGCGTCTCCGGATCGCCGAAGCGCACGTTGTACTCGAGCACCTTGGGCCCGTCGGCGGTGAGCATGAGCCCGGCGTACAGCACCCCGCTGAAAGCGATGCCCTCGGAGGCCATCGCGCGGATCGTCGGGAGGATGATCTGGTCCATGACCTGCGCGGCCAGGGCCTGGTCCACGATCGGCGCCGGCGCGTAGGCGCCCATGCCGCCGGTGTTCGGCCCCTTGTCGCTATCGAGCAGCCGCTTATGGTCCTGCGCGGGCAGCAGCGGCACCGCCGTGACCCCGTCGGTGACGACGAGGAACGAGACCTCTTCGCCGACGAGCCGCTCCTCGATGACGACGCGCTCGCCGGCCTGCTTGAAGATGCGGTCTTCCATGAGGAGGTCGATGGCGCCCAGCGCCTCGCTCAGCGTGCTGGCGACGATCGTGCCCTTGCCGCCGCAGAGGCCGTCGGCCTTGACGACGATGGGCGCGCCAAGCTGCCGCACGTACCCGCGCGCGGCCTGCGGGTCGTCGAAGACCGCGAACTGGCCCGTGGGGATGCGGTACTTCTTCATGAGGTTTTTCGCGAAGGCCTTGCTGGATTCCAGGCGCGCCGCCGCCTTCGCGGGCCCGAAGATCCGCAGCCCGCGCTTCGTGAACAGGTCCACGATCCCTTTCGCCAGCGTCCCTTCCGGCCCGACGATCGTCAGGTCGATGTCCTTGGTTTCGGCGAACTCGGCCAGCGCCTCGATGTCCTCCGCCCCCACGTCGACCAGCTCGGCCAGCTCGCCGATGCCGCCGTTGCCGGGCGCGCAGAAGAGCTTCGTCAGCTCAGGCGATTGGCTCAGCTTCCACACCAGGGCATGCTCGCGCCCTCCAGCACCGACGATCAACACCCTCATGATTCCCTCCTTACAACAGGCAACAGGCCAGTCGTGTCAGCGTGTCGGTTGAATGCGGCCGATGGGCCACGCCGGGCAGCCGGCCTGGGCCAGCGCGCGCGCGAGCCGCGCCGCGTCCCCGCGCCGGCACGCCAGCAGCATGCCCACGCCCATGTTGAACGTGCCCATCATCTCATCGTCGCGCAGCGCCCCGGCCGCCTGAATGAGGCGGAAGAGCGGCGGCACCGGCCAGCGCCCGGCCAGCTCGGCGCGCAGCCCGCGCCGCGCAGCCGCGAGGCTGGGCAGCCGGCGCGTGAGCCCGCCGCCGGTCACGTGCGCCATGGCCGTGATCCGGACGTGCCGCAGCGCGCGCAGGACCGGCCGCACGTAGATGCGGGTCGGCGCCAGCAGCGCCGGCGCATGCCGCCGCAGCTCGGCGCGCGAGAAGACGCGCCGCACGAGCGAGAAGCCGTTGGCATGCACGCCGGTCGACGCCAGCCCGATGATCGCATCGCCGGCCCGCACCGCAGAGCCGTCGAGCAGGCGCGCGCGCTCCACCGCGCCGACGCAGAAGCCGGCCACATCATACTCGCCGGGCCCGTAGACGCCGGGCATCTCCGCGGTCTCCCCGCCGAGCAGCGCGCAGCCGCTTTCGCGGCAGCCGCGCACGATGCCCCGCATGAGCTGGCTCATCACGCCCGGCTGCAGCCGGCCCACCGCGAGGTAATCCAGGAAGAAGATCGGCGAGGCGCCATAGACGAGGACGTCGTTCACGTTCATGGCGACGACGTCCACGCCGATGCCCTCGTGCCGTCCCGCCAGCTGCGCCACCGTGAGCTTCGTGCCGGCCCCGTCGGTGGACGCCACCAGCACCGGGTCGCGCAGCCGAAGGCTGCGCAGCCGGAAGAGCCCGGCAAACTGGCCGCGGTCAGGCAGCACCCCGGGCCGCAGCGTCGTGCGAATCAGCGGCCGCATCCGGGCCAGCCAGCCGTCGGCGCCGGCGATGTCCACGCCGGCGCGCCGGTACGTCATCCCGCTGACGCCCACCGCGTCGATGAGCGCTGGCATGTCAGCAGGCCTGTCCTGCCGGCTTCTCGGAGCCCTGGCCGGCGTACTTCTCGGACCGCTCCAGCGCGTACTTGTTGCCCTCGCCGCCGAACGGAATCGGATACTGCCCGTTCCAGCAGGCCGTGCAGTAATCGCCCGGCTTGGCCACCGCTTTCAGCAACCCCTCCAGGGACAGGTAGCCGAGGCTGTCCACGCCGAGGAAGGCGCGAATCTCATCGAGCGAGAGCCGGTTGGCGATCAGCTCCTTTTTCGTGGGAAAGTCGAT
>JAHFGU010000185.1 GCA_023247285.1 Candidatus Omnitrophota bacterium
TATCCAGCGGGAGGGAGGGCGGGATCTCAATGACGTGGAGCGCGGTCACCTCGGCCCCGAGCACCTTCGCGAGTCGGGCCGCAAACTGGACCATATCGTTGGTGTGGGCGCCCGTCGTCGGCACCAGGATCTTTTTGATGTGCACCGAGCGGAACTCCGGCATGTGCAGCTTCTCGATCGTCACGCGCGCCGCCGCCGGCAGCTTCTGCTGGCGTCGATACCAGAAGTAGCACGCGAGCCCGACGCCCATCCAGAGAAAGCCGAGGTTGCGCCCGGCAGGCTTGGTGCAGATGACATCCACCCAGACGGCCGCCGTCCCCAGGAACCCGAGGATGGAGGTCAGCGGCAGCTGCCAGCCCTTCCAGGTCACGTTCCAGCCGATCTTAAATGGACGGGCCAGGCCTGGCTGCCGAATGCGCAACCCGAGCAGGGACAGATGGGCGAGCGCAAAGGAGAGCATCGCGCCAAAATTGTAGAGTTCGGCGATATGCGTGAGGTGCCCCGCCCACAGGACGATGAAGCCGGCCAGCACGGTGAAAACAATGAGGGACACATAGGGCGTTTTGAAGCGCGGGTGAAGCCGGTAGAAGAGCCGCGGCATGGTGAAGTGTTCGCTCATCGCGAACGTCAGACGCGAGGCACCTACGAGCCCGGCGTTGGCCGCGACAAACAGGATGGTCGCCCCGAGGAGCCCGACCCACGGGGCGAGGTATTGGTGTCCAATCGGCATGGACGCGGCAATCCCGGCAATCGGATCCTCGAGGTATCCCGTGGTCAGCTCTTTTGGAGTCAGCGCCGTCAGCGCGATGATCGAGGTCCCAAAATAGAGGATGAAGAGCGTCACCATCGTGGTCATCATCGCCCGCGGGACCGTCCGGTTCGGATGGCGCGCCTCGCCGGCGAGCTGGGAAATGGACTCAATCCCAATATAGGCGACCATGGCCATCCCAACGCCCTTCCAGAAGTCCGGCCACGCAGGCGACCATGTGCTGTCCCTTGACCCAATCTGGAGATGAAACCAGAGCTGTTGGAGGTGGGCCACGAACGCCTGCGGCTGGAAGAGCTGCATTAAGAGAATGAGGCCGACGGTAATCAGGGCCAGCTGCGTCACGATGCTGAAGATCGCCAGGAGCAACGACACGCGCGTGGATTCTTTAATCCCGATGACGTTCAGCATAAACAGAACACCGAGCACGGCTAGCGTGAAGGGCACGTTGCCGATGGAGGTCTTGAGCACGGGAAACAGGTTGCCGAGATAGGGCCCAACAGAGTAGGCCGAGATGGCGATCGTGACGATGTAGTCCAACAGCAGCGCCCAGCCGGCGATGAAGGAGACCAGGTCGTTGAACGCATGCCGGGCGAAGCTGCACGAGCCGCCGGATTCCGGCATGGCCGCCGAGAGCTCGGCGTAGGTCAGCACGGTGCAGAAGAACACGATCCCCGCGAGGGCCAGCGCCAGGGGAGCCGCCCCGAGGGCATAGAGCGTGGTGACGCCCAGCGCATAGTAAATGGACGAGCCCACATCCCCGTACCCGATCGCGAAGAGCTGTGGGGTGTTCAGGACGCGGTGGAGACTCCCCCGATCGACCACGGTCACGCGGGAGGAGGAGGGCTCGGAGAAATCGATGGTATTGCCGTTGGGCATAGGCGGTATTCTACCAAGACTGTACGCGGAGTGCTGAGAGAAACGCGGCGCGCTACGAGCGTGGCCGCCGCTGAGCGCGGAGAGCTCGAATGACCGTCATGGCCAGGGTCAATCCTCCCGCGAGCACGAGAGGACCGAGAGGAATCTTGTAACACATGAGCAGCAGGACGGACACGATGAGGAAGCTCCCCGACCAAATTGCCAGGGGTCGGCCCATCACATCCCCGTCCTGTTTCCCCGGAAGCGCTTCAGGAGCGTCCCAAGGCGTTGGGTCCAGCCCGGAGAGCCGCGCCCACGGCGCTGTTTCTGCAGCGCCTCGAAATCCGGCCGATAGAACCGCTTGCGGTCCAACCGGTCCTGCTCCGCCAAGAGGCGCTCGATCTGGCGCCGCTGTGCTACGGGAGGACGGCACGCCAGCGCCTGCTGCAGGTGCCGGCGTCCCTTTGGAATGGCCCCCAGCTGCAGATGCAGGAGACCGAGTTCCAGATGCCCGCGCAGGCATTCCGGCTCTCTCGCCAGCAGCGTCTCAAAGACCTTCATGGCCGGATAGATCTTGCCGTCCATCGCCAGGCTCTTGGCCCACTCCACCCACGCATCCGCATCTGCCGGCGCTAGGCGAGCCGCGGCCTCAAAATCCACCGCCGCCAATGACCAGCGTTTCAGCTGCATGTGCGCGAGCCCGCGCCCGCGCAGCGCCTCCGGCATGTGAGGGTCGACCGCGAGGACGGCGGAAAACGTCTGCGCCGCCTCTTCGGCGCAGCCGTCTTGCAACTGGTCGCACGCTTGCCGGATCAGGATACTGAGAGCGGGCGGAACAGGATCGCTCACAGCGCGCCGATCCCACGTTCCCCTGTCCGAATGCGCACCACCGTGCGCAGCTCCGCGACGAAGACTTTCCCGTCTCCCGCTTGGCCGGTGCGCGCCGCGGCGTGGATGGCGCTCATCACGCGATCCGCGTCCTGCGCGCGCACAGCCACCTCCAGCCGCACCTTCGGCAGGAACCGGATCACGTACGCTTCCCCGCGGTAATGCTCGACGTGGCCCCGTTGCCGCCCAAAGCCGCGCACATCGGTCACGGTCATGCCTCCCACCACCTCCAAGGCATTCAGCGCCGCCGTCACCGCCTCGAGGCTTTCCGGCCGGATGAAGCAGGAGAGCAGCGTCATGGCGCCGCGCTCCTTCGGGCCCGCGGGCCCGCCGGCCGGAGGGATCGCGCGCGGCTCTTCCTGCAGGGTGTCCGCCATTACAGCGCGCTGGTGCCCCGCTCACCTGTGCGGATGCGCATGGCGTTGGCGACTTCGATGACAAAGATCTTGCCATCACCGATGTTGCCGGTGCGGGCCACCTTCTCGATCGTGCCGATCACCGTCTCGACATCCTGGTCTTGGACGACGATGTCCAGCCGCACTTTGGGAATGAAGCGGATCGTGTACTCCCCGCCCCGGTAGTGCTCGACTTGCCCTTTCTGGCGGCCGAAGCCGCGGACATCGGTGGCGGTCATGCCCACGACATGCTGCTTGTCCAGCGCATCGGTGACCGCGTCCAACTTCTCCGGCCGGATAATGCACGTCACCAGTTTCATGCTGGGCGCGCCTCCGT
>JAHFGU010000186.1 GCA_023247285.1 Candidatus Omnitrophota bacterium
TGGCGCTGACGTTCTCGGACAAAGCCGCCTCCGAGATGCAGGAGCGGGTCGACCTGCTGATGCCCTACGGGTATCTGGACCTGACCGTCAGCACCTTCCACGCCTTCGGCGACCGGCTCCTGAGAGACCAGGCTCTGCGCGTCGGGCTCACCCCGAACTTCCGCGTGCTCTCGCAAGCCGAGCAGCATGTCTTCCTGCGCCAGCGGCTCTTCGAGCTGCCCCTGCGGGAGTTCCGCCCGCCGCATGATCCCGCCCGCCATCTGGAGGCCCTGGCAACGGTGTTCGCCCGCGCGAAGGATGAAGCAGTGGGGCCGGAGGAATTCCTGGCGCATGCCGCAGCGCAGGCGTTGGCCCGGTCGGCGGATCCGGCGAACCAGGCCCGCGGCCGACGCGCGCAGGAGCTGGCCGAGGTCTATGCGGCTTACCAGCAGGCGCTGCGCGCCGCCGACTGCGCGGACTTCGGCGATCTGGTGCTCCTTGCCATCCAACTCCTCGAACAGGCGCCGGAGGTGCGGACCGCGGTTCAGGCCAGGGTGCGGTACCTCCTCGTGGACGAATTCCAGGACACCAACTTCGCCCAATTCCGCCTGCTCCAATTGCTCGCCGGATCCGGAGCGCAGGTCACGGTGGTCGCCGACGACGACCAGAGCATCTACAAATGGCGGGGCGCGGCCATCAGCAACGTGCTCAAGTTCCTCGATCAGCGGCCGGAGGTGCGCACCGTGGTCTTGACCGAGAACTTCCGGTCCACGCAGGGGATCTTGGATAGCGCCTACCGGCTCATCCGGTTCAACGACCCGGATCGGCTGGAGGTCCGCCAAGGCATCGACAAGCGCCTGCTCGCCAGGGCCGGCCATCCGGCGGCGGAGCCCCGGCTCCAGGTCTTCGACACCGCGTCCAGCGAAGCTGACTGGGTGGCGCGCGCCATCCGGGAGCTGATCGCCGCCGGCCTGCGCCGGCCGGGCGACATCGCCATTCTCGTGCGCTCCAACCGCGACGCGGATCTGTTCCTCCGCGCGCTCAACGTGGCCGGCGTGCCGTGGCAGTTCAGCGGCGCCAGCGGCCTCTTCGCCCGCGAAGAAGCCAAGATGCTGCTCTCGTGCCTCAAGGCCTTGGCCGATCCGGAGGACAGTTTGAGCTGGTACCATGTGGCCAGCTCGCCGCTGTACCGTTGTCCGATGGGCGATCTCAGCGCCGTCCTCGCCGCGGCCTCGCGCCACCACGTCAGCCTGCAGGCGGTCCTCGAGCGCCTCGAGGCGCCGGATGACCCGGAGCCGCCGCGTGTCAGCGCCCAGGGCCGGCAGGAGCTGGCGCAGCTCCGCGCGGATGTGTCCCGGCTGCTGGAGGTGTCGCGGACCCGCTCGGCCGGCCAAGTGCTGTACCAGTGGCTGGTCGATCGGAGCTTCCTGATGCATTTGAGCCGGGGGGAACGGCCCGAGGAGCTGCTGCGGCTGCACACTGTCGCCCGGTTCTTCCAGCATCTCCAGCGGATGGAAGAACTGGTCGGCGGCAGCCTCGCCGAGCTGATCCCGCATCTGCCCCTGCTGCAGGCGCTGGGCCAGGAGCCGGTGGAAGAGGACGACGCGTGGGCCGATCGGGTCCACGTGCTCACGCTGCACAAAGCCAAAGGGCTCGAGTTTCCGGTGGTGTTCATGGTGGGGCTGGTGCAGGGCCGGTTTCCGACGCCGCAGCGGACAGACCCCATCGAGCTGCCGGAGGCGCTGATCAAGGACATCCTCCCGGCCGGCGACTACCACCTGCAGGAGGAACGGCGGCTCTTCTACGTCGGCATGACGCGGGCCAAGCAGGAACTGTCTCTCTCGTGCGCCTATGATTATGGCGGCAAGACGCTGCGCAAGGTCAGCCAGTTCGTGCTCGAGGCGCTGGATTTGCCGACCCCCAACCCGCAGGCCCGCCGCGCCCAGGCGCGAGAGCTGATTGAACGCTCGAACCAGGCCGCACCGCTGCCCGTCACGGCGCGCGCGGGCGGGCGCCTCAAGCTGGATGCGCATGGGGTGGACGATTACCTGACCTGTCCGCTGAAATACCGGTACAGCAAGGTGCTGCGGCTGCCCGTCATGCGGCACCACGCGGTCGTCTATGGCGCCGCGATGCACAAGGCCATCGAGGCATTTTTTGCCGGGCGGCTGCGGGGCAGGGAGATGACCGAGGCTGAGCTGCTGGCCGCATTCGAGGCCCACTGGCAATCCCAAGGATTTCTGACCCGCCACCACGAAGAGCTGCGCCTGGCGCAAGGACAGGACACCCTGCGCCGCTTCTTCAAGGCTCAGCAAGCCGCACCCGAGCAGCCGCTGCTGATTGAAGCCCCGTTTCGCTTCGCGCTGGACGATCTGCTCGTGGTCGGGCGGTGGGATCGGGTGGACCGCCGCGGCGATGGGGTGGTCATCGTGGATTATAAGACCTCCCAGGTGAAGGACCAGCGCGAAGCCGACCAGGATGCGCGCAAATCGCTCCAACTGCGCATCTATGCGCTGGCTTGGCAGATATTGCACGGAGAGTTGCCGGATGTCGAGCTGCACTTTCTGGAAACCGGATTCATCGGCCTGGCCGAACCAACCCTCAGGGATCTCGACCAGGCCAAGCAGGAGCTCCGAAGCGCCGCCGCAGGCATCCGAGCCGGCGTCTTTCAGGCTACGCCGAGCGAATTTGTCTGCCGATGGTGCGCTTTCCAGGCTATTTGTCCCTCAGCCGCCCTCTCCCGCTAGAAATCGCTCTCGTACCCTTGACGATGAAGAAAAAAGCATGGTAATTTTAAAATGATAGCATAAGAATTAACCGGGTCCCTCAGCCCGACAGAAGGTAAACGGCCGAGCTGCCATGGTCACGGTGGAGCGGCCGTTCACGTTATAAGGAGCAGACTGGAGCGACGCGATGTTTTACCGGCCGATCCCGCACATCAAGCTGGTGCCCACGGCGCTGGAAATTTCAGAGGCGCGATTCAAGCGATTCCTCAAGGACCTGGAGGTGTACGAGCGCAAGTTCGTGTTCGAGCGCACCATGGACGCCTTCCTCGACCTCTACTCCTCCTGGAAGAAAACGCACCAGCCGCCCGTGAAGCTGCGGCTGGTCATGCTGGCCTTCGAGCTGCACCGGCTCGACCACGCCTTTGAGTGCGATTTGAAGTTCCCGGAGGCAGAGGAGCGGCGCGAGCCTCATGCGCCGGCGCCATGCGAGAAATCGTCGTCCGCAACCTGACCTCGCTGGATTTCCTCAAGCGCGA
>JAHFGU010000187.1 GCA_023247285.1 Candidatus Omnitrophota bacterium
ATGATGGTCGGCCGCGATCTTGAGGACGCCTGAGCGTTCTTCAAATGCCAAACTGGCCGCCGAGTTTCGGAAGTCGAACCGCGTGCCAATTTCCTTCTGGGCCTGAGCCACCGCGTTGCGAAGCTCCTGCAGGTTGACTTTGGAGACGATATCGAAACTATGGTCGTGCGCCATGCTCACCTGTCAGCGTGTCCTCAGGAGGGTGCGATCAACCGGCCTGCGCCCCCGAATGTATTTCGCTCCATTCCCGGCATTATGACGGGGAATTCCGAATTCCGGTGCCGAATTCCGGTGCCACATTACCATTTCCTATTCGCGGCGAACCAGTCACTCATAGCCGTTTAGTTTCTTCAGCCGCTCCAGCGCCATCTTGTTTACCCACGACTCCGCGCATAGACAGCAATGAGTTCTGCCTTCCGTTTCCTCGTCAATTGCTTCAGGTTCCGCTCCGCGCGCATCGCGTTCTTGTAGGACCGATATGCCTTCGCATAGACCAATGTCACAGGGCCCTTCCCCCGCAGGTACTTCGCCCCATGACCTGCATTGTGTAACTTGAGTCGACGTTCCAAGTTATTGGTTGAGCCGGTGTAATAGGTGCTATCGGCGCATTGGACGATGTAGACATCATACCGCCCGTGACGGTTCCTATCCTTGCCGTCGGCAGAACTCACGGGCCTATCAGCCATGCCTTGACTTGAATATCTCAGAGCTTACCTGCTGCCGTCCGCCGCTTGTTCCAGCGAAAGCCTCCTCTTTCTGTCTTTGGTCTTCATGGCCATATACGAAAGGCAGCACGCCAAGATGAAAATGAGGGCGTCGATCGCGGTGAGATCGTCTCCGAGCGTGTTGATTTTGTTAACCGCGTGACTGACGTTGATCAAACTGATCACCGTGAGGCACACGCCGATCATGCCTGCAGATGCGGAAAAAATATGCGTTGAAATATGCTCTTCTTGTTTTTCGATCAACGAGTCTTCTGACATGGCGGTTTCCTTTGGGCCTGCTCCGGCCGGGGCTATTATAGGGTCGCCGAGCAGGCGGAGACTACCTCAAAGAGGGAAGGGTCCCGCGGGGGATTCTGGACTAGGCCGCCGCAACAAAAGCCCCTGCCACCGCGCGCAGCAGGCGCTGCTTCACGGCGGGCCGGTCGTAGCGACGCACCAGCCCTGGCGCCAGCGGGGCCAGCCACGGCGCGGCGATCAACCACCGCAGCACCTGCTGCCCGCGTCGGCTGAACTGCAGCGACCGCTCGTTGGCCGGCCACCGGAGCTGCTCGTAGGCCCGGAGGCGCTGCTGTGAACAGTCGTCGCGCGTGAGCGCCTCATGCGCCACGCCGGAGAGCGCGAGCGCATCGGCCACGGACATGTTCGCGCCCTGTCCGCCGACCGGCGTGACCGGATGCGCGGCATCACCCAGCAGGGCGGCGCCGTCGGTCACATAGCGGGGCGCGTGTCCGAACGGCCTGCGGATGAGGATCCAGGCTTCAGGGAACGCCATCCGCGCAGTCAGCGCGGCGCAGTCCGGGGCCAAGCGAGCAGCTGCCTCCTGAAAGCGGCCTGGTCCCGCCTGCCGCAGCCGGTCATACACGCGGCGATGCAGGAGGAGGGCGAGGGCGCTTCGTCCGGAGGGCAGCGGCATGATCACGCAGGCGGCCAGCCCATGCGCAAGGGCTGCGGGGTCGATCCACGCCCGTCCGACGGCGGGCGATGGCGCCGACAGGGCGGCTGTTGGCACCAGGAAATCCAGGGCGAATTCTTCCATCGCCAGGGGAATTCCAAGACCGGCCCGGATTCGCGAGTGGCTGCCGTCATCCCCAATGACCAACCGAGCCGACAGCCGCCAGGGCTGCCCGTGACGCGTGGCGATGACCCCGGCCGCGCGCGAACCGTCGCGGAGCACCTGCTGGACGTCCACGCCGCGCTCGATGGCAATCCGGCCGCACGCCCTCGCGGCCTCCAGCAGCAACCGGCGCGTGCCGTTAGGATCGGTCGAATACGGCTGCACGCCGGCGCGCTGCAGATCCTCCGGCGCAATGGAAAAGAGGAGCCGGCCGCCGGCCTGGCGAAGCTCCAAACCCGAGAGCGGCGTGACCGCTTCATCATAGAGCCGCGAGCCGACACCCAGCTGCGCGAGGGCGTTGACCGTGGACTGCGCCAGCACTTCCGGCCGCCCCGCGGCGGGCGCTGACGCCTCGCGCTCCAGCACCACGACGCGGTGGCCGCGCCGTCCCAAGGCAAGCGCGAGCACCGCTCCGCCGATCCCCGCTCCGACGATCACGCAATCTGCCTGTTCCACCACGCCTCAACTCAGCAGCTCCGGCAGCTGCTGGACGAACGCGGAGCGAGCCAAGACCGTGGTGCAGCCGGCCTCGAGCGCGCGCTGCTGCAGGTCGCGCTGGACGTGCGAACAATACCCCACGATGGGGATGCTAGGGTGAGCCGCGCGGAGATCGCGAATCATCGCCAGCGCATCAGCGCGCGACAGATTCACGTCGATAAGCACGCGGCTCCAGGGCTGTCCGTTGCGCGGCACGGAGGTGGCATCTGCGGCGATGGTGAGCGGCGCGCCCAGCTGTGCCGCCGCCGCCTCAAGTTTCGCGCGGAAGAGCAGATCATCCACGATGGCCAGAATCATGCGCCCGCGTCAGACTGCATATCTCGGCGGCTGCCCAAGCTACTGTTCATCCGCGCCCACTCCTCCCGTTCATTTCTGAGCGCCCCTTCCGCGTCATAATGGGGTCGGGGGCTTGCTCAGTGAGCTTTGCTCATTGGCTACCCTCTTTGCGCTGACAAGGCTTTCAGCGCGTCGTCGGGAGCCCAGCCGGAGAGTCCGTCGGCCCGCTTGAGCTGCATCCAACCGAATTCGTGGCGCAGCACCTGGACGAGGGCGCCGTCGGGCAGCGTAAAGTGGGTGGTGCCGGTTGCCTGCGGGGCATACTTCACCTCAAGCGATGCGCGCACGACGAGCGCCTTCGGGACGGCATCGATCCACGCCGTTTGCGCCAGCAAGCCGGTGAGGAAGACCACCGCGGCAAACCCTGAGAGCTGCGCGAGCGGTCTAGCGAAGCGACGACTCGGCGGCCACCAGGTGGAGAGGCTCCACAGGCCTGCCGCCAGCCACATCCACAAACCGGACCAGGCGGCCAGCTCCCAGGTCGCGTATCGCTGGTGAAACGTCAGCCAGCGCATCAGGCGAGACGGCTGTACCGACGCATGCACCCCTGGCTGCA
>JAHFGU010000188.1 GCA_023247285.1 Candidatus Omnitrophota bacterium
GGTGTCCAACGACATCGTCCACGTGAGCGGGGTCAACGCGTTCCCTGCCACATCCGATGCCCGCAGCTCAAGCCGGTTGACGCCCTCGCGCCACGCGCTGCTGGTTGCCTGCAGGATGCCTGTCGCCGAGTCGAACGTCCCATCCCCCCTGCTGCCGTTAATCAACACCTGCACCCTCAACTTGTCAACCCCGCTGTATTCGTCGTGGAGCGTGGCGGTGATCGACGGAACGGCCTTCAGCAGCGTCTCGCTGGCGGGCGCGTAGGTCACGACGCTGGGCGGCGTTGCGTCCACCCAGATCTCCATGGACACGGTCTGCCCGACCGCGCCGCCGTTGCCGACCGCCTTGACGAAGAACCGGTGCACGCCGTCGGACAAGCGCTGCAGCATCGTGGCGGCGATGTCGACCGACGTGCCGGTCGTCTCCACGGTCGCGTCAGGCTCGGCATCGACCGCCCAGCTGTAGCCGGCGAGATCCAACCCGCCTGACGGCGCGTCCCAGATAAAGACCGGGGCTGCGTCCGGTTGCCACGTCTTCGGCAGGATGTCCGCGCCGAAGCCGGACGCCTTCGCGCGGACCGCGGCAATATCCAGGTTGCTCAGGGGATGCTCGAACTGCACGGACGAGGTGGCGCCGAACCCGGAGCTAAGGCGGTACTTGGCTGAGCTCAGCGTGCCTCCGGAAATCGGCGCGCCGACGCTGAACCCCTGCCGGAAATTTGAGGTCGCCACGCCGCCGCCTTCGTTGGTCTCCGCAAGATCCACGTTATGCGACTCGGTCTGCACCGCGCCCGCAGGGGAGTCCACGATCTGCCCGCGCCGGCCGAGGCGCTCGGCCACCGCCGTGCCCGGCAGGCCGTACAGCAGCGTCAGACTGAGTGCCGCGCCCCGGCGCCACGCCTCCGCGCGCATCAGCGCCGCTCGACGATCGTGGTAATCCGCTGCGTCGCCATGACACGGTCTCCCGTCATCGCCTGACCGAGGCTCTGGATGCGAAACACATCTGAGCGCGTCGTCAACAGGTGCGCCAGCCGGCGGAACACCGCCAGCTTCTCCTCTTCGTCAGAGGCCAGCACCGAGCCGAGCAGCAGGTCGCCGATGCCTCGCGCCTTGTGGTCCTGATCGCCATACGGCCGTCCGGCGATGATCCGCGCGGCCAGCGCCTCGGTCATGCCCGGCAAGGACATGAGCACGCCCAGCGGTGCCGTGTTCACATTCACCGGACCCACGCGCAGAAGCTTGGGATCCAGCTGCACCGCATCCAGGTGGCAGACGCCGCTCGGCGACGCGCAGGTCACTTCGAGCGTCAGCGTCTGGGCCTGGGTCGCCCGCTCAGATTCCGGCACGTCCGCGCCGCCTTGGGAAGCCGGCGCCGGACCGATCCGCACTTGGCCCAGCGCAATGCGCCCTTGCGCCTCGGCGGACAGCGCCGGCGATCCGGCGGTCCACGAGCCATCCGCAAGCTTCCAGCGCACCGAAACCTGTTCGCCGGGCCAGGTATAGAGATGCAGCCGGTACACGCCGGGCACCAGCTCCCGCCATTCCCAGACCCCGGGCATCGCCGGTTGCGCGGTGCTGTTATATTCGTAATAGCCGCCGCTGCGCTCTTCCCACGTCCCTTGCCCGGAGATCAGCCGGCCTTCGGCTTCCAGCCGGACCCCCTCGACGGTGAACCGGTCCACCAGCCTGGCCAAGTCCGTGCCGGTGATGGATCGCCACCGCTTGCCGCTGGGCAACCCGGCCAGCTCGCCCACGCTGTCGAGCGGGTGGCTCAGCACCGTAATCTCCTTGTTCGGATCGTGGGTGACGACCTCGACTCCGACGGTTTCTTTCAAGCCGTCGTTGTCGTTTGGCATTCCCGGCGTGCAGTACGTCAGCGCCAGCGATGGATACCATACGTCGTCGATCCCGTCGCCGTCGCTATCCTGCACGGTGCCTGGATCGCCTTTTTCCAGACTTTGCAGCGGAGCCGGGGTATGCGGGGGTAATGGATATTCCACCTCATCGACAGTCTGGTCCTGATCCCGCAGCAGCAGCCGCGTTGGGCCGCCAGTTGGAACGCTGGTCTTCAGCCAATCATCATCAGGCGTCGGCGCGCCGCTCGTGAACTCAAGCTGCACGGCGGCGGCCTCCGGCGGAATCTGCCATGCGGACCGCGCATCAATGCCGTTCCGGGACAGCCCGGCCTGGCTATCGTCCAGGTCCACAGCCGCCAGCAGCAGCCCGTGCGGCTTCAGCTTGGAACCGAAGGGAAAGCGCGCCCGACGCCCGCCGGTCAATTCGCCCTCGATCGTCCACCCGCTAATGTCTAACTCCTTGTCGCTTAAGTTGATCAGCTCGACGTACTCGGCATCAGGCTGTAGGGACAGCGCGACCTTCTTTAAATAGTATGTCCCATCGGCGACCGTTTTACCAATGGTGAGCGTCACTTTTCCATCCGAGCCGATGGTCACCGGCTCAGGGTGGATTTGCCCATGGCTGAGCAGGGCGGTGCTGCTGCCCAAACGGGCTTCCCCGATGGTCTGCCCTGGCGCCGATCCATAGACGCGGAGATAATAGCGCCCGGCCGGCAGGGTGGTGGCCCACACCCACCGCGCCTGCCCGACCCCGCTGTTCCGGCAAACCCCCTCGCCTGGGCAGGTCCAGTCCGACGTCTGAGGATCGAAGACCGCATTGGCCGCCTCGAACTCCACGACAGGATCCACCATGAGTTCATTCAATCGGACCGCTTCGATGCCCCGGATCGAGATGCCGCCGGAGGGCGTCTCCGGCACGAGCTCGAGCCCGCGGAAGGCGCACGAAGTGCTGGCCGCACCGCTCTCATGGTTGGCGACCTCGACGCGCAGCGTGTCGTGCAGATCAAACAATCCCAGGGACTGCCCGTCATCCACCGACGCGAAGGTCTGGCCTTCGATCGTGATATCGCCGATGGTCACCCCGGGCAGCCCGCGGGCCAGCACCCGGTAGCGTCCAGTCGGCACGGGGACATCCCAGATGAGCGGCGCGCCGTCCATCTCGTCGCTGTGATAATGCCCATCCGGCTGCGCGCTCCATGCCCAGGATCCCAGCCCGCCGCGGTTCGACAGCAGCACGTTCTGCGACGTCTTCGTGACGCGTGACAGGGCGAAATCGGCGTCGACGTAATCCGCCATGTTGACCGCCATCTGCCACGGATCGCTGACGCCGATCTCAAACAGCGCCGCCAGCAGCTCATCGGC
>JAHFGU010000074.1 GCA_023247285.1 Candidatus Omnitrophota bacterium
GATCGCGTCCCGCACCGTCGTCGGCAGTGCCACCTTGCGCAGCAGGATGTTCTCGACGACGATCCCGCGGTCCTGCACCAGCGCCTGCAGGTGCTCCAGAACGCTTTTGGCCATCGCCTCGCGCTCGGAGGTGTAGAGCGCCTTGGCCTCGCTGCCGGCGGTCACCCCGCGCGCGGCCGCGCGGAACTGCGGCACGAACAGCACCTCCATGTACAGGGGTCCGACGGTTTTGTAGACCTCCACCGCCTTGTCCGGCGACAGGTGGAACAGGCCCGAGACCTCGAGCTCCACCGTCAGCCCCTCCTTCGACGGCACGATCATGGTCTCCTTGTCTTCCTGCGTCCGGACCGACATGGGGATGACGCGCGCCAGCGGATTGACCAGGTTCAATCCGCTGCTCAGCGGACGCTCGCTCACGGTCCCGAAGAAGTCGACGACGCCCACATGGCCGGCCGGCACGACCCTGAGACAGCCGAACACCGCCGCGACGCTAGCACCCAGCACGGCCACCGCGAAGATGCCGCGCGCGTACCGGCGGTTCGGCCCGATGGCCACGGCGACCCCGGCTGCGACGCCGATCAGCGCCAGCAGAATGCTGCCCATCGCCCCTCCTTCAATGGCTTACCGGCCGGCCGCGCTGGAGGCGGGTTCCCCCAGCACCCGGCGCAGCACTTCCTGGTATGCTTCCTCGACGCTGCCCAGGTCCCGGCGGAACCGGTCCTTGTCCAGCTTGCGGCGCGTGCCGTGCTCCCACAACCGCATGGTGTCCGGGGAAATCTCGTCCGCGAGCAGGATGGTCCCGCCCGCTGCGCGGCCGAACTCGAGCTTGAAGTCCACCAGGTCGATCTGCCGCTGGCGGAAGAACTCGATCAGCGCCGCGTTCACCTTGAAGGATTCGGCCCGGAGGTGCGCCAGCTCCGGCGCCGCGGCCCAGCCCATCGCGAGGATATGATCGTCGTTGATGAGCGGATCGCCCAGCGCGTCGCTCTTGTAGTGCCATTCGAAGACTGGCGGCTTGAGCGCGATGCCCTCATCGATGCCGAGCAGCTTGGCCATGCCGCCGGCGGTGATGTTCCGGATAGTCACCTCAAGCGGAATGATCTGGACCCGGCGGACCAGCATCGAGCGGTCGTCGAGCTGCCGG
Source organism: Candidatus Omnitrophota bacterium (assembly GCA_023247285.1). The sequence continues at coordinate 1,145 of JAHFGU010000074.1, forward strand.
ACGAAGTGCGTGCGGATGCCGCGGCCTTCCAGATAGGTGAAGAGGGCTGCCGAGATGCGGTTGTTGCAGATGCCCTTGTCCATGATCGTGCCGCGCTTCTGCGCATTGAAGGCGGTCGCGTCATCCTTGAAGTACTGGACCACGAGGGCCGGGTCCTCCGTCGAGGTCAGGATCTTGGCTTTGCCCTCGTACAGTTTTTCACCGGACGGCATCGATGTCTCTCTCGTCTTCGGTCTCCGGCGCCTCGGCAGGGGGCGCGGCGGCCGGCGCTGCCGCGGGCGTTGGCTCCTTGGCTGGCGGCGGCTGCGCGGCCGGCTTGACCGCTGGGACCGCGGGCGGCGGCGCCGGCTCAGGCAGCGTGGTCGTCGGCGTCAAGCGATAGTCCCAGGCATGATCATCGCGCACCGCGAATGGAGCCAGCTCCATCGCCAGATCGAACGGGATCCACAGGTGCGCCGGCGCGCGGATCAGCTTGCGGTCCTCCAGCCGCTCGTACCCGTCCTTGCGGAGCGTCACGCGCTGCCAGCCGTACCACTGGAAATCGTAGGTGACCGGGCTTGCGCCCTTCAGCTGATCGTTGACATAGACGAGCGCGCCCGGCGGCTCGGTCCGGATCGTCAGCGACCGCCGCACGCATCCCGTCAAAATGAGACAGGAGACAAGGGACAGGAGACAGGACCTCATGATGCTGCGCGTTCGCCGTGAAGCAATCCTACGTCCCATGTCCCCCGTCTCCTGTCTCATCCCTAGAGCCCCACCCGCTTAAAAATGCGGTCGACGTGGCGCAAGTGGCGGGCCGGATCCATGCAGCGTCGGACGGCGGCCGGCGACAGCCGGCGCCGGATCTCCGGATCGCGCGCCGCCAGATCCGGGAACGCGGCGCCATTGCGCCACGCGGCCAGCGCGCACCGCTGCACGAGCGCATACGCCCGCGACCGGGTCAGCCCCCGGCGCATGAGCGCCAGGAGGAGCTGGCCGGAATACACGACCCCGCGCGTGCTCTCGAGATTGGCGCGCATCCGATCCGGGTGCACCACAAGCCCGCGCACCAACCCGGCCAGCTCATGCAGCATGTAGTCCAGCGCGATGGCGGCGTCCGGCAGGATGACCCGCTCCACCGACGAGTGGCTGATGTCCCGTTCGTGCCACAGCGCCACGTCCTCCATCGCCGCCACCGCGTAGCCGCGCAGCAGCCGGCTTAAGCCGGTCAGGCGCTCGCACGTGATGGGGTTTTTCTTGTGCGGCATCGCGGAGGAGCCCTTCTGCCCTTCGCCGAACGGCTCTTCGGCCTCGCGGACCTCGGTGCGCTGCAGGTGGCGGATCTCGGTGGCCAGCTTCTCCACGCTGCAGCCGATCAGCGCCAGCGTCGCCACATAGGAGGCGTGCAGGTCGCGCGGCAACACCTGCGTCGAGATGGGGGCCGGCCGCAGGCCAAGCGCCCGGCAGACCTGCTGCTCGACGCGCGGGTCCACATTGGCGAAGGTGCCGACCGCGCCGGAGATTTTGCCGACGCTGATTGCCTCGGCGGCGCAGTCCAAGCGGTCGCGCTGCCGCCGGAACTCGTCGTAAAACACCGCCAGCTTCAGGCCGAAGGACGTGGGCTCGGCGTGCACGCCGTGCGTGCGGCCGATCATGAGCGTGCGCCGGTGCCGGCGCGCTTGGATGGCCAGCGCGGCAAGCAATCCCTGGAGCTCCGCGCGCAGCAGCCGGGTGGCGTCGCGCAGCAGGACGCTGAGCGAGGTATCCAGCACGTCGCTGGACGTCAGGCCAAAATGGAGGTACCGCCCGTACGGGCCGACGCGCTCCTCGAGCTGCTCGATGAAGGCAATGACGTCGTGCCGAGTCTTTGCCTCGCGCTGCTGGATGTTGGCCAGATCCACCTTCGCCCGGCGCCGGATCGCCTGCACCGCCCGCCGCGGCACCAGGCCCGCGCGCGCCTGCGCGTCCAGCACCAACAGCTCCACCTCCAGCATGACCTGGAGCCGGTGCTCCTCGCTCCACAGCGCGCCCATCCGGGGGCGGGTATAGCGGGGGATCATGCGTGAGCGCGCGGCGCAGGCCGCAGGGTAAGCCGAGGCGCGCCGTCCGGGACAGCAAGACAGACGGCGTCGGTACTAGTCGCGCAGCAAGGAGGGTTCAGAAGCGTGCCCTGCACAGGCGTGCCTTCCGTAGCGAAACGCCATTGTAACACGCGACGCGAGCAGGTGTCAAAAGCGCGCCGCGCGCTTCTGCTAGAATAGCAGCGGCATGGTCCTCCCCCTCCTTCTCCACGGCAAACATGGGCGGCCCGGCGCGCCCGAGATTCTCTACGAAACATTGGCCGGCTGGATCGTCCCGTGGAGATTCACCGGATTCGAGGAGGAGTACCGGGCGCTGCGGACCGCCGCCGGGCTGCTGGATGTGTCCACGCTTGCCGTGGTGGAGTGCCGGGGTGAGGACCGGACCGAGTTCCTCCACCGCATCCTGACCAACGACCTGCAATCGCTCGCGCCGGGAACCTGGTGCCGGGCAGCGCTGCTCACCGCGCAGGCCAGGCTGCTCGCCGACGTGCTCGTTCTCGTCGACACCGAAGCCCTCCGGCTCCTCTGCCAGCTGCCCCGCGCCGAGCGCATGGCGCAGGAGCTCGAGCGCTACCACTTCAACGAGCGGATCACCTTCACCAACCAGGAGCGCAGCAACGGCGCGCTGGCCATCCAGGGCCCGCGGACGATGGAGACGCTCTCCCGGCTGTTTGGCCGCGCCGTCGCGCTGCCGCACGAACACGATCACGCCGAAGCGGCGTGGGAGGGCGTGCCGCTCCGCGTGGTCCGGCACAGCCTGGCCGGGGACGCGGGCGCGCTCATCCTCGCACCAGCCGAGCATCTCGCCGCGCTCTGGCATGCGCTCCAGCAGGAAGGCGCGCCGGCCGGCCTCCGGCCCGTGGGATGGGAAGCCCTCACCGCGGCCCGCATCGAAGCCGGGCTGCCCTGGGAGCCGGCGGATCTGATGGACGAGCCGCTGCTGCCGGAAACCGGATTGGAGGCGGTGGCGGTCAGCGGCACGAAGGGCTGCTACATCGGGCAGGAAATCGTGGCGCGGGTGGACACGTATGGCTCGGTCAACCGCCGGCTCATGCGGCTGGCGCTCGAGGGGGATGCGGCGCCGCAGCCGGGGGACGCGATCCAGTGGAAGGGTGAAGAGGCCGGCCGGGTCACCAGCGCGTGCCGGTCCCCCGCGCGGCGGCAACCGCTGGCGTTCGGCTATGTCAAGCGCGGGGCCTACGAGCCGGGGACCCGCGTGGAGATCGTCAGCGGCGGGCGGGCGCGCGCGGCGGTCGTGGACGCGCGGCCGTTCACTCGTGCCAATAGCGGAGAAACTCCGGCAGGTGCGCGAGGGTCGTGAGGTCCGACATGCGGTCCAGAAACACCTTGCCGGCGAGGTGGTCGCACTCGTGCTGGATGACGCGGGCGAAAAATCCGTGCGCCTGCAGCCGGACCCGCTCCCCTTTGCGATTGTACGACTCAACCTCGAGGGATTCGGCCCGTGGCACCTTGCCCCGGAAATCGTTGACGCTCAGGCAGCCTTCCCAGTCGAGCAGGTGCCGCTTCGACAGCCCGTGGATCCGGGGATTGATGAGCACGGTCAGCGGAATCGGCCCCTCGCCGGGATAGCGGCGATTGTCCTTCGCCTCGATCACCGCGACCTGCCGGGAGACGTGCACCTGGGGCGCGGCCAGCCCCACCCCTTCATATTCATGCATCGTCTCGATCATGTCGTCGAGGAACCGCTGGAACTCGGGCCGCAGGATCGACTCTTTCGGGACGGCTTCGGTCGGCCTGCGGATGACCGGGTGCCCGAGCCGCGCCACCTTGAGTATCATCAAAAAGTGTCAGACACTTTTGGTGCCTGACACTTTTGGTGCCTGACACCGCGCGACATCAGCCGGAGACCAGCGGGTTGGGGGCGGGGCCGGATTTCGTCAGCGGCTGGTACTCCGGGTGGCGCTTAAGGTACGCGCCGGAGATATAGGAGCAGGAAGGGAGCACGGTGAGCCGGTTGGCCTGCGCATGCTCGAACGCGGCTTTGCAGAGCTGCTCGGCCACGCCGCGGCCGCGGAAGACTTCCGGGACGTACGTATGATAGAGATCCAGCTCGTTGCCGGTGCGCCGGTACATGAGGGTGGCTTCATAGCCCTGGAGCTTGACGACGAAGCGGCTGGCCGCGGCATCGTGTTCGATGGGCAAGGGTTCTGCCATGGCGCCCACATTATACGGGCGGCCCCGGCGGCTTGCAATTGCGCCGCCCCGGCGGCAAGATAGCGCTGACGGCACATGATGGATCACCTCACCCTGCTTCTCGACCAGCTTGCCGCCGATCCGCCGCGGGACGCAGCACAGCTCCGCAGGATGAAGGCGGCGGTCGCCGCGCGCACCCGGCTGCCCCTCGCGCGCACCGATGCGCTCCTGGCCCGGTACCGCGCCGAAGTCGGCGAGGGCCGGCGCCCGGCGGAGCCGCGGCTCGAGCGGCTGCTGACGCTCAACCGAATCCGCTCGGAATCCGGGATCGCGACCATCACCGTCCTCACCAAGCCCTACGCCTGCCCGGGCCGGTGCGTCTACTGCCCGACCGAAGCGCGCGCGCCGAAGAGCTACCTGGCGAACGAGCCGGCGATGATGCGCGCCATCCGCAACGGCTACGATCCGTATCGCCAAGTCGCCGTCCGGCTGGACACGCTGGCGCAGACCGGCCATCCGACGGATAAGCTCGAGCTCATCATCAAGGGCGGCACGTGGTCGTTTTATCCTGATCCGTATCAGCGCTGGTTCATCCAGCGCTGCCTCGAGGCGGCCAATACATTCGCTCAAGGCTCTAGGCTCAAGGCTCAAGGCACGCCCACTCGCCAGCCCGGAGCCTCCAGCCTAGAGCCTCCAGCCTTTAGCCTAGAGCCTAGAGCCCTCTTGGAGGCGCAGCAGCGCAATGAAATCTCCGCGCACCGGATCATCGGCGTCACGATCGAGACCCGGCCTGACTACATCGACCTCGACGAGGTCCGGCGGCTGCGCGAGCTGGGTGTGACGCGGGTCGAGCTGGGGGTGCAGACGCTGGAGGAGGCGGTGCTCGCGCGCGTGGTGCGCGACCATGGCGCAGCGGAGGTGCGGCAGGCGACCGCGCTGCTCAAGAACGCCGGATTCAAAGTCGCCTACCACCTGATGCCGAACCTGCCTGGCGCCACGCCGGAAAGCGATCTGGCGCATGCGCGCCTGGTTTTCGAGGACCCGGCTTATCGCCCGGATGCGATCAAGCTGTATCCGTGCGTCGTGCTGGAGAGCGCGGAGCTGTCCCGTTGGTGGCGCGAAGGCCGCTACGCGCCCTATGACGATGAGGCTCTCATCGAACTGTTGCTGGCCATCAAACAGGCGGTGCCGCCGTACGTCCGCATCGAGCGCGTGATCCGCGACATTCCATCGACCTCCATCACGGCCGGCTGCCGCGTGACGAACCTGCGCCAGGAGCTCGCGCGCCGCCTGCGGGAGCGCGGGCTGCGGTGCGCGTGCATCCGCTGCCGGCAGGTGCGCGCGGAAACCGCGTCCGCCTTCGCGCTCACGCGCCGCGCCTACGAGGCCTCGGGCGGGACCGAAGTCTTCTTGAGCTTCGAGGAGGCGGAGGCCAGCCGGCTCGCCTGCCTCCTGCGGCTGCGCCTCCCAGCGGCCGGCGAGCCGATCCTGCCGGAGCTGCGGGATGCGGCGTTGGTCCGCGAGCTGCATGCGTACGGCCCGCACGTGCCGCTGGCCGAGCGCCGCGATGGGGCGGCGCAGCATCAGGGCTTCGGCCGGCGGCTGCTGGCTGAGGCGGAGCGGATCGCGCGCGAGGAGTTCGGCAGGCCGCGGATCGCCGTCATCGCCGGCGTCGGCGTCCGCGAGTATTACCGGCGGCTCGGCTACGAGCGCACGGGAACCTACATGGTCAAGCGTCTGGCGTGACGCGGCGTGATCCGGAAACAAAAAACCCCGCACGCCCGCGTGCGGGGTTTTTCGTTGTCTGAAAAGCTAGTTGACCAGCTTGTTGCCTGGCCGCTTGGGCGGATCGTTCTTCGGCCGCTCGGGCGCCGGCGGGTTGGTCTTGTATTGCGGGGTCAGCTCTTTGTTGATCTGGGCATAGGCCTTGTCTTCGTCTTCGG
>JAHFGU010000075.1 GCA_023247285.1 Candidatus Omnitrophota bacterium
CCGCAGCCGGCGGGAGATCCCGGCCGGCCTCTGGACCAAATGCGAGGCCTGCAGCCAGCTCATCTACAACAAAGCGCTGGAGGAGAATCTCCGGGTCTGCGCCAAGTGCGATTTCCATTTCCCGCTCACCGCGCCGGAGCGCGTGGCGCTCACCATCGATGACGGCACCTTTGAAGCGTGGGACGCGGATCTGCGCCCGGTGGACCCGCTCCAATTCAGCGTCCCCCGCCCGTATCGCGAAAAACTCGTGGAGGAGCAGCGCGCCTGCGGGCTGACGGATGCCTGCGTGACCGGCTCCGGCGCGCTGGACGGCCGGCCGATCGTCCTCGGGGTCACCGATTCCCGGTTCATGATGGGCTCGATGGGGTCGGTCGTCGGGGAGCGGCTCACCCGGGCCATCGAGCGCGCGACCGAGCGCCGGCTGCCGCTCATCATCATCTCCGGCTCCGGCGGCGGGGCGCGGATGCAGGAAGGCATGCTCAGCCTCATGCAGATGGCCAAGACGTCCAGCGCCTTGATGCGGCTGGATGAGCGCGGCGGGCTCTTCATCTCCGTGCTCACGCACCCGACGATGGCCGGCGTGCTGGCCAGCTTCGCCACCCTCGGCGACCTCATCATCGCCGAGCCGAAGGCGCTGATCGGATTCACCGGCCCTCGCGTCATTGAGCAGACGATCCGCCAGAAGCTGCCGGAGGGGTTTCAGCGCTCGGAGTTCCTGCTGGAGCACGGCCTCATCGATTTGATCGTCCACCGGCGCGAGCTCAAGACGACGCTGAGCCGGCTGCTGGGCGAGCTGACCGCCTAAATGGGCTTTGCATGGCCCAGGTGACGCTGCGGAACGTGACGAAAGTCTATCCCGGCGAGGTCCTCGCGGTCCAGGACGCCAACCTCACCATCGAGAACCGCGAGTTCCTCGTCATCGTCGGGCCCTCCGGCTGCGGCAAGTCCACGCTCTTGCGCATGATCGCCGGCCTCGAAGAGGCCACCAGCGGGGAGATCCGCATCGGCGAGAAGATCGTCAACCACGTCCCGCCGAAGGATCGCGACATCGCCATGGTGTTCCAGAACTACGCGCTCTACCCCCACATGTCGGTGTATGACAACATGGCCTTCGGGCTGCGGCTGCGCCACTACAGCAAGCGGGAGATCGACCACCGCGTGCGCGACGCGGCCGCGATCCTCAGCATCGAGCCGCTGCTGGGCCGGCGGCCGCGGGAGCTCTCCGGCGGCGAGCGCCAGCGGGTCGCGGTGGGCCGCGCCATCGTCCGCAAGCCGCTGGTCTTCCTCTTCGATGAGCCGCTCTCGAACCTGGACGCCAAGATGCGGGTGCAGATGCGCACCGAGATCCACAAGCTGCACCTGCGGCTGCAGACGACCATGATCTACGTCACGCACGACCAGACCGAGGCCATGACGATGGGCGATCGGATCGTGGTGATGAACAAGGCGGTGATCCAGCAGGTGGCCGACCCGCTGACCATCTACGACCACCCGGCCAACCGGTTCGTCGCAGGCTTCATCGGCTCGCCGCCCATGAACTTCGTGCCGGGGAAGATCGTCCGCCGCGGCGGCGATCTGTTCTTCGTCGACGAGGCTATCCAGCTGCGCATCGTCGAGGAGATGGCGGCCCGACTCGTGGCCTATGAACACAAGGCCGTGCTCTTCGGCGCCCGGCCGGAAGACCTCTACGACAAGCTCTTCATCACCGAGGCGCCGGCCGACTGCGTCGTGACCTCGACGGTGGAGCTGGTTGAGCCGCTGGGCGCCGAGGTCTACCTGCACCTGCGGATGGGCACGCACGCGGTGATGGCCCGCGTCGGTCCGCACGACCGCCCGGAAGTCAATCAGGACATCGACGTGGTCGTCGACATGGGCAAGGTGCACTTCTTCGACCGGGAATCCGGGGCGGCGATCGTGTAAGTTCTCGCATGGACACCGCGCTCACGGCTCGTCCGCCGTCGTGGCTCCGCGGGTTCGTGTCCCTCGTGCTGCTGGGCGCCTGCGCAGGGCTGCTGACCGGCGGCTTCCGCGCCCCGCAGGACCAGTTGCACACCGTTTTCCTCCTCCTCGTTGCGCTGTCGGTCTACCTGTGGGTCCTCGCGCCGACGGTCGCCAGCGGGGCGCTCACCGCCCTCGTCGCCGCCTGCCTCATCTGGATCTCGGCCGCCCGGCACCTGCCGCTCCTCGGCTGGCAGCTTGCCGCGCTGGTCGTGCTCATGGGGGCGGCCATGTGGCAGACCCGGCGCCGATTCGCCCGCCTGCAGCGGCTGCAGCAGGCGCTGGATGACGCGCGGGAAGAGCGCACCGTCAAGGACCAGGCGATCCATCTGGCCGCGCAGACCCGCGACGCGCTGCAGAAAAAACTCGCCCGGTATACGCAGCTCCAAACGATCGCCGAGGAGCTCAGCAACCTGACCGACCTGACGGCCATCGCCAAGCTGGCGGTCACCCGCGCCTTCAGCCTCATCGGCAAGTCGGATGTCTGCCTCCTCTTCCTGGTCAACGCCGAGCGGCAGGAGCTGTCGCTCTTCGCCTCCAAGCGGCGCGAAGGGGCTCCGCCGATCCGCGCCAAGCACGGGGACCAGTTCGACCGGCACGTGCTGCGCTCGCACCGGCCGCTGCTGGTCAACGACGCGCGCCGGGACTTCCGGTTCACCGTGACGGCCGGGGGCGAGCGCGAGGTGAGCTCGGTCATCGCCTGCCCGCTGCTCCTCGGGCAGACCCCGTCGGGCGTGCTGCGGCTCGACACCGCGCAGCCGGCGGCATTCACGCAGGACGACCTGCGCTTCCTGGACATCCTGCTCGACCTCGTCGCGACCGCGGCGACCAACGCGCGGCTCTTCGCGCGCACCCAGCAGCTGGCGGTGACCGACGGCCTGACCGGCCTGACGCTCCGGCGGCCCTTCCTCGAGCAGCTCGGGCGCGAGCTCTCGCGCGCCGCGCGCAGCCGCGAGCCCGCGTCCGTCCTCTTGCTGGACGTGGATCACTTCAAGGCGTACAACGACGCGCACGGGCACATGGCCGGCGACGTGGTGCTCAAGCATGTGGCGGATATCCTGCGAACGGTCGTCCCGCCTGACGGGGTGATCGGCCGTTATGGCGGCGAGGAGTTCGTCGTGCTGCTGCCCAGGCTGCCGCGGGCGGCGGCGGCCGACGTGGCCGAAAAGATCCGGCGCGTGATCGAGGCCCAGGTGGTCCATGGCGGCCGCGGCGGGACCGGCGGGCAGCCGGTGACCGCCTCCCTGGGGGTCGCCGCGTTCCCCGACGACGGGCAGGCGGAGCTGGAGCTTATCCGCGCCGCGGACCAGCGGCTCTACCAGGCGAAGCGCAACGGCCGCAATCAGGTGTGCGGCGGATGACCCTCGCGCTGGCGTGTTGGGCGGTGGCGATGCTCGCCGGCGTCTCCTGGGCGCGCATGTACGCGCGCCTGGCGATTGCGGCGACGGCGCTCGCCTTCCTGTTGACCCAAGCCAGCACGCTGAGCGCCTGGAGCGGTTGGTTTCGCCTGGGGATCTTGGTGTTGACGCCGTGGCTGCTGGCTGCGCAGCGGCAGCGCGAGGAACAGGCGTTGCGCGCGCTGCACGCGGAGGAAGCGCGCGAAGTGGCGCACCTGTCCGAAGCCGCGCGGTCCCTCTTGGCAATTGAGGCGGCCACTCGATCGACCGAGGCGCACATTACCGAGATCACCGACGTCTACCACGTCACCAAGGAAACGTCCCGGGCGCTGCACGTCGACGAGCTCTTTACCGCCTCGCTCACTATCGCCCCGCAGCTCTTGCAGGCGCGCGGCCTGCGCCTCATCGACCTGACGGGACAGAGCCCGCGGATCTTGCGCGCGGCGCGGGCCGCAGACGGCCGGATGGAGCGGCGCGGCGACGAGGGTGCTGCGGCGTTTGAGGAGGCCATCGTGAAGCGCGCCCAGGCTGATGGCGGCACGGCGATCGCCCCGGCGGCCGAGCTCGGCACGGCGGCTGGCGGACTGACTCAGGTTGCATGGGCGCCGCTCTGGCGCAAACAGCAGGCGATCGGGGTGCTGGTCGCGGACGACCTGCCCGCCCAGCAGCTCAAAACGCTCGCCATCGTGGCCAACCAGCTGGCCCTCCAGCTTTCCCGCGTGCTCCTCTACCAGCAAGTCGAGGCGCTGGCGGTGACGGACGCGCTCACCGGCGTCTTCGTGCGAAGCCATTTTATGGAGCGCGCCCGCGAGGAGCTCGCCCGCGCCCGGCGCCACCAGCTCGCCTGCACGTTGATGATGGTGGATCTCGACCACTTCAAACAAAAAAATGACACGTTCGGCCACCTCGTCGGGGATGTCGTCCTGCGGGACGTGGCGCGGCTGCTGCAGCACAACCTGCGCGAGATCGACATGATCGCGCGCTACGGCGGGGAAGAGTTCCTGCTCCTGCTGGTCGAGACGACTCCCGAGCAGGCCATGCCGATCGCCCTGCGGCTCAAGCAGCTCGTCGAGGTGCATCCGATCCGGGCCTACGATGAGCTGCTGAGCCAAACGATCAGCGTCGGCGTGGCCGGCTATCCGGAGCATGCCGACACCCTGGAGGCGCTGATCGAGCGGGCCGACCAGGCGCTCTACGCCGCCAAGCACGCCGGCCGCAACCACGCCGTGCTGTGGTCGCCGCAGCACGCGGCGTCGGCGTGACGCGCGGCCCGCAGCCATGACGCGATGGACGATCGGCGTGGACTTCGGCGGCACGTCCATCAAGCTGGGTGCGGTGGATGATCAGGGCCGCGTCCGCGCGCAGCAGGCGCTTGACACGGCGCGCAGCAGCCGGCCGCCGGCGTTCGTCGACGCGGTCAGCCGCGCGATCGAGCAGCTAGGCGCGCGCGTCGGCGTGAGGACGGCGCGGCTGCGCGGCGTCGGCGTCGGCGCGCCCGGGCTGGTGGATGAGGCGCGCGGACTGGTGCGCCTGCTCGTCAACGTGCCGGGGTGGCGCGAGGTGCCGCTGGGCTCCCTGCTCGAGCGCCGGCTCGGCTGCCCGTGCCGCGTGGATAATGACGCCAACCTCTATACCCTCGGGGAATGGCACGCCGGGGCCGGCGCCCGGGCGCGCCATGTCGTCGGCATCACGCTCGGCACCGGCGTCGGGGGCGGCCTCATCGTCGACGGGCGGCTGGTCCGCGGCGCCATCGGGTCGGCCGGGGAAATCGGGCACCTGATGGTGGAGCCGGGCGGGCCGCGGTGCGGATGCGGCGCGCGCGGTTGCCTCGAAGCCCGCATCGGGACCAAAGCGATTCTGCGGCTGGGGCGCCGCGCAGCCAAGCGCGGAGGCGCGCTGGCGCGCCTGCTCCGGAGCGCCGGCGGCCGGCTGACCCCAGCACTCATGAGCGAGGCGGCGCGCCGCGGCGACGCGGCAGCGCAGGCAGCCTGGGACGAGGTGGGGCGCTGGCTGGGCCTGGGCCTGGCGAGCCTGGTTCACCTGCTCAACCCCGGCCGCGTCGTGATCGGCGGCGGGATCGCCAACGCGTGGCCGCGCTTCGCGCCCTCCATGCGGCGCGAGTTCTCCCGCCGCGCGATGCGCGCGCCGGCCCGCGCGGCGCGCGTGGTCCGCGCGCGCCTGGGAGACCGTGCTGGCATTGTCGGCGCGGCCGTGCTAATCTGGTCCGCATGAAAATCTTTTTGGATTCCGCCAGCCTGCAGGAGATCCGGGATGCCATGAGCTGGGGCGCGATCGACGGCGTCACGACGAACCCCAGCCTGGTCGCCAAGGAGAAACGCGACTTCTTCCCGCTCCTCAAGGAGATCTGCCAGACGGTCAACGGCCCGGTCAGCATGGAGACCACCTGCCGCGACGCCTCCGGCATGATCGAGGAAGGCCGCGTGTTCGCCAAGCTCCACCCGCACATCGTGGTGAAATGCCCGCTCACGAAAGAGGGCCTGAAGGCGACGCGCGCCCTCGCCGCGGAGCAGATTCGGGTCAACGTGACGCTGTGTTTTTCGGCGCCCCAGGCGCTGCTGGCCGCTAAAGCCGGCGCCGCCTACATCTCCCCGTTCGTCGGCCGGCTGGACGACATCGGCGCCGACGGCATGGCCCTCATCCGCGACATCAAGACCATCTACGCCAATTACCCCTTCTCGACGCAGATCCTGGTGGCCAGCGTCCGCCATCCCATGCACGTGGTGGAGGCGGCCCGGCTCGGCGCGGACGTCGCGACCATGCCCTTCGCGGTGCTGGATGCGTTGATCAAGCACCCGCTGACGGATGCGGGGCTTGAGCGGTTCCTCCGGGACTGGGAGAAGCTTCCCAACGACGTGAAGGGGGCCCGTCTCTAATCCCTCGCGCGCGCAACCCCGAGTTCACCCATAGGCTGGGCCGATCCGCGTCGCCGCGCGGCGTCCCTCGACTCCGCTCGGGACGCCGTCCTGAGCGTCAGCCGAAGGACGGCGTTGCTCGTCGTCGGCGTAGCGCTCCTTCGGCTACGCCATCCTCCTCGCGCCTTGCGCGGATCGCGCCTCGGCCCAGCGCAGGCTGCGCGAGGGATTAGAGACAGGCCCTTGGAAGATCGCGTGATCCCCCCCCCTGCCGCAGGCGGCGCCTGCGGCACGTCACGCTCGGGGCGCCGCCGGGCCAGCGGCGCCGCACAGACCCCTGAGAGCTGGCCGTTCGCCTCCGGCGGACGGCGGCAGGTGGGGGGATGAGCCGTCGCTTCCTCTTTACCCTCGGGTTCAGTGCGCTCGTGCTCGGCCTGTGGGCTGCAGCTGAGCGCAGCCTGAATCGACTCGAAGCCGCCGGGCCGGCTGCGTCACGCCCTCGGCGCGATGACCGCGCGCCTTCCTCTGAATCCCGCTCTGCGGCGCCGCCCTCCGGCTTGGCTCAGGGCGGCGTCCCGAGCGGGAGTCGAGGGGCGCCGAACGCCGATGCGGCCGTGGTCGCCCAGGCCTGGGAGCGGGCCGCGCGCGCCATGCGCCGAGGGGCGTATCAGGAGGCGCTCGACGCCCTGGATGTCATTCTCGCGCGCAGTCCAGAGGACGCGAGGGCGCGGCTGTACCGAGGCTTGGCCGAAAAGCGCCTCAAGTCCCCAGGGCTCTTTCCTCAACTCTCGGCCCCCGAGCTCGAGGCGCTGGGGACCAGGCTTCGCGCTGAGGAGCAGGATCGACGTCGCGCCGATGCTAACCGGAAGGCGCTCGAGCGCCGGGTCCGCGCAGAGCAGCGCCGCTGGGATCGCCAGTTGGCGGCGCAGCAGGCCGCAGCCGCGGCGGAAGCCGCGCGAATCAGGGAAGCCGCCGAAGCGCAGGCCGCCGCCTCCCGGCGCGCT
>JAHFGU010000189.1 GCA_023247285.1 Candidatus Omnitrophota bacterium
TGCGCCTGGCCTTCGAGGAGGGTCTCCGGTCCGTAGGGCCACCGGCGCGCGGGCGATCCAAACCGCCGGAGCAGCGCGGTCCACTCGCGCACGATCCAGCCGGCGTGGCGCCTGAGAAACCTGTCGCGCGCCCCGCGCGAGGCCTCGGGCGTCCGCGTCGGCCAGACCACCACCAACCCGGCGGCCGGGCTGATCCACAGGCTCGGCGCGCGAGCGCGGGCGCTGGCCCGGATGGCATACGGAATGCCCAGGCCGGCGTGGGTGAACGTGTCGGACAGCCAGCGCGTCAACAACATAAGCCAGCGGTGGCCGAGGCCGCCGCTGGCTTATTGTACCGCAAACAGGAACCCAGGCTCTTACATCAGCGCTTGAGCAGATAGACGATGCGGCCCTGGGTGAGGTCGTAGGGGGAGAGCATCAAGCCCACTGTATCCCCCTCGAGGATCCGGCGGGACTGCTGGCGGATCTTGCCCGCCACGTAGGCGAGGACCTGGTGGCCGCCCTCGAGCTCCACGCGGAAGCGCGAATTCCGCATCCGCTCGAGCACGGTGCCTTCGACGCCGACCGACTCTTCCTTCGCCATCAGGACCCTTTCCCGAGCGGCACGCACGCCGGATGCCAGTGCCAGTGGACGATCGACCGGCGGTTGGCAGGGCTTTCACAGTGGTACTGCACGAATGGCCAGGCATCCCGCCCCACCGCGTGGACCAGGTAGTGGGTCAGTTCCCGGTTGACGTCCTCGAGGATCCGAGCGGCGCGCGCGTCGCTCCCGCGGGCCTTCAGCACAAACTGCACCCGAAACCCCCCGGCCTGCGGCGCGACCAGCGCGACGTCCCGGTGGTCCTCGCCGTAGGAGATGCTGACGTAGTCGCCGCGACGGTCCACCGCCCCTTCGATCCAGGCCGGCTTGGGATTGACAGTGAGCCGCATACGCTGCCTCAGGTATACTTAGAGTGGTAGGCGGCATCGCGACCACAACACGCCTACTGATGTGAGGAAGGGATGTGGAACGTCGTCGCTTGAGCGGGCAGGTGCTACTTAGATGCTCGATTCACCCTGCCCGTTCAAGTTTTTCTTACGGCTTTTTGCGCTTGGAGAAGCACGCCTTGCAGTAGACGGGACGATCCCCGCTCGGCTTGAACGGCACCTCGCATTCCTGCTTGCAGTCGGCGCACGTGGCCTTGTGCATTTCCCGCGGCCGTCCGCCGAATCCCCCGCCGAACCCACCCATTCCACCCTGTTCCATCCAACCTCCCCTTGGGCGGCGACCTCACGCCCTTGATGCTCCACGACATACCGGGCTATTGTACGCCTATTCAGGCCCCCGCGCTTGAATATCTCATCCGGCAGGGCTGTCCGAGGCCGCGCGCTGGGCGCGCAGGCGCAGCTTGGCGTCGGCAATGCGCTTGCGGATGCGCAGCGACTTGGGTGTGACCTCCAGCAGCTCATCCGGTCCGAGGTATTCCAGGGCCAATTCCAGCGTGATGTCGCGCGGGGGCGCGAGCACGATCGTGGCGTCGCCGGTCTCGGAGCGCACGTTCGTGAGTTTCTTCTGCTTGGCGATGTTGAGCTCCACGTCCCGGTCCTGGCTCGCCTGGCCGACGACCATGCCCTCGTACACCGGCACCCCGGGGCCGATGAACAGCTCGCCGCGCTCCTGGGCGTTGGCGATGGCGTACGAGGTGCTCGCGCCGTCTTCCGTGGCCACGAGCGAGCCGTGCGGCTCCGCCGGCGGCAGGTTCTCCAGGATGGGCTCGTAGCCCTCGAACACGTGGTGGACGATGGCCGTCCCGCGCGTTTTCTTGAGCAGCGTGCTTTTGAGCCCGAGCAGACCCCGCGTGGTGATGAGATACTCCGTGTGGACTTCCCCGCTTGGCACCGGGGCCATCTCCCGCAGTTCGGCCCGGCGCCGGCCCAGCTCCTCGATGAGCGCCCCTTGGTAGGCCGCCGGGACGTCCACCGAGAGCAGCTCGAAGGGCTCGCAGCGCTGGCCTTCAATCTCCTTGA
The DNA here is from genome assembly GCA_023247285.1 of Candidatus Omnitrophota bacterium. Next base: position 2,008 of record JAHFGU010000189.1, read on the forward strand.
GCACGACTTCCGGCTGGGAGACCTCCAGCTCATAACCCTCGCGGCGCATGGTCTCGATCAGGATGGCCAGGTGCAGCTCGCCGCGTCCCGACACAAGGAAGGTGTCCGCGCTCTGCGTCTCCGCCACGCGCAGCGCCACGTTGATCTCCAGTTCCCGCTGCAGCCGCTCGCGCAGCATCCGGGAGGTGATGTACTTGCCTTCGCGGCCGGCGAAGGGGCTCTTGTTGACCGCGAAGGTCATGCGCAGCGTCGGCTCCTCGATCACCATCGCCGGCAGGGCCTTGGGCCGCTCGGGGTCGGTGATCGTGTCGCCGATATCGATCTCATCAAAGCCGGCCACCGCCACGATCTCCCCCGAAGCCGCCTCCTCGATCTCCACGCGCTCCAGCCCTTGGTAGGCGAGCACCGCGGTCGCGGTCCGCGCTTCCTGCCGGCCGTCCGGCGTCAGGCGCAGCACCGGCTGCCGCCGCCGCAGCGATCCGGCGTGGATCTTCCCGATCCCCATCTTCCCCTTGAAGGGATCGTAGGCCAGCGCAAGCACCAGCAGCTGCAGCGGCGCATCCGGCACCACGGTCGGAGCCGGGATCCGCGCGACAATCGTGTCAAACAGCGGCCGCACGTCTGCGCCGGGCTGGCGCGGATCCAGCGTGGCCGTGCCCTGGGTCGCGGAGGTGTAGACGATGGGGAAATCCAGCTGCGCGGAGGAGGCGGAGAGCTCCACGAACAGGTCGAAGGTGCGGTTGACCACCTCGTCGATCTGCGCATCCGGCCGGTCGATCTTGTTCACCACCACGATGACCGGCAGCCCCAGCCCGATCGCCTTGCGCAGCACGAACTTCGTCTGCGGCATGGGGCCTTCTTTCGCGTCGACCAGCAGCAGGGCGCCATCCACCATGCGCAGCGTCCGCTCCACCTCGCCGCCGAAGTCGGCGTGGCCGGGGGTGTCGACGATGTTCACCTTGTAGTCGCCGTAGCGCAGGCTGCAGTTCTTCGCCCGGATGGTGATGCCCTTCTCGCGCTCCAGCTCCATGGAGTCCATGATGAGCGCGCCCTCCGGCGCAGCGCTCGCGCGCACCGCCTTGGTGTAGCGGAGCACCGCGTCGACCAGCGTCGTCTTGCCATGGTCGACGTGCGCGATGATCGCGATGTTCCGAAGCTTCGAAGGGTCCATC
>JAHFGU010000076.1 GCA_023247285.1 Candidatus Omnitrophota bacterium
CCCGCCGATCATGTTGATGGACCCGAACGTCGGCACGATGTCCGACACGAGGTCGCCGCGGATCAGCTCGGGCAGCGCGGCCATGATCGTGAAGCACGGCGGCCGCACGCGCACGCGGTAGGGCCGGTCGCCGCCGTCGCTGACCACGTAGAACCCGAGCTCCCCGTTGGCGCCCTCCACCGCGCTGTAGTATTCGCCGGCCGGCGGCCGGATGCCGTGGCCCAGCATGATCAGCTTGAAGTGGTGCATGAGCCCTTCGATGTTGCCGTACGTGTCTTCCTTGGCCGGCAGCACCGCGCGGCGCTCCGGCGCGTTGACACGGGCGTGGAAGCCGCGGGTCGAGCCCTCCAGCGTCGGGTCCAGCGTGACGCGCGCCTGCTGGAAGCCGGCCACGCGCCCCATCTTGGCCTCGTCGACCATGACATCGGCCGGCAGCGCGCGCCCCCCGTGGTCCACGTTGAGCGGGCCGGCCGGCAGCTGGGCCAGCGCCTGCTCGATGATCCGCATGCTCTGCTCCATCTCCTCCATGCGGACCAAGTACCGGTCGTAGTTGTCCCCGTGCTCGCCGGTGGGCACGTCGAACCGCATCCGGTCGTAGACGAAATACGGCTGCGCCTTGCGCACGTCGTAGCCAAGGCCGGAGCCGCGCAGGAACGGCCCGGTGATGCCGTAGCTCACCGCCCGCTCTTTGCTGATGACGCCGGTGCCCTGCATCCGGTCCATGAAGATGCGGTTGCGCGTGAGCAGCGTGTCGCATTCGAGCAGCACGCGGCGCACCTCCTCGAGCGCCCCCCGCGTCCGCTCGGCGAACCCCTCCGGCAGGTCGGCCTTCACCCCGCCCACGCGGCCGTAGGAGATCGTCAGCCGCGCGCCGGTCACCGCCTCCACCAGCTCCCAGAGCCACTCGCGCGCCTTGATCATATAGAGGAAGACGGTGAACGCGCCCAGCTCCATGGCCGAAGCGCCGATGCAGGTGAGATGGTCGGTGATGCGGGAGAGCTCGCTCATGATCACGCGGATGAACTGGCAGCGCTCGGTGGCCTCGATCCCGAGGAGGCGCTCCACCGCGAGGCAGTAGCCGAAATTGTTGATGAGCGGCGAGACATAATTGAGCCGGTCGGTGTACGGGATGACGGTGTTGTACCCGCCGATTTCGCTCTCCTTTTCGAAGGCGCGGTGCAGGTAGCCGATTTCCACGTCGCTGTTCACCACCTGTTCCCCGTCGAGCTCCACGATCAACTGGACGATGCCGTGCATCGCCGGGTGGGACGGCCCGAGATTGAGGAACATGTGGCGCGTCGCCGTGGGGCGGCCGGCCATCAGTAGGAAGGCCCGATCAGCGGCTGGCGCTTGTTGACCGGATAATCCTTGCGCAGCGGGTGGCCCTGGAATGCTTCATAGAGCAGCAGGCGCTTCAAGTTCGGATGTCCGGTGAATCGGACGCCGAACATGTCCCAGATTTCGCGCTCAAACCAGTTGGCCGCTTCCCATAGGCCCGTGGCGCTGTCCGCCACGGGATCGGACGCGGGAAGCGGAACCTTGACGCGCAGCCGGTGCTGCCGGGTGGTGGCATAGAGGTGGTAGACCAGCTCGAACCGGTGCGTGTCGTTGGACGCGCCGCGCTCCCACCGCTCAGCGCTCGGCTGCGCGTCCATGAAATACGGCAGCGGGGACGGCGTGGCCAGCCTCGGCGCGCTGTGCTGCGTGTGGCCGAAGCGCAGGTAGTCCACGCAAGTCAGATCCATCAGGAAATCGAACGCGGCCGACGGGTCCGCCTTAAGAAATTGCAGCACCTCGAGCAGCCCTTCGCGCTTCACCAGCACGGTATCCTGCCCGCGGTAGTCATGCAGACCGGAGACGTGCTGGGGGAAGTGGGCTTGCACGAAGGCGGATGCGCGCGGGTCCATGGGGAGGGGGCTGCCGGCAAGACGCGCCGAGCTTACAGGTGGGCGTCGGCGCGATGGGGCACGCGAAGTTCCTCAGGCCGGCCCGTCTGCCCTAGAGCCCATCCCTCAACCTCCCATGTCCTGCGCTGGGCCGAGCTGCCAGCCGCGCAAGGCGCGAGGAGGACGGCGTCCCGAGCGGAGTCGAGGGACGCCGCGCGGCGCTGCGGATCGGCCCAGCCTATCGGCGACCCAGCGGTTGCGGCGGCATGCCGCCAGCTCCGGCGTCCCTCCTCCTTGGCGTAGTGCGGCGACTACGCCGGCGTCGTCGTTCCTTGGACCTGGCGGCATGGCGCTCGCAACGCAGGGCATGGGAGGTTTAGGGATGGGCTCCTGGCAGGCCGGCGTTCAGGTACGGATAGCTCGGTCCCTGCGGCAGGAGGATCCCGGGCGAGGCCTGGCGGCCCTGGCCGATCTTCTCCTGCAGCTTGATGAGCCCGTCCAGCACGTTCTCCGGCCGCGGCGGGCAGCCGGGGATATAGATGTCCACGGGGATGATGGTGTCGATGCCCATCACCGTCGCGTAGTTGTCGTAAAACCCGCCGGTGCACGTGCAGACGCCGAACGCGACCACCCACTTCGGATCCGCCATCTGGTCGTAGACCCGCTTGAGCACGGGTGCAATCTTGTGGCTGACCGTGCCGACGACGAACAGCACATCGGCCTGCCGCGGGGAAAACCGCGGGAACCCGGCGCCGAAACGGTCCATGTCGTAGTGCGAGGTCGCCGTAGCCATGTACTCCATGCCGCAGCACGCGGTCACGAACGGGTACTGGAAAATTGAGAACTTCCTGGCCCAGCCCAGCGCAGCGTCCAGCCGCGTGGTCATCCAGTTGAGCTGGGAGGCATCGGCCTGCGGCATCGGCTCACCGGAACTGCAAGGCGCCCTGCTTCCACGCGTACGCGAACCCGCCGACGACCACGAGCAAGAACAGCCCCATCTCGGCCAGGCCGAACCACCCAAGCTCGCGCACCAGCACCGCCCACGGGAACAGGAAGACCAGCTCCACGTCGAAGACGACAAACAGCATCGCCGCGACATAGAAGTGGATGGGCAGCCGGCCGGCCGGCAGCGCGATCGGGTCCACCCCGCACTCAAACACGTCCTGTTTCACCTGCGTGGGATGCCGGGGGCCGAAGAGGCGGTTGGCGAAGAGCAGGATGAGCCCCACGCCGGCAGCGAGGGCGGCGAACAGGAGGATGGCCAGATATTCAAGCATGCAGGACGATGATAGACGGCAAGTTTGTGATTTTTTTCACAAACTCCAGTATAGCAGCCGAGCGCTGGACTGTCTACGCGGGGCGGTTACTTGTGGTAGTCGAGGCCGCGTTCGAGAAACTGCTCGTCCATCCGCCGGGGGGCGAAGTAGCTGCGGACGAACGTCTTGAGCGGCTCGATGTCGAATTGGCGGCAGCTGTACACGTCGATCGAAATGAAATCCTTGGGCGTGAGCGTGTGGATCTGGATGCCGCTTTCCACCAGGGGGATCCAGCCGCTCAAGCCGGCCTTGTCAGGGAACCGCTTGCCGTCCGTGCGAAAGATGAACGGCGGGGACTGCGGCTCCACCCTGAGGACCCGGACAATCTCCTCGAGAAAATCGTAGCAGAGCGTGAGGTCGTCGCACGCGCCCTTCTTGCAGTCGTACAGGTCAAGCAGGAGTTGATACCCGAATGGCGGCCCGCACCGGCGCGTCTTGCTGGACGCGACTTCAGTCGGCGCTTCAGCGACTTGCGACATGCAGCCCTGTCCTCCTGTTCCGCGGCAAACAGAAACCCCGGTGACCGCTCACCGGGGTGATCGCCTGGCCGGCTCGATTGTCGAACAGCCTCGTGACATCCTTAGTGGGCATACTACAACAAGCCGACCAGATGTCAATACCCAATCCTGCCAGCTCGCGGCGCAGTAGGGCCAGCGGCAGGCCGACCACGTTGGTGCGCGAGCCTTCGATGCGCGCGACCAGCTCGCCCTCATCCTCCTGCAGCGCGTAGGCGCCGGCTTTGTCGAGCGGCCGCATGCGCGGCAGCAGGCGCGCGATCTGCGCGTCCGACAACGGCCGGAAGGACACCCGCGTCCTGGCGTAGCTGACGCGCCGGCGGCGAGCAGCCGTGTCGATGAGGCATAGCCCGGTGTAGACCCAGTGGCTGCGGCCGGCCAGCGCGCGCAGCATGCGCCGGGCTTCGCGCATTGAGGAGGGCTTGCCGATGAGCCGCCCGCGGAAATAGAGGAAGGTGTCCGCGCCGAGCACGATGCCGGGGGCGCCGCCCCGGGGCAGCACGGCCGCGGCCGCCTTCCCTGCCGCGTTGCGCATCGCCGCAGCACTCGGCGGCTCGCCCCGGCGGAAGGACTCGCGATAGGTTGAGCGCACCACGCGGAACGGCCGGCCCAGCCGCCGCAGCAGCACGCGGCGCCTCGGCGACCTCGACGCCAAATAGAGCATTCTCTGACCGGTGCCTGGCACTTGGTGTCGTCCCGGCTATGCCCAAGTGCCTGGCACCGGAACTGGCAGAACTGGCGGCGGCTCAAACGCGTCGATGAGGGCGCGCATCTCGGCGATGCTCTGCGCGTGGTTGATCCGGTCCCGGAACTGGGCCACGCCGGGCAGGTCCTTGAAATACCAGCTGATGATGCGGCGCAGCGGGCCCACCGGCCACGCATCATGCTCCTCCTGCAGCGCCACGTGGCGCAGCAGGATCGCCTTGCGCTCCGCGAAGCTGGGCGGCGGGGGCGCCGGCTCGCCGGCGAGCGCTGCCGCGGCCTCGCGGTAAATCCACGGGTTGCCAAGGGCGCCGCGGCCGATCATGACTGCGTCGCAGCCGGATATCGCGCGCAGCCGCGCGGCGGCGGCCCCGCTGGTCACATCGCCGTTGCCGATCACCGGGATCGTGACGCGCTCCTTGACGCGCCGGATTGCGGCATAATCCGCCGCGCCGCCGTAGCCCTGCTCCCGCGTGCGCCCGTGGACCGCCACGGCATCCACGCCGCAGTCCTGCGCGATCCTCGCAATCCGCGCAGCCTCCTCGCCGCTGCCGTCGCTGAACCCGAGGCGCATCTTCACGGTCACCGGGATGCGGCGCACCGCGCGCACCACGCGGCGGAAAATCTCCGCCGCGGTGGATGGCTCGCGCAGCAGCATCGAGCCGCCGCCTTTGCACACGACCTTGGGCACCGGGCAGCCCAGGTTCAGGTCCACGAGGTCATACCCCATGGCTTCGATCATGGCCGCCGACTCGCCCATCACGCCGGGCTCGCAGCCGACCAGTTGCGCGCCCAGCGGCCGATCCTCCGGCAGCGTCTGCATCAGGGCCAGCGTCTGCGGCACGCGCCGCACGAGCGCCTCGGCCGCCACCATTTCGAGGAACGCGAACGGCATGCCGCGCGAGCGCGCGATCAGGCGGAAGGGCAAGTCGGTGCAGTTGGCCATCGGCGACTGGACCACGTCCGGCAGGTCGAAGGTTTTCAGGCGGATCGGCATGGCGTCCTCATGGTGACGGCTATGTTATACTCGACTCATGGTAATCCGTCGACCGGGGTTTCTCAAGCGCGCGCCCGCCGAGACGAAACCCAGCAGCGTCTGGCGCTTCCTCGCCTGCGTGCGCCCCTACCGCCGGCTCCTCATCGGCGCGGTCGCCTTCGGCATCGTGCGCTACGTCGTGCCGCTGGCCCTGCCGTGGAGCGTCAAGGTGCTCGTCGACGAATTCCTGCTGCCGAAGGCCGGCCGCCCGCACGTCCAGCTCCACCTGCTCATGCTGGGGCTCTGCGCGCTCTATGCGCTGTACGCCGTCTCGAGCTACTGGCGCTCCTACCTCGCCGGGCTCGCCGGCCACCGCGTGATCTTCGACCTGCGCCAGCGGCTCTACCTGCACGTGCAGCGCATGAGCATGAGCTACTTCGACCGGCAGCGCATTGGCGCGGTGGTCTCGCGCATGACGACGGACATCGCCTCGGCGCAGAACTTCGTCGGGGCCGCGTTCGTGAACACGGTCATGGACCTCTCGTGCGTGATCGTCATCCTGGCCATCCTGCTCATGCTCCACCCGCGCTTGACCCTCGTCTCGGTGTCGGTCCTGCCCTGCTACGCGCTCATCTCGCACCGGCTCCAGCGCCGCATCCGCGAGAAAAGCCGGGCCATCCACCACCAGCTGCAGGAGATCTCCGGCGACCTCCATGAGCAGTTCGCCGGGATCGCGACCATCCAGGCCTTCACGCGCGAAGAGGCCGAGGCGCGCGACTTCCGCGAGCAGAGCGAGGACTACTTTCAGACCGTGATGAGCAGCGTCCACCTCCAGTCGGTGGCGCTGGGTGCCACCGGATTTCTCACCGCGCTCGGGCCGATCCTGGTGCTGTGGGCCGGCGCTGCCGAGGTCTGGGCCGGCCGGCTCACCGTCGGCGCCCTCATGGCCTTCTACGCGTACCTAGGCATGCTCTACCAGCCCATCCAGCGGCTCACCGAGCTCAACCTGATTCTGGCCAACAGCCTCGCGGCCATGGACCGAATTTTCGAAGTCTTCGACATCTTTCCCGAAGTGCGGGAGCGGCCGGGGGCGCGCGCGCCGGCGCGCGTCCGCGGCGAGGTGCGGTTCAACGCGGTCACCTTCCGGTACGATGCCGAGCCGGTGCTGGAGGACGTGTCCCTGGCGATTGAGCCGGGCCGCATGGTGGCCTTGGTCGGGCCCAGCGGGGCGGGCAAGTCCACGCTCGTCAAGCTGCTGCCGCGGTTCTATGACGTGAACGGCGGCGCCGTCACGATCGACGGGATGGACATCCGCGACCTGACGCTGAAATCCCTCCGGCAGCAGATCGCGCTCGTGCCGCAGGAGCCGCTGCTCTTCAGCGGCACCATCCTGGACAACCTGCGCATGGGCCGGCCGGAGGCGACCGAGGAGCAGATCCGCGAGGCGACGCGGGCCGCGTTCGCGGACACGTTCATCGAGCAGCTCTCGCGCGGCTATCAGACCGAGATCGGCGAGCGCGGGGTGCGCCTCTCCGGCGGGCAGAAGCAGCGCCTGGCCATCGCGCGCGCGTTCCTGAAAGATGCGCCGATCCTCGTGCTCGATGAGCCCACCTCAGCGCTGGACGCGGAATCCGAAGAGCTCGTCAAGCAGGCGCTCAACCGCCTGCTTGCGGGCCGCACCGCGCTCGTCATCGCGCACCGGCTCTCGACGATCGAGCACGCGGACCTGGTCGTGGTGCTGGACGGCGGGCGCGTCATCGAGCAGGGGCGGCACGAGGAGCTGCTGCGCAACGCGGATAGCCTCTA
>JAHFGU010000077.1 GCA_023247285.1 Candidatus Omnitrophota bacterium
CCCTCCGGCGTCACAAACAACAAGGACATCCGGTTCGCCAAGTCGATCATCGATTACATCTTTCGGTGGATGGCGCTCAAGTTCCTGCCGCCGGAGGAGGCGCAGCACTTCAAAGTCACCGATGTGCCCGGCGCCAAGTCGGCGAACGGCGCCCCCAAGGCGGTCGCCGCACCGGCCAAGCCGGCAGGCGGCAGCGCCAACCCGATGGAACAGCAGGAGCAGCTGACGTTCGTCGCGCAGGCGGACGCGCCCGCGTGCCACGAGTGCGGCTCGCTCATGGTCCGCAACGGCAACTGCTACAAGTGCGGCAATTGTGGATCGACCTCTGGATGTTCGTGATCGGTCGATCCACTCGTAACGGTCCCGTCTTCGGAGGTGCATCATGGGATGGATGCTGACGCCTGAGCTTTCGAAGAAGTGCCGGCGGTTTGTCGTTTCCCACTGGGGCACGGATGGGCTCACACAGATCATGGAGCGGCCAGTGAGCTGGGTGCGGCACGAGGCCAATCCGCACCTGAAGCAGCTCCGCAAAAAGCAGAAGGGCTTGCCGCTGCTCGATGTGCGCGGCGGGCTCAGCCGGATCCATGTGGCGCTCTCCACGGAAAAGAAGGAGCTGAGGCATGTTTGAGGCGCAGGCGCAGGCCAAGCTCGCTGAGGTGACGGAGCAGATGCGGTCGTCCGGCCGGCTGCTGGTTGACTGGGAGATCCGCGAGTACGTCAAGCAGTACCGCATGCTGGATCCCTTCGAAGAACATTTGAAAAGAGACGGCGTGATTTCGTACGGCCTCTCGGCGATGGGCTACGACATCCGGGTCACCGATGAATTCAAGATCTTCACGAACCTCAAGCAGGCGGTGGTCGACCCGAAGCAGTTCGACCCGGACTCCTTCATCGATTTCAAAGGACCGGTGTGCGTGATCCCGCCGAACTCCTTCGCGCTGGCCCGCTCGGTGGAGTTTTTCCGCATGCCGCGCTCGATGATGGGCATCTGCATCGGCAAGTCCAGCTACGCCCGATGCGGGATCGTGGTCAACATCACGCCGCTGGAGCCGGAATGGCAGGGGCACCTGACGATCGAGATTTCGAACACGACCCCGCTGCCGGCGCGGATCTACTCCTTCGAGGGCATCGCGCAGGTCCTCTTCTTCGAGGCCGGCTCGCTGCCCGAAGTGTCCTACGCCGACCGCAAAGGGAAATACCAGAACCAGCAGGGCATCACGCTGCCGAAGGTCTAACCCCGCCCGCTGCGCGGCTGATGCCCGAGCTGCCTGCCCAAGGTTTTTCCCTCGAGGCCACCCTGGCCTCAGGTCAGAGCTTTCGATGGCGCCGCCATGACGGCTGGGCCTTCGGCTTCATCGGGCGCAGCGTGGTCAAGCTGCGGCAGGAGGGCGAGGTCCTCCGGTACGAACGCTCCGACCCTGCGCTCACCCCCGAAGCGTTGCGCCACTACTTCGCGCTCGACCTCAATCTTCCCGAGATCCTCTCCTCGATCGACGTCGACATGCAGATCCACGCGGCGATCCTGCGCCACCGGGGGTTGCGCGTGCTGCGGCAGGAGGGCTGGGAGACCCTGGCCTCGTTCATCTGCGCCTCGTTCAACAACATCAAGCGCATCGAGGGCATGATCGACCGGCTCTGCCAGGCGTACGGCGATCCTGTGGCGCTCAACGGGTTCCGGGGGTTCAGTTTTCCGGAGCCGCGGGCGGTCGCGGACGCGCCGGAGCGCGCGCTGCGCAGCCTCGGGCTGGGCTACCGGGCGCCCTACCTGCGGGCGACGGCGCGCCTGGTGCTCGACGGCCGGCTGGCGTTCGATCAGCTGCGCCGGTCCGGCTACCCGGCGACGAAGGCAGCGCTGCTGGGCTGCGACGGCGTGGGGGACAAAGTGGCGGACTGCGTGGCGCTGTTCGGCTTCGAGAAGTACGAGGCGTTCCCGATCGACGTGTGGATCGAGCGGGCGATGCGGTACTACTTCCGGCACCGCCGCATCACGCGGTCACGGCTGCATGACTACGCGCGGCGCCACTTCGGTCCCTACGCCGGCTACGCGCAGCAGTATCTCTACCACTACGTGCGGAACCTGCGCCGCGTGAATTCGGGGACAGCCGCCACATTCGCCCGTGCGCATTGTGAATGAATTCGGTGGCTGTCCCCGAATTCAGGAGAGGGTGTGGACGATTTTCTTGACCACGCGGCCGTCTGCGCCGATCTCGTAGAGGATCGGCGCGCCGGTGGCGAGGTTGAGCTCGAGGACCTGCGCCTTCGTCAATCGGTCCAGATCCATGACGATCGAGCGCAGGCTGTTGCCGTGCGCGACGACGAGGATGGTCTGTCCCTGCCGGACCAAAGGCAGGATCTTGGCCTTGAAGTACGGCAGGGTGCGCGCGGCCGTGTCCTGCAGGCTTTCGCTGATCCCGTCCGGGTTCCACGGCGTCTTGTCTTTCGGCGGCGGCACATCGTAGCTGCGCCGCCAGATGTGCACCTGCTCCTCCCCGTACTGCTTCGCCGTCTCCGCCTTGTTGAGCCCCTGCAACGCGCCGTAGTGCCGCTCGTTCAGGGCCGCGTCGCGCTCCACCGGGCAGTCCGGCTGGCCGATCGTCTCGAGCACGATGCGCAGGGTCTCCTGCGCGCGCTGCAGCGCCGAGGTGAACGCGCGGTCGACCCGCAGCCCGCGGATGAGCGCGGCCCCGGCGCGCGCCTCGGCGCGGCCGGCGTCGGTGAGCGGGATATCCACCCAGCCGGTGAACCGGTTCTCCACATTCCACTGCGATTGCCCGTGACGGATCAAGACGAGCGCGCCCATGGCTCTCCTCACTGATGCGATGGCGTGACATCGTAGCATACGGCGCACGCTTCGCAAAGATGCGCGCGCGATTCTTGACAGCCCTGTGCAGGTATGGTACGAAATATAGTGATGCATGCATGTGTGTTGCGGCGGTGAGGGACGAGCCGCTTCCCGTGAAACAACTGAGCTCGCAGGACAGGGACTCGCGACGCGTGGGTCCCGTTTTCTTTTCCTGTCCAGGAGGCTGGTGAGGGCGCGATGGGGTTCCGTGTCGGCATGACCTACAACGTGAAGACCGAGTGCGTGCCGAAGCCCGGCGACCCGCCGGACATCAACGCGGAGTTCGATCACGAGGAAACCATCGCGCACATCGAGCGCGCGCTGCGCCAGGGCGGGCACGAGGTCGCGCGCATCGGCAACGCCCGGCGGCTGCTCGAGCACCTGGGGCGGCTCGACGTCGACATCATCTTCAACATCGCCGAGGGCTACGAGGGCCGCAACCGCGAGTCGCAGGTGCCGATCCTCCTCGAGATGCTGCAGGTGCCCTACGTCGGCGCCGACGGCCTGACGCTGGGCCTGACGCTGGACAAGGTGCTGACGAAGAAGGTCCTCATCGCCGAGGGCATCCCCACCCCGCGCTACCTAGAGGTCAGCGATCTGGACAAGGTGTGGCAGGCGGACCTCTCGTACCCGTGCATCGTGAAGCTGCGGTGCGAGGGCTCCAGCAAGGGGCTGAGCGAACACTCCCTGGTCAACACGCCCGAGGAGCTGCGCCGCCAGGTGCGCTGGCTCTGGGACACGTACCACCAGCCCTCGATCTTCATCGAGGAGTTCATCGAGGGCCGCGAGTTCACGGTGGCGGTCATCGGCAACGACCCGCCCGAGGCGTACCCTGTCTGCCAGATCACGCTCGACGGCCAGACCAACCTCGGCCGTAAGTTCTTCACGTTCGCCTACCTGCGGTCGGGCGCGGACTACCTGTGCCCGGCGCCGATCGACGAGCGGCTCGCGCGCCAGATGCAGGAGCTGGCGCTGCGGACCTACCACGCGGTGGAGTGCCGCGATTTCGGCCGCGTGGATTTCCGCGTGGACTGGCAGGGCCGCCCCTACGTGCTCGAGATCAACCCGCTGCCATCCCTGTCGGCCGAGGACGTCTTCAATTTCATCGCGAAGACGCGGGGGCTGACGCACTATCAGATCATCAACCGGATCCTGGAGGTGGCGCTCGTGCGGACGGGCGTGACCCCACCACCCGCTGGGGCGAAACCCCGCGACGAAGCGAGGAGCCTATCCCCTATACCATCGCGGTGACGTACAACCTGAAGCGCGCAGCCTGGGAGCGAGACGGGGTGTTGTTCGACCGCGACTCGGAATTCGACTCCCAGCAGACGATCGACGCGATCGCCGGGCATCTGCGCGCGCTCGGGCACACCGTACGCTTGGTGGAGGCGACCGCGGATTTACCTCGCTGGTTTCTGCGGCACGACGTCGATCTGGTGTTCAACATCGCGGAGGGCACCTGCGGCGAGCACCGCGAGGCGCAAGTCCCCGCGGTGCTGGAGCTGCTGCACGTGCCGTACACCGGCTCCAACAGCGTCACCCTCGCCTTGGCGCTGGACAAGGCCAAGACCAAGCAGATCCTTGCCTCGGAAGGGCTCTCGACCCCGGCCTGGCAGCTCTGGCCGAGCCCCTCAGCGCCGCTCGACCCCCGTCTGACGTTTCCCCTGATCGTGAAGCCCAACCGCGAAGGCTCCAGCAAGGGCATCTGGCGCGAAAGCGTCGTGGATGATGAGCCCGCGCTGCGGCGGCAGGCCGCCTTCCTCTATGAGCGCTACCGGCAAGAAATCCTCGTGGAGGAGTTCATCCACGGGACCGAGCTCACCGCCGGGGTGATCGGCCAGGAGGCGCTGCCGGTGCTCGAGATTGATTTTTCCCCCTGCGAGCCCTCCGGCGAGTTCTTCTATTCCTGGCGGATGAAGGAATTCCAGGGCGATGCCGCGCGCGGCTTGGCCCCGGCGTTCTACTGCCCGGCCCGGCTCGACGCGCGCACCACCGCGCTGGTCCAGGCCGCGGCGCTGCGCGCGCACCGCGCGCTGGGCTGCGCGGACCTGTCGCGCACCGACATCCGGCTGCGCGCGGACGGCACGCCCTTCGTGCTCGAGGTGAACCCGCTGCCCGGCCTGCATCCGTCTGACAGCAACTTCCCGGTGATGACATCTGCGGCCGGCTACACGCACCGGGCGCTCATTCAGCGGATCGTGGAGCTGTCCATGGTCCGCCACCACCATCCCTCCCGCGCCGCGCGGCGCCGCTCCATGGCCGCCGCCGCGCCGGAGGGCACTGCGGTCCCTCCTCAGGAGCCGCCACCCATACCTGCAGGCTCGCGGAGAGCCGGGGGGCTCCTTGAGGACCGGGACGAGAAGGAGGAGTAGGGTGAGCTGGGAAGCGTTTCGCCGGATCCCCTTGTGGAAGGACGTGCCGCTGGACCAGTGGGAAACCTACCGGTGGCAGATGGCCAACCGGATCCAGACCGTCGAGCACCTGCGCCAGGTCATCAAGTTGACCGCATCCGAAGAGCATGCCGTCACCCGGCGCTCCGGCCGCTTCATCATGGGCATCCCGCCGTATTGGGCCGCGCTCATGGATCCGGATGATCCGACCTGCCCGATCCGCCGCCAGGCGGTGCCGGTCGAGGACGAGTACCGGCTCAGCCCCAATGACATGATCGACCCGCTCGGCGAGGACAGCCACATGCCGGTCCCCGGCCTCGTGCACCGCTACCCGGACCGCGTGCTGCTGCTCGTCGTCGAAGTCTGCTCGATGTACTGCCGCTTCTGCACGCGCAGCCGCGTGGTCGGCACCACCGCCGGGTACAGCCGGTCGGCGAACATCGACCAGGCCATCGACTACATCCGCGCGCACCGCAAGATCCGGGACGTGCTGATCTCGGGCGGCGATCCGCTGACGCTGTCCGACGACCGGCTCGATGACGTGCTGACCAAGCTGCGCGCCATCCCGCACGTGGAGTTCATCCGCATCGGCACCCGCAATCCGGTGACGCTGCCCTACCGGGTGACCGAATCGCTCTGCGCGGTCCTGAAGAAGCACAAGCCCGTCTGGATGAGCCTGCACTTCAACCACCCGCGGGAAGTGACCCCGCCCGTCCAGCAGGCCTGCGGCATGCTGGCGGACAGCGGGGTGCCGCTGGGCTCGCAGACGGTGCTGCTCAAGGGCATCAACGACCGGCCGGCGATCATGAAGAAGCTCTTCCATGAGCTGCTGAAGATCCGGGTCCGGCCGTACTACATCTATCAGTGCGATCCGGTGAAGGGGACGGCGCACTTCCGCACGCCCGTCTCGGTCGGGCTCCAGATCATCGAGAAACTGCGCGGCCATACCACCGGCTACGCGGTCCCCACGTTCGTCGTGGACGGGCCGGGTGGCGGGGGCAAGATCCCGCTCATGCCCAACTACGTCGTCAGCGTTAAGCGCGGGGTCTGGACGCTGCGCAACTTCGCCGGCAAGTTCTTCACGTATCACGAAGAGGCGCCACCCGCCGGCGTGCGGACGCCGAGCATCGAACCGTCGTACGTCTTGAACGGGGACCAACTTGCGCTGGTCCCGCAGACCCGCGAGAAGTAAGCGCGGTACCGCGCTGGCAACCCCGCACCTCATGCGATGGGGGGCGGGGCTGCGCGCCTGAGACGCCTGCTGCGATGTTCCGATCGGTCTTGGTGACCCTGCTCCTCCTCGCCATCCCCTCCTGTGCGCCGGCCAGCCGCGCGCAGCTGGAGCAGGAAGTGCTGCGCGCCGACCCGGGGTTCGCCGACGCGCTCGACAGGTACCGCGACCTGGTCAATCGCATCCAGACCTACCAGCGCGAGTACGCGCTCAAGCGCAGCGCCGTCGAGCGGGACATCGCGAAGCTGCGGCGCGAGCTGGCGATCGCCTCCGCGACGGTGCGGCACAAGACCGACGAGGCGAAGCAGCGCCTCCAGCCGGAGCGGCAGCGCCTGAAGCTGGACATCGCGATGGCCGGGGAGGAGCTGCGCGTCAAGGGCGCCCAGCGCGCGATGCTGGGCCGTTCGATCGCGCGCATCAAGAACGCGCTGAACCGGGACGCGGCTTGGAGCGCGGAGGAGCGGGTCCAGCAGAACGCGCAGGTCGAGGACATGGCGCGCGACGCGGGCCGGCTGGACCAGGAGCTGCAGGCGCTCCGCGTCCATCTCCGGCTGCTCAAGATCAAACTGCATCTGCTACAGCTCTAAATGGAACCACCAACGCATCTTAACATTCACGGTGGTTCCATTTACCCCGAGCAAGCGCAGCGCGTCGAGGGGTGACCCTTCGACTTCGCTCAGGGTAAATGCGCCCTACCATGTTAACGTGCATTCTTGGGCGCA
>JAHFGU010000190.1 GCA_023247285.1 Candidatus Omnitrophota bacterium
CCTCTTGCGCTCGCTGCCGGGCATCGGGGCGCAGCGCGCCAAGGAAATCGTGGCCAAGCTGCAGGGCAAGGTGGGCAAGTACGCCCTGATGCCCTCGAAGCCGGCATCGGCCGCCCCGGCTGAAGCCGGGCAGCCGGCGCTCGAGGAGGAGGCCGTCGCGGTGCTGGTCCAGCTTGAGTACACGAAGACCGAGGCCAAGGACATGATCCGCGCGGCGCTGCAGCGCAACCCCGGCGTGAAATCCTCCGAGGACCTGCTCAATGAAGTCTACCGCCAGCAGCGGCTCGCCAGCGTCTGAACTATTCCGCCGCGCGGGCGGGCCGTCTCCGCGCGCGGCCGCTGAGCCGCCGCCCGCGCCGGCGCGCGCGCCATTGGAGAGCGACGACGACCAGATCCTCAACCTGAGCTTGCGGCCCAAGCGGTTCGAGGACTTCGTCGGGCAAGGCCAGGTGGTGGAGAACCTGCGGGTGGCGATCCAGGCGGCCAAGCGCCGCGGCGAAGCGCTCGAGCACCTCCTGCTGGCCGGCCCGCCCGGGCTGGGCAAGACCAGCCTCGCCCACATCATGGCCCACGAAATGGGCGCGAAGATCACCGCCACCAGCGGCCCGGCGATCGGCCGCGCCGGCGACCTCATCGGCATCCTCACGAACCTCGAGCAGGGCGATGTCCTGTTCATCGACGAGATCCACCGCCTCTCGAAGATCGTGGAGGAGTTCCTGTATCCGGCGATGGAGAACTACGAGATCGATTTCATCATCGACAAGGGGCCGTACGCGAAGACGATCAAGTTCCACCTCAAGCGGTTTACGCTGATCGGCGCCACGACGCGGGCCGGCCTGCTCTCCAACCCGATGCGCAGCCGCTTCGGCATGGTGTACCATTTGGAGTTCTACAAGCCGGAGGAGCTCGTCGCGGTCATCCGGCGCTCAGCCAGCATTCTCGGCGTGGCCGTCGACACGGACGCAGCGCGCGCGATCGCGGAGCGCTCCCGCGGCACGCCGCGCATCGCCAACCGGCTGCTGCGGCGCGTCCGCGATTACGCGCAGGTCAAGCACGGCGGGCAGATCACGCCCGAGGTGACCGCGGCCGCGCTGCGCGCCCAAGGGGTGGATGATATCGGCCTGGACGGCCTGGACCGCAAAGTGCTGCGCACGATCATCGAGTTTTACGGCGGCGGGCCAGTGGGCATCGAGGCGCTGGCGGCCGCTCTCAACGAGGAACCGGACACCATCGTCGACGTGGTCGAACCCTACCTCCTCTCGGCCGGCTTGCTGAAGCGCACCGCCCGCGGGCGGAAGGCCACGCGGCTGGCCTATCAGCACGTGGCCAATTTCAAGGAGCGCGAACTGGAACTCTTCACCGCAGGATGAGCGAGGGACCGTCCATCGGTCGCGCGCTCATCATGCTGGGGGCGATCCTCGCGGCGGCAGGCGTCGTGATTTCCCTGGCGCCCAGGGTGCCATGGCTGGGCCGGTTGCCCGGCGATCTCCTGATCCGCCGTGATCATCTGACGGTGTACGTTCCCCTTGCGAGCTGCCTCCTGGCGAGCCTGGTGCTCAGCCTCGTCTTCTGGATCCTGGGGCGGTTCCGCTGATGCGGGGCGCTGCGCGCGCAGGCCGGATGCTCGTGGCGATGCTCAGCCTGACGGCGCTGGCGCCGCCGGCCTGGGCGCAGCCGCCTAGTGCCGTGCTCATCCGCGTGGCGGTGGTCCGCTCCGATCCGGAAGTGTCGCTGCAGATTTACGGCCGGTTTTCCATCCTCGCCTTGCACACGCGCGATCTACTCCAACAAGGACGGCGCCTGCCGGCGGTCGCTGTGCGGGCGGTGCAACAGGGGATTGCGCTGGGGGGAGATCTGTTGCCGGTCGTGGGGGTGCGCATCGAGCCGGAAAGCGAAGCGACCATTAGACTCAACGGCAAGCGCCTGCGCGGCGCCCTCGAGATTGTGCGCCAGCAGGACCTCACCCTGCTCGTCGTCAACCACATCAGCCTGGAAGATTACCTGCGCGGCGTGATCAGCCGCGAGGCGCCGGATTACTGGCCGCCGGAAGCGCTCAAGGCGATTGCGATCGCCGCGCGGACCTACGCGGCCTACCAGCGGCTGGACAAGGCTGCGGTGGATTTCGACGTGACCGGCGATGTCATGTCCCAGGATTATGGCGGCAAGAGCGGGGAGAAGGCGGCGACCACCCGCGCGGTCAAATCTACGGCAGGCATCATCCTGACCTATCAGGGGCGGCTCTTCCCCACCTTTTATCACTCGACGTGCGGAGGGCGGACCGAGCATGCGCGCGTGATGGGGGATTTCGACCTCGAACCGCTGCAGGGCGGCGTGGCGTGCACGTTCTGCTCGGCCTCGCCGTTTTACCATTGGCAGCGGCGGGTCACGAAGGCGGATATCGCCTGGGCGCTGCGCAAGAGCCCGTTCGGTTCGATCGGCCCGGTCAGCCAGTGCGTCGTGGCGAAGCGCACGGCCGCCGGGCGCGTGGCCGAAGTGGCCGTGGTGGGCGCGCGCCGCACGCTGCGCTTGACCGGCTATGATATCCGCGCGCTGCTGGGCTTTGACCGGATCCGCAGCCCGCTGTTTTCCATCACGGAAGACGGCGATGCGTTCGTGATCGATGGGCACGGATGGGGCCATGGGGTCGGCCTGTGCCAGTGGGGCGCGGCCGAGCTGGCCCGGCGCGGGCTCGCCGCCCGCGAGATCCTCGCGTACTATTATCCGAAGGCTGAGCTGGCGTCCTTGCGCTAGCCGGCCCTGTCGACCCAAGGAGGGTGATGATGCCGCCACAGACGGCGACCGGAACGGCGCCGCTTCTGCATTTGGTCGTGATGTTCGGGCTGATGTTCCTGATCTTCTATCTGCTGGTGTTCCGGCCCCAAGCGAAGGCGCGCCAAGAGCACGAGCAGATGGTCAAGAACCTCAAGAAGCATGATGAGGTGGTCACCAGCGGCGGGATGTTCGGCATGGTGGTGAATGTGAAGCCGGACGCGATCACGTTGAAGATCGACGAAAACGTGCGCGTCGAGGTGGAGCCATCGGCGATCGTCCGCCTGGTCAAGTCGAAGGGCCAGCCAGGGCAGGGTGCGTGACCCCACCCCCTGCTGCCGGCGGTGCTCAAGGAGACTCATGATGATGCGTAAACAAGAGGTTGGATG
>JAHFGU010000078.1 GCA_023247285.1 Candidatus Omnitrophota bacterium
GCTGCCCTGGAAGATGGTCGACGGCGTCAAGGAGTTTCACCTGGTGGTCGAGGAGATCGAGTGGGAGATTGCGCCAGGCATGAAGATCAAGGCGTGGGGCTACAACGGCCGGACGCCCGGTCCCACGATTGAGGCGGTGGAAGGAGATCGCGTCCGCATCCTGGTGACCAACAAGCTACCGGAGATGACGGCTGTGCACTGGCACGGGATCCTCTTGCCGAGTGGGATGGATGGGGTCGCCGGCTTAACCCAACCAGGCATCCTCCCGGGAGAAACATTCGCCTACGAATTCACCCTGCACCAGCATGGCACCCAGATGTACCACTCCCATGGCGATGAGATGACGCAGATGGGGATGGGCACGATGGGCTTCTTCATCATCCATCCCAAGAAGCCTGAGCATCACATTGACCGCGATTACGCGATCTTCCTCAACGAGTGGTTCGTGGAGCCTGGGACCGCGACGCCGAATGTCAACGTCATGACGGACTTCAACATCTTTACCTTCAACAGCCGTGCCTTTCCTGGCACCGCCCCCTTGGTGGCCAAGACCGGGGACCGGGTACGCATTCGGATCGCGAACGTGGGCCAGGAATCGCACCCCATCCACCTGCACGGCCACAACTTTAAGATCGTCGCCACCGACGGCGGGGACATCCCCGAATCAGCCCAGTGGCCGGAGACCACCGTGTCCGTCTTTCCGGGGCAGACCCGTGACATCGAATTCATCGCCAATCCCGGCGATTGGGCTTTGCACTGCCATCGCCGCCACCACCCAATGAACGCGATGGGACATGAGATTCCCAATGTTCTCGGGGTCAGTCAGGAGGGGGTGGAAGAGAAGATCCAGGCGCTTGTGCCCGGCTATATGGCGATGGGAGAAAGCGGGATGGCGGAGCACGCCGAGCATGCTCAGCACATGCCAGGGCCATCCAACACGCTGCCGATGATGGGTGGCGAAGGACCATTTGGCAATGTGGGCATGGGGGGCATGTTCACCATCCTCAAGGTGCGCGATGACCTCAAAGAAGGCGAAGACCCCGGCTGGTACCCCAACCCACCTGGAACGGTAGCCTCTCGGGTCGGTGGTCCTGCCGAGTCCAAAGTAAGTGGGCCAATGGTCTACGTCTGTCCCATGCACCCGGCGGTTCGTCAGTCACAGCCAGGCTCGTGTCCGAAGTGCGGAATGACATTGAAACCTCAAAAGCCAGAAGCCATGGAAGAAGGAGGTGGCAATCAGCAATCTGAATCAGGAGATGCCATAGGATCACAGGAGCACCACGAGGGGATGTCTCATCACTAGGCCAGGGTGGCCTGACAGGAGGAATGGGAGATGAAGCACGTAATGAAGGGGATGGTGGCAGCGCTACTGCTCGTGAGTCCGGTGTCTGCGTGGGCCCATGAGGGACATGAGCACGGCAAGGGCGTGCAAGAGATCACTATTAAAGGGGAGCTGGTGGATTCGCTGTGTTATGTCGCCATGGCGGCCAAGGGTGCCGGGCATAAACAGTGCGCGATCGACTGCGCGAAAGCGGGCATTCCGATCAGTATTCTGGAAGACGGGACCGGCAAGCTCTACACCGTGCTGCCCAAAGAAGACAAGACCGGCTATCCCGAGAACGTCATCAGCAAGATGGGTGAAACGGTCACCCTCAAAGGCGATCTGTATGAGAATGGCGGCCAACGCTACGTGACCGTCGAATCGGTGGAGTAACAACCATGTTGCCGGGAGCGCAGCATCTGCAGAATCTCCATCCGCCGGTTATTCACTTTCCCCTGGCGTTTCTGATGGGTGCTGCGCTCTTGTACATGGCGGCGTGGCTGTTGAAACGCGATAGCTTCGCGCATTCGGCGTTTGTGGTACTGGTCCTGGGCGCACTGTCCCTGGCGGTTGCCGTGGCGACCGGCCTCTACGCCGAGCAGGGTGTGATGCTGTCCCTCTCGGTGCGTGAGCATCTGCTCCAGCCGCACAAAACCGCCATGCTGGCGACTCTCGCGATCGGCACGATGCTGACCGTCTGGGCGGTGGGCGCTCGGCCCTTCCCCAAGAAATGGAGGCGGCTGTTTCTGTTCCTATTGCTCGTGATGATCGGCGTGATGACGGTGGGAGCCGACTTCGGCGGCCGGATGGTGTATGACTACAACGCTGGCGGCACAGCGTGCCACCAGCCGATCCAGTTTACGAAATAAACAACGAGCGCTTATGCGCATGACATGCGCATAGAATCCGTCCACAAACTGCTTGACAACCCCACCTCCTCGTAGTACGTTACACCTCAGCTTAGACGGCAGACAAAAGTGGGCGAACCCCACTTTTTTTATTCCCTGGGATGGCGATGGAGGCCGAACGCGCGGCCCAGATTCGGGCGCTGGTCGAGCCGCTGCTGGCCGAGCGGGAGCTCGAGTTGATTGAGCTCACAGTCGTGCCGCACGGGCGCCGGCACCTTGTCCGCCTCCTCGTAGACACGGTCGGCGGCGTCACGCTGCAGGAGTGCGCCCGCGTCAACGAGCGCATCGGCGCGCTGCTCGAGTCCACGGACCTCATCGAGGGCAGCTACACGGTCGAAGTTTCGTCGCCCGGGTTGGACCGCCCGCTGGCGACCAAGCGGGATTTTGAGCGGGCCATCGGCGAGGAGGTCGTGCTGGAGGCGCAGGGCGCGGACGGCAAGGTGCGGCCGGTCGAGGGAATGGTCCTCGCGGTGCAGGAGCAGGCGGTGGTGCTCCAGCAGCCGGCGGGCAACACGGCCATCCCGTTTTCCGCCATCCGCTCGGCGCGCAAGTCCATCCGGTGGTGACGGTGGGCCATGAACGGAGAGTTGCTGCAAATTCTGAGCGCCATTGAGCGCGACAAAGGCATCAGCCGCGAGATCCTGATCGAGGCGATCGAGGCGGCGGTGGCCGGCGCGGCCAAGAAGAGCGAAGGCGCGAGCGAGGAAACCGCCGCCACCGCGACGCTGGACCGCAAGAGCGGCCGCATCGTGGCCGTCGTCGACGGCAAAGAGGTGGATTCCGCCCGGCTGACGCGCATCGCCGCGCAAACCGCCAAGCAGGTCATCATCCAGAAGATCCGCGAGGCGGAGCGCGACGTCATCTTCACCGAGTTCCAGGGCCGGGTGGGCGACATCGTCACCGGCTCGGTGCACCGCTTCGAGCGCGGCGACATCATCATCGAGCTAGGGCGCGCCGAGGCGGTCCTGCCGAAGTCCGAGCGCATCCCCCACGAGGAGTACCACCAGGGCGACATGGTGCAGGGCTACGTGCTCGATGTGCGCAAGAGCGCCAAGGGCCCGTCCATCGTCCTCTCGCGCACGCACGAGGGCTTCATCCGCGGCCTCTTCATGCTCGAAGTGCCGGAGATCGCCGAAGGCATCGTCGAGATCAAGGGCATCGCCCGCGAGGCCGGGGACCGCACGAAGATCGCGGTGTCGTCCAAGGACGAGAAGGTGGATTGCGTGGGGGCCTGTGTCGGCATGCGGGGCACGCGCGTGAAGAACATCGTGCGCGAGCTCCACGGCGAGAAGGTGGACATCATCCGCTGGCACGACGACATCAAGGAGTTCATCGGCGCTGCCCTCTCGCCGGCCAAGATCGCCGACATCGAGCTGCAGGCCGAGGCCAAGCAGGCGCTGGTCATCGTGGATGACGACCAGCTCTCCCTGGCCATCGGCAAGAAGGGGCAGAACGTGCGGTTGGCGTCCAAGCTGACCGGCTGGCAGCTTGAGATCAAGAGCAAAGCGCAGCTGGCCTCCGTCGAGGTCCGCAGCCTGCCCGGCGTCGGGCCGGCGATGGAGAAGCGGCTGCAAGAGGCCGGCATCAAGACCGTGCAGGACCTGGCGGCCCTGACGCTGGAGCAGCTCCTCGCCGTCGAGGGCATCGGCGAGAAGACGGCGCAAAAGCTGCTCGCGGCGGCGCAGGAAGCGGCGGCGCAGCAGCCTGCGCAGCCGCCGGCAGCCGCAGCGGCCGAGGCGCCGCCCGAAGGCTCCCCCGCTCCATCCGTCGACACAGGGGCCGAGCCGGGATCGATCAGCGCGGCTGCGCCGGAAGCGCCGGAGCCCCGGGACGAGCCGTCCGTCGGCCCAGCAGAGCCCCAAGCCCCTCAGGAGTGACGAGCGCATGCGCGTGAGCGAGCTGGCCAAATCCCTGAACATGACGTCCAAGGATCTCTTGGCCAAGCTCAAGGCCATCAAGATCGACGCGAAGTCTCCGCTGAGCACGCTCGACGCGGACGCGATTAACCGCGCGCGCAAGGCGCTGAAGAAGCCGGCGGTCAAGCGGACGACGGTGACAGCAGCCAAGTTGCCGGCGCGTCCCGTGGTCAAGAAGGCGGCGCCAAAACCCGAGCCGGCAGCCAGGCCTCAGGTTGCCGCATCCACGGCAGCGCCCGCCACGAAGCCGAAACCGGCCGCGGCCCCGTCAATTTCGCCCGCGACCCCATCGAAGCCGGTGAGTGCTGCACCGGCCAAGCCTGCGGCCCCGGCGCCATCAGCGCCTGCCCGTCTGGCTCCCGCGACCGCCGCGGCGTCGGCGGCAGCGACCGCCACGCTCGCCCCGCCGGCCGCCAAATCCCACGCCCCGCCGGTGAAAGCTGCGCCGCCCGGCGCAGCACCGCTTCCTGAAGCCCCGTCGGCGCCGCCGGAGGCCCCCCGCGTCCTCGAAGTGCGCTTCCCGATCATGGTGAAGGATCTGGCCGCGAAGATGGACGTCAAGGCCAGCGACGTGATCAAGTTCCTCATGCAGCAGAAGGTGTTCGCCTCTATCATCCAGCAGCTCGATGGGCGGACGGCCGCGAAGGTCGCACAGGCGTTTAACTGTGAGATCGCACCCCAGCCGACGCTGGAAGAGCAGGTGCTCGAGGCCAGCAAGCCGGACCCGGCCAAATTGACGCTGCGCGCGCCGGTGGTGACGTTCATGGGCCACGTGGACCACGGCAAGACCAGCCTCCTGGACGCCATCCGCGAGGCCAAGGTGGCGGAGAAGGAAGCCGGCGGCATCACCCAGCACATCGGCGCCTACGAGGTGCTGCTCGAGAAAGGCCACGTGACGTTCCTCGACACCCCGGGCCATGAGGCCTTCACCGCCCTGCGCGCCCGCGGCGCGAACGTCACTGACATCGTGGTGCTCGTCGTGGCGGCCGACGACGGGGTCATGCCCCAGACGGTCGAAGCCATCGATCACGCGAAAGCGGCGGGCGTCCCGATCATCGTCGCCATCAACAAGACGGATAAGCCAGAGGCCAATCCCCAGAAGGTCAAGCAGCAGCTCACGCAGTACGGGCTGCTCGGCGAAGACTGGGGCGGCAAGACCATCATGGTCCCCGTGTCGGCGCGCACGCGGCAGGGCATCGACGACCTGCTCGAGATGCTGCTGCTCGAGGCCGAGCTGCTGGAGCTGAAGGCCGACCAGACCGCGCAGCCGCAAGGGGCGGTGATTGAGGCCAAGCAGACCAGCGACCGCGGCCCGGTGGCCACCGTGCTGGTCCAGCAGGGCACCTTGCGCATCGGCGACCCGGTCCTCATCGGGCATCTCTTCGGGCGCGTGCGGGCGATGCACGACGACCGCGGCCACCGCGTCAAGGAGGCGGGCCCGGCCAAGCCGGTGGAGATCCTCGGGCTGCCGGAGGTGCCGAAGGCCGGCGACCGGTTCCTCGTCGTGCGGGACGAGAAAGTGGTCAAGCAGCTCGTGGAGCAGCGCCGCGATCAGGCCGAGCAGCGCGCCGTCGCCCCTCCGAAGCGGATCACGCTAGCCGAGCTGCACCAGCAGATCGCCGAAGGCAAGCTCAAGGAGCTGCGGCTCATCCTCAAGGCGGATGTCCAAGGCTCGCTGGAGGCCATCGTCTCAAGCCTCCAGAAGCTGGACACTGAAAAAGAGGAAGTGAGCTTCCGCATCCTGCACGTGGGCGTGGGCGACATCAACGAGTCGGACGTGATCCTGGCGGCAGCCTCGGATGCGGTCATCGTCGGCTTCAATGTCGGCATCGATCTCAAGGTGCAGGTGCTCGCCGCGCATGAAGGCGTGGATGTCCATATCTACCGGATCATCTACGAGCTCGTGGGCGCCATCAAGGCCGCGATCGAAGGGCTGCTCGAGCCTGCCATCGAGGAAACGTTCGTCGGCCGCGCCGAGATCCGCAAGCTGTTCCAAGTGTCCAAGTCCGGCATGGTGGCCGGCTGCATGGTGGTCAAGGGGGCCATCCGCCGCGACTGCCTCATCCGGGCCATCCGCGGCAAAGACCGCGTCGCCGAGGCGAAGATCGCCAATCTCAAGCGGGTCAAGGATGACGTGCGCGAGGTCCAAGAGGGGGTGGAGTGCGGCATCCTCCTGGAAGGCAACGTCGACATGCAGGTCGGCGACCTGCTCGAAGCCTGGGAGCAGAAGAAGGTCGCCCGAAAACTTGCGTGAGACATGAGACAGGAGACAAGTGAAGACCACATCCATCCCCTGTCTCCCGTCCCCCGTCCCCTGTCTCCTGTCTGATGTCTGACCGGCAGCGGGTCCTCAGCGGCATGCGGCCCACCGGCCAGCTCCACCTCGGCCACCTCGTCGGCGCCCTCACGAACTGGAAGGCCCTCCAAGAGACGTACGAATGCTTCTTCATGGTCGCGGACTACCACGCGCTCATGAGCGAGTACGAGCATCCGGAGCGCATCCGCGACTGGTCGGTCGATAACGTCATCGACTGGCTCGCTGCCGGCATCGATCCGGCGCGCAGCGTGATCTTCCGCCAGTCCGACGTGCCGGAGCACCTGGAGCTCTTCACCATGCTCGCGATCATCACGCCGCTGGGCTGGGTCGAGCGGGTGCCGACATACAAGGAGCAGCTGCGCGAGGTCGAGGGGCGCGATCTAGCCACCTACGGATTTTTGGGGTATCCTGTCCTGCAAGCCGCCGACATTTTGCTCTACCGGGCGCACGCCGTGCCCGTCGGCGAGGACCAGCTGCCGCACCTGGAGCTGACGCGGGAGATCGTGCGGCGGCTGCAGTTCCTGGTGAAACGCGAGCTGTTTCCGGAGCCGAAGGCGCTGCTGACCGAGGCCCCGAAGCTGCTGGGCACGGACGGCCGCAAGATGTCCAAGAGCTACGGCAACACGCTCAACCTTTCCGAGTCGCCGGAGCAGATCCGCGCGATCGCGCAGAAGATGTTCACCGACCCC
>JAHFGU010000079.1 GCA_023247285.1 Candidatus Omnitrophota bacterium
GTTGCGCACCTCGGAGGTTCGGAAGATCTCGGCGAGGAACGCGGCCATCGCCTCCCAAGACTGCCGGTCGGCTTCCGCGTTGTAGGCCATGCCGGTCGATGGGTCATCGCCCGCCTCGCGGACGGTAAAGCTGTGCACCGCCCCCGGGTACGCGATGAGCCGGTAGTCCACGTTGGCCTGCGCCATTTCCTGCCGGAACGCCGCCACCTGCTCCGGGGTGACGAATCGGTCGTCGGCGCCGTGCAGCACCAGCACGCGGCCCTGGAGCTTCTTCGCATCCTCAGGATGCGGCGTGTCCAGCGCGCCGTGGAAGCTCACCACGCCCAGCACGTCCGCGCCGCTGCGCGCCAGCTCCAGCACCGTGGTGCCGCCGAAGCAGTAGCCGATCGCCGCGATGCGGGCCGTGTCCACCAGATCGTGCTTCCGCAGCTCATCCAGCGCCGCCTGGATGCGCCGCCGCATGAGCAGCCGGTCGCTGCGGTAGACGCCGGAGAGCTTGGCCGCTTCGTCGTGATCCTTGGCGCGCACCCCCTTGCCGTACATGTCCACGGCGAAGGCCACATAGCCCAACCCAGCCAGTTGGGTCGCGCGGCGCGTCGCATACTCGTTGAGCCCCTTCCACTCATGCACGACCAGCACGCCGGGCCGGCGGGCGCGGCTCGCGTCATCATAGGCCAGGACGCCTTCGAGCAGCGTGTCGCCGTCGCGGTACTCGACCGGCTGCGTCACGACCGCGGCGGCGGCAGGGCGTCCGGCCATCATCAGGCCGGCCGCGAGAAGGAGCCCCCGAGGCATCATGGAGGGGTTGCCTGGTCGCATTCGCAGGTAAAGATGAACTCGGGGCGCATCACCGGGCGGTAATGCGGAGGCGCTGGGAACGGAAACGTGACCGCCTCATAGCCGCCGGCCACCGTGCGGATGAATCCGTAACCGGTCCCGCGCAGCGTGCCGAGCGTCAACCCGCTCAGGACGCCATGCCGTTGGCTGATGTCATAGATCCCCTTGGGGATCTCGACCCAACCGGTGATGAGGTTGACGATGCCGCGGCCCAGCTTGCCGATCGCGCGACGGAAATTAAAGGCGAGCCCTGGCCAGCGCGCCCCTTCCGGCGACGGGCCGGTCATGACCATCGTGCCCTGGCCGCCGGTCGTGGCGACTTCACTCGTCGTGGAAACCTCCGAGGCGCCGGCGCCCAGATCCGTGCCAACCAGCGAGGGTCCGCCCGTGGACACGCTGGCCGTCGTTCCGCCGCCCGCCATGCGCGTGGTTTCGAGCTGGCCGACGCGCGTATCCAAATTCACGACCCGCGTTTGGAGTTGCCCGACCTGCCGGCCGAATGGATTGAAGAGACAGCCGTTGACCAGCAGGGCTATGGCCAGCATCCCGATGAGGACCGGCGCGGCGCGCATCACCTCGTATCCTAGCAATGGGCCGCGGCGGAAGCAAGGGCGCATCATGGCGCGGCCTGGGCCGTGCCGCCACCGGGCGGGGGTGGTGGCGGGGCGGGCGGCAGCTGCTGGAACTCGCTTAGCGTCAGCTGGACAAACTTCTCCGGCGGCTCGGTGCGCGCCCGCGAGCCCGGGTTGATGAGCTCCTTCACATCCAGCCACATGCCGTCGCGCGAATAGGCGGCGATGTCGTGGCGCTGGGTGTCCATGCGGATCGCGTCTTCCGGGCAGGCCTCGACGCAGTACCCGCAGTAGATGCATTTGCCCAGGTCGATGTCGAAGCTCTTCGGGTATTTTTCCACGTTCGGGTCCGGGTGCTCGCCGGCCACGATGTAGATGCAGCGCGCCGGGCAGACCGTCTCGCACATCATGCAGGCGACGCAGCGCGGCGTCCCGTCGGCCCGCTTCGTCAGCCGGTGCCGCGTGCGCAGGCGCGGGGCCGTCTTGCGCAGCTGGTCCGGGTACTGGATGGTGACCGCGGCCGCGGTGCCGCGGAAGAGGCCGAACCGGTGCGCGACGTGAAGGAAGAGGTTGCGCCAGAAATGGCGCGAGGTGAGGGCCAAGCCCTGCACGATGGCCGGCAGGTACGCGCGTTCCCACCATGTGAGCGTCCGGCGCTTGTGCGCGTCGCGGATCCGGTGCAACAACTGATCGCTGAGGCTGCTCATCCCGCCATCCCTGCCACGATCAGGACGCCGGTGACCGCCAGGTTCGCCAGCGCCAGCGGAAAGAGGATTTTCCAGCCCAGGCGCATGAGCTGGTCGTAGCGGAATCGCGGCAGCGTCCACCGGATCAGCATGAAGAACCAGATGAAGCCGACCACCTTGACCGTGAACGCGGCCAGGCCCCAGACCACGTAGGCCAGGGGCGAAACCGGCGCGAAGGCGCCCCACGGCAGGTGGAAGCCGTCCGGCGCCAGGTAAGGCACCTGCCAGCCGCCGAAGAACAGCGTCGTCGTCAGCGCGGAGACGAGCACCACCTCGACGAAGTCGGTCAGGAAGAACATGCCGAACTTCATGCCGCTGTATTCCGTGAAGTAGCCGATGATCTCCGGCTCGGCTTCCGGCAGGTCAAAGGGGACCCGCTTGGTCTCGGCCAGCGCTGCGGTCATGAAGATGAGGCAGCCCAGCGGCTGAAACACGATACCCCACGCCGGCAGCCATCCCCAGAGCAGCGCGCCCTGGCGCTGGACGATGGCCTGCATGTCCAGGCTGCCGTAGTGCATGATGACGCCGATCAGCGACACGCCAAGGGCGATCTCATAGGCGAGCATCTGCGAGGCCGCCCGCAGGCCGCCCAGCGTGGCCAGGTTGCTCGACGAGACGAGGCCGGCGAGGATGACGCCGTAGATGCCGATGGAGGCCAGCGCCAGGATGAGCAGCAGCCCGGCGTTCACATCCGCCACCTGCAGCGGGATGAGCCGGCCGCCAAGCAGCAGCGGCGGGCCCACCGGAATCGCGATGAAGGCCATCAAGGCGAAGAACACCGAGACGAACGGGGCCAGCCAGTGCAGCAGCCGGTCGGCGCGTTGCGGGATCACGTCTTCCTTCGTCAGCAGTTTGAGCACGTCAGCCAGCGCGTTGAGGATGCCCAGTCCGCCGAGCTTGCGCAGCGGCCAGTTGACCAGCGGGCCGCCCAGCCACCAGGGCACGGTGAAGTAGGCGCGGTTGGCGCCCACGCGGTCCTGCATCAAGGCGCTTTGCTTGCGCTCCAGCCACGTCTGCATGCCGGCGAAGTTGAGCACCCCGCCGAGCACCACCGCGCAGACGCCGAGCTTGATCGCGAGGTCCACCCACATCAGCAAAAAGTGTCAGACACTTTTAGTGTCAGACACTTTTTCGGTGCGCAGGGGCGCGCCCTGGTGTCCCACGGTGTCATAAGAGAGCCCGGCGAACGCCGGTTCCACCTGCGCCAGCTCAGCGAAGATCGAAGCCGCATCCACCGCGGCAAACGCCACACCGAGCGACTTGGCCAGCGCGTGCAGGATGTCCCATGCAGGCCGCGCCTCACCGGCGGGCAGCAGCGCAGCACGGATGCGCTGGACTCGGCCCTCGAAGTTCGTGAAGGTGCCGTCCTGCTCCGCGTACGATGCGCTGGGCAGCACGATGTGGGCCTGCGCGGCCGTCGCATTCGCGTTCGGACCGATGAAGACCAGCAGCTCCAGCCGCTGCGCTGCCTGCTGCACGCGCGCCGCGCCGAAGATCTCGGCCAGATCCTGGGTGAACACGACCAGGATCTTCAGCGACCCGTCCGCGGCTTTGGCGAGCAGCGCATCGGCCCCCTCCGCGATCCTGAGCGCCTGTGCGCCGCGCGCGTTTGGCGAGCGGTCCGGCTGCAGCAGCAACGCATCCCCCTGCCCCGGCTGTGGCCGTTGGAAGACCGCCTGCCGGACGCCGAGCTCGGCGAAGACCCGCTTTGCCGCGTACAAGTCCTCGTTCGTCAGATGGCTCGAGAGGATGGCGCCGGCCTGGTCAAGCGCGCGCGCGTCCCGCAATCGGCGCAGCGCCTCTGCCACCCGCGCCAGCGCCGCATCCCACGCGACCGGCGTTGTGGTCCCGTTCTGCCGCACCTGAGGCGCTGCGAGCCGCTCCGCATCGATGCGCGTGTATCCGTAGCGGCCCACGTCGCACATCCACCACTGATTGACGTCCGGATTGTACCGGGGCTTCAGCCGCATCACCCGCTCGCCTCCGGCGATGTGCGGGCGCCAGGCTCGCTCGCGGTTGGTGTGGATTTCGATGTTGCAGCCCCTTGAGCAGCCGGGGCAGACCGACGGGGTTGAGCCCAGGTACCAGACCCGGCACTTGAACCGGAAGTCCCGATCGGTCAGCGCGCCCACCGGGCAGATGTCCACCACGTTGCCGGAGTAATTGTTCTCCAGCGCCTTGCCCGGATGCAGCCCGACTTCGGCATGATCACCGCGGTTGAAGATGCCGAACTCGCCGGTCTTCGTGATCTCGTCGGTAAAGCGCACGCAGCGCGAGCAGAGGATGCACCGCTCGGCATCGAGCATCACCGTCGGGCCCAGCGGCACCTTCTTGGCCTTCTTGATCTTGGTCTCGTTGAACTTGGGGTCGTAGAGGCCGTGCTTCATGTAGTAGTCCTGCAGCCAGCACTCCCCGGCCTGGTCACACACCGGGCAGTCGAGCGGATGATTGATGAGCAGGAACTCGAGCACGTCGCGGCGGCCGACGAGCGCCTTGTCGCTGGTCGTGCGCACCTTCATGCCCTCGGCGGCGCGGGTATAGCAGGAGATCTGGAGCTTCGGCGTCCCCTCGATCTCGACCAGGCAGATGCGGCAGTTGCCGGCGATGGACAAGCCGGGGTGGTAGCAGTAGAACGGTACCGGGCTGCCCGCCTTCTCGCAGGCCTGCAGCACGGTCGTGCCCTCCGGCACCGTCACCGGCTTCTCATCGATGGTCAGCGTAATCTGCTTGGGGGCGTCGGCCATGTCAGCTGTGCGCGTCAGCCATCACCGGCATGGACTGTTCGCCGGTCAGATCGCAGCAGCCCTCGCGGATGTGGTGCTCGAATTCGCCGCGGAACTTGCCGATGTAGCTCTGCACCGGCCAGGCGGCCGCGTCGGCGAAAACACAGATGGTGCGGCCCTCCATGTTGCCGGCGGCGGCGAGCAGCACGTCCAGGTCCTGCGGCCGGCCCTCGCCGCGCATGATCCGGTCCACGATCTTGAAGATCCAGCCGGTCCCCTCGCGGCACGGCGAGCACTGGCCGCAGGATTCGTGCGCGAAAAACTTGGATGCGTACCACAGCGCGCGCGGGATGCAGGTGGTGTCGTCCATCACGATCACGCCGGCCGAGCCGGCCATCGTGCCGGCGGCCAGCAGCGAATCAAAATCCATGCGCACGTCGAGCTCGTCGGCGCGCAGCAGCTTGGCCGAGATGCCGCCGGGGATGACCGCTTTGACCTGCCGGCCCTCCGGCGGGCCGCCGGCCGCCTCGATGAGCTGGCGCAGCGTAATACCGTGCGAGGCTTCATAGAGCCCGGGGCGCTGCACATGCCCGCTCACCGAGAAGAGCCGCGTGCCCCCGCTCTTCCCAACGCCGAGCTTGGCGAACCACTCCCCGCCCTTCTGGATGATGGCCGGCACGCACGCCAGCGTCTCGACGTTGTTGATGACCGTCGGCGAGGCGAAGAGGCCGGAGACCGCCGGGTAGGGCGGCCGCAGCCGTGGGAATCCCTTCTTTCCTTCCAACGATTCCAGCAGCGCGCTCTCCTCGCCGCAGATGTAGGCGCCCGCGCCCCGGTGCACGACGACCTCCAAGTCCTGGCCGCTGTTGAAGATCTTGCGGCCGAGAAACCCGTGCTGCGTCGCCGCGTCGACAGCCTGCTGGAGGATGGCGGCCGGCGCGGCATATTCGCCCCGGATGTAGATGTAGGCCTTGCGGCAGCCCGTGGCATGGGCGGCGATGATGATGCCTTCGAGCAGCCGGTGCGGATCCTTCGTGATGATGTAGCGGTCCTTGATCGTGCCCGGCTCGCCCTCATCCGCGTTGACGACCAGGAACTTCGGCTTCGCCGACTCCTTCGGGATGAAGCTCCACTTCTTGCCGGTCGGGAACCCGGCGCCGCCGAGCCCGCGCAGGTTGGCTTTGGTGACCTCCGTGATGACCTGCTCCGGCGTCATCTGCGTGACCGCCAGCCGCGCCGCCTGGTACCCGCCGTCCCGCAGGTAGGTTTCCATGCGCTCGGATTGCGGCACCGCAAAGCGGCGGCTGATGACCGGCTCGGGCAGCCCTGGGGCGCCCTGGAACTGCAGGCTCATCTCAGCCAGCGAGTCCGGCCGCGCCACGAGCGTGTCGATGACCTCGCGGGTCACGGGTCCCACATACGTGTCATTGACCTGCATGACCGGCCCGGCCTCGCACGCGCAGAGGCACTCCACCGTCGAGAGCGTGAACCGGCCGTCGGGGGTGGTCTCGCCCGGCTTGATCCCCAACCGCTCCGAGATCGCCGCCAGGCAGCCTTCGGCCCCGCGCAGCGCGCAGGCGATGTTGCGGCAGATCTGCACGTGGTAGGCGCCCGCGCGCTGCTGCCGGAACAACGTGTAAAAGGTCACGACCTCGTGCACGTGTGAGGGCGCGACATCCAACAGCCGGCCGACCCAGTCTTCCGCTTCGGTCGAGATGCAGCCGAGCCGCTCCTGCACGAGGCGCAGGACCGGCAGCATCGCCGCGCGCCTCTGCTCGTACTTCGCGACGATCTTGTCTGCGGGTTCTCGCAATGCTTCCAAACTACTCATGATGGCGCCGCGTGGCAAACAATGCGATATATGGTCCGTCGGGTGACGCGGAGCGGCGCACTCCATTCGGCTGCGGGTGACGCCGCGAGTGCCGGAGCGCGTCTGGACAGGCTGGCCGACGGGTGACGCGGAGCGGGGACCCCACGCCCGCCCGCAGGCGGACGACCGATGAAGCTGCTCAAGATTCTCGCGGGAAGAGACGCGCCGCAGACCATGCCCGCTGAGGACGGACGTGGGGTGCGGAGCGGCAGGACCCGTCGGCCTGAAGGCGCCACGGCGCCAGGCCCCGCAGACCGTCGGTGACTCATCGGTCCAGCTCCCCGCCGATCATGTTGATGGACCCGAACGTCGGCACGATGTCCGACACGAGGTCGCCGCGGATCAGCTCGGGCAGCGCGGCCATGATCGTGAAGCACGGCGGCCGCACGCGCACGCGGTA
>JAHFGU010000080.1 GCA_023247285.1 Candidatus Omnitrophota bacterium
GAGCAGGACGTCCGGCCGCACGTGGGCCGCGATGGCGAAGCCCAGCCGCGCTTCCATGCCCGAGGAGTAGCGCTTGACCGGCGTGTGGATGAACTGCTGGAGCCCGGAGAAGTCGACGATGGAGTCGAACGCCTGCCGGACCTGCCGGCGCGAGAGCCCCACCATGGTGCCCTGCAGCGTGATGTTCTCGGCGCCGCTGAGGTCGCCGTGGAACCCGCCGCCGAGCTCGATGAGCGCCGCGAGCCGGCCGCGCACCCGCACCGTGCCCTTGGTCTGCCGGATGATCCGGGAGAGCAGCTTCAGGGTGGTGCTCTTCCCCGCGCCGTTGTGGCCGATGATGCCGAGCGTCTCGCCCTGCTTGACGTGGAAGCTCACCCCGCGCAGCGCCCAGAACAGCCCCTCCTCCTCAGTGCCGTTGCGCCCCACCAGGCGCTTGAGCAGCGCGGGGATGGTGTCCCGGAGGCTGTCGTAGGCGGAGCCGATCCGGTACTGCTTCCACACATCGTGCAACTCGATGGGATGCATCGCCTCAAAACTCCTGATGAAAGTCCCACCGCCGGGTATCGTCAGCTTCCTTCCGGAAGGCGATGCACCGGCTCTCCGGCAGGAGCCCCAGCGCGAGGTCCGGTTCAAGCGCTTCAGGGCGGGCCAACCGCTTCACGGTGCCGGAGACTCGTGCGAGCCCTTCAAAGACCTGGTGCTTCAGGGTGGGTCTCCGCTGCCGCGGAAGCGATGAGCACCGATAGACGCTGTAAGCGCGGTTCTTGGCAATGAACCGGCAGAGCTTCCGCAGGCCGGGGTAGCAATCCGTGTCATCCAAGACGATCACGCCACCCACCCGCAGCATCCGATCGACGTAAAAGAAATCCACCAGCGCATAGTCGAAGGTATGCGCTCCATCCACGAAGGCGAAATCGAGCGTCACGTCACGGGCTTCCAACTGAGGCAGCGCCTGATGCGACGGCAGCGGATAAAATTCGATGAATGTCCCATAACCGGCCCGCCGCAAGTTGGTCAGCCCGACCGATTGCCAGTTCGTCTCCTGATACGGGTCAATGATGATGTGGCGGGCGCTGCGTTGTTGCGCGAGGACCTCGCAGATGAACAATGCCGAGAGTCCGTTCGCCAGCCCCACCTCAAGGCTCACGGCTGGTTTGATCTCGCTGACGATCGCTTGCAGCCATCGCCCTTCCTCTGCTGGAACTTCGGACCCCTCCAGCGGGAGGCGCTGCCCCTCCGTGGTCTCCACCTGGCGCGTTTGCAGGATGCGTTCAAGCACGGCGTTCATCGGCATCAGATGAGGTCTGCGAATTTCGGTTCGACGCGCTTGAAGAAGGCGTAGGCGAGCACGCCGAAGGCCGCCACGCCGGCGGTCGTCGCCAGCAGCGCCGAGAGCTCCGGCGGCTGGCGGTAGATGACCACGAGCCGCAGGTTCTCGATGATGACCGCCATGGGATTGAGCATGAACCAGGCGCGCCAGCGCTCCGGGATCATGGAGCTGGGGTAGATGACCGGCGTGGCGAACATCCAGAGCTGGACCGCCAGCGGCACGATGTACTTGATGTCCCGGAAGAACACGTTGAGCGCCGAGGCCACGAGGCTCAAGGCCACGAGCAGCGCGAGCTCCACGCCGATGAGCCAGGGCAGCCAGACGAGGTGGGGGCTGGGCGGCACGCCGTAGCGAACCATGAGCGCGACCACCAGGAGGGCGGCGATGCAGAAGTCCACCGCGCAGCCGATGACGACGCCCATCGGCAGCACCTCGCGGGGGAAGTACACCTTCTGCACCAGCTTGATGTTGGCGGCGATCGAGTTGACCGAGAGCGTCAGGCCGGTGGCGAACAAGGTCCAGGCGACGAGGGCGGTGTAGGAGAAGAGCGGATAGGGCGCGCCCTCCGCATCAACCTTGCCGAACTTGGCGAAGATGACGGTGAAGATGAGCATGAAGGCCAGCGGCTGGAGAATGGCCCAGGCGACGCCGAGGATCGTCTGCCGGTAGCGGACCTTGATGTCCCGCACCGCGAGGCTCCAGAGCAGATCCCGGAACCGGTAGAGCTCTTTGAGATGCGCCAGCATGCTCGCTGATACTCCTATGGTTCGGCGCGGAAGCGACGGAGCCGTGCGGGCCGGACGTTACCCCCGCAAGACGTGAGGGCCGAGGATCGCAGCACCGATGGCGACGGCGAGGGCCGCGGCCACGAGCACGCACCCGGCGGCAAGGTCTTTCACCTGGCGGGCGCGCGGATCCGGCTGCAGCCCGATCGTCAAATCCACGGTTTGCTCAATGGCGGTATTGATCAGCTCGGCAAAGATGACCAGCCCGATGGCGAAGCTCAGCCACAGCCATTCCATCACGGTCAGCCGCAGCCATGCGGCGGCGGCGATCACGGCCGCGGCCGCGTACGCGTGAATCCGCAGGTTGCGCTGCGTACGCCACGCATCGCCCAACCCGCGCAGGGCGCACCGGAACGCCCCGGGCAGCGACGAGCGCCAGGGGCGGCGCGCCGCAGGGGGTGCGAACGGGGCGCTGCGCATCACGCCGCCGCGGCCGATGCGGCGCCGTCGGCGCTGCCGTCGGGTTTGCCGTTGCCCTCGGCCGCGGCGCGCTGGTACCGGTAGTACTGCTTGTGGCCGGGCAGGTAGTACTCCATGTGGGTCAGCACGCAACCCAGCAGCTTGGCCTTCATCTTCTTGACGTGCTCGTGCGCCTGCAAGACCGGCCGGCGCTGGGTCTTGCCGGCGCGGACGACCAGGATCACGCCGTCGGCCTGCGCGGCAAGGATGCCCGCGTCGGCCACCGGCAGCACCGGTGGTGCATCGATCACCACGTAATCAAACTGCGCCCGCAGGGTCGCCAGCACGCGCTTCAGCGCCAGGGATTCGAGCAGCTCGGCCGGCTGCGACGGCGCCGGGCCCGCAGGCAGCACCGTGAGCGGCGGGCTCTGGAACCGCACGAGCGAGCCGTCAAGCTCGCCGTCCCGCTCCAGCGTCGTGGACAATCCCTGCCCATCCACCGCCAGCCCCAGCCACCTCGGCACCGATCCTTTGCGCATGTCCGCGTCCACGAGGGCCACGCGCAATTTCTCCTGCCGCGCCAGAGACATCGCCAGGTTGATGGACGTGACCGACTTGCCCTCGCCGTGGATCGCGCTCGTGACGACGATGACCTTGACGCCGGGCTTCAGCCGCAGCGATTGGAAGTTCGTGCGCAGGATCCGGTACTGCTCGGCAATCGGCGAGTTCGGATCGGTGGCGGTGACGATATGCGGGTCGATCGTGACCTGGCCGACCGCCGTGATCTCGCCGAGCCGGTCCGGCAGCGGCTCCGCGGCGGGCAGCGCCGGCAGCACCGGCACCACGACCGCGCCGGCCGCGACCGTCGGTTTTTCGCCGGCCCGCTGCAGCCGCTCGCGCGCCGCTTTTTCCAACGCCCGCGTGATCTTGCTCATGCGCGCGCTGTCACCTTGGCCAGCCTCGAGGTGAACTGTGCGACCTGCTGCTGCAACGCGTCCGCCAGCTGATGGTAATAGATCGGGCCGGCGCCATCCGGCTGCGCGAATGCCAAGCGGGCGATGGCCTCCGCGTTGGCATGGAACTCCTGCGCGGCGGCCAGGATCTCTTGACCGGTCGCTTGCGCGGCCTGTGCGGCGGCGATCTGCCGGCTGAGCGCTGCGCGGGCGGCCTCAAGAGCTGCGACCGTCCGAACGGATTGCTCGCGCTGCTCGCCGGCGCGCGCGCGCTCTTCGTCAATCCGGCGCGCTTGCTGTTCGAGCTCGGCGGCTTGCGCGCCGAAGCGAGCCTGCGCTGCGGCCTCGTCCGCCGCCTGCTGCTCGCAGCGCTGCAGCCGCTGCGCGATGAGCGCCAGCGTCTGCTCCCAGGTGGGTGCCGCCTGCGCGCGCCCGTCGACGCCGGCCGGCAACCACCGCGCCACCATCCACCGCAGCTCCGCCTGCAGCTCGTCCTTGAGCGACTGGACGACCCCGGACTTCCGGCCGTTGCCGCGCTCCGGCTCCTGCTGCGCGTGCGCGGTGTCCCGTCCCTGTTCCGCCTGGTGGACCGCGTTCATGACTTTGCTCATGCCTTCTCCGTGAGTGCGGGCAGCTCCTGCACGACTTCGTCGATGATCTCCGCGCCGATCACCCGGCTATCCTGCACGTAGCCGGTCAACAGCGCCCGGTCGCAGAGGCCGTTGATCAGGCGCGGCACGCCCTTGGTCGCGCCGTAGATCTTGTCCAGCGCCTCAGGCTGGAAGATCTCCACGCCGTTGGCGCCGGCCACGTGCATCCGATGCGCGACGTAGCCGCCGGTCTCCGGCGCGTCGAGCGCCCCCAGGTGGTAGTGCAGCGTCACGCGCTGCCGCAGCTGGGTGAGCTCCTTGAGCCAGAGCTTCTGCTTCAGCTCCGGCTGGCCCATGAGGACGATCTGGATGAGCTTGTCCGTTTCCGTCTCGAGGTTGGAGAGCATCCGGACTTCTTCCAGCACCGACGGCTTCAGATTCTGCGCCTCGTCGACGAGCAGGACGACGTTGTTGTCCTCGCTGAGCTGGTCGATGAGGTACTCGTTGAGCTTGCCGATGAGCTGGCTCTTCGTGCTCTCCGGCCGGTACGGCATCTCCAGCTCGTCCAGTGTCGCGCTGATGAGATCCCTGGCGCTCAGGTGGGTGTTGCGCAGGATGGCGGTCTTGGTGCGCGGGTCGAGCTTGTGGAAGAGCACGCGCGAGAGCGTGGTCTTGCCGGAGCCGATCTCGCCGGTGATCACGACGAACCCGCGGCGCTCCTCGATGGCATAGACCATGTGGTTGAGCGCGTCCACGTGCTTTTCCGACGGGTAGAAATACCGGGTGTCCGGCGTCATCCGGAACGGCTTCTCGCGCAGGCCAAAAAATGCTTCGTACATTAGCGCGAAGCCCAATCGGTAAATGTGGAATGTGGAATGCGGAATGCGGAATGGAGGGACTGCGACGATTTCCGCGCACTCTTAATGGACGCGACCGTCATGGCTGTGATCTCGTGGGCCTCTTGGGTCAGCGCTTTCGATGACAATGGCTTGACTACCCCTGTCTCTTCGAGTAATTCAAGCCAGTAGGCACATCCATCGGCTTCCTCTTCGACAACCGACATCTTGGCAATGAAGTCCGCGCGGGACTTGGCCCGACAGGCGGCTCGGTAGTTCGCCCCCACCGAAGTTCCAGATCGCAGAAGTTGGCGACTCATCACATCCGACGTTTTGGTTGCCGGCAGCGTTTCAATGAACCGGATCCCCTGTAGCGCAAACGCCTTCGTCCTGCGCTGCAATTCCTGGCTCTTCATGCGTTATTCTCCATTCCGCATTCCCCATTCCGCATTTGTCACAGTCCCCAGCGCGAGAGGACGTGGTCGAGCCGCTGCCAGGCCGGGTGCAGCAGCCGCCGGTTCACGCGCTTGAGCTGCGTTTCCGGCGAGACCCAGCCGCGCATCCGCCGGCGTTTGGCGGCCACGTCATCGGTGGTCAGGATGGTCGAGATGCTGCCGAGCACCGGCACGCCCAGCACCGCCTGCAGGTCGTCGGCCGTGACGAACGAATCATCGAGGTACTCGCCGGCGAAGACCGCCGTCGTGCCGACCAGGATGCCCACCAGCAGCGAGCCGAAGAAGAAGAGCCACAGGTTCGGGAAGACCGGGGCCAGCGGCAGGCGGGCCGGCTCGACCACTTTGAACTTGGTGCCCTCGTCCGACTTGCCCAGCCGCTGCGTGATGCGGGCCTGCTCCAGGCGCTGCTTCATGTCGAGGTAGGTCTTGCGGTTGATCTCGGTGTCGCGCTCGAGGCGGGCCATCTCCTGCTCCTGGCGCGGACCCAGCGTCAGCGACACCATGCGCGCGTCGCTGGCCACGCGCGGCGGCGGCGCAGCAGCGAAGCCGGGCCCGGGTGCTGGCGCGCCGGGCGATGCCGCGACCGCGGTGGCTTCCACGCCGCCCCCCGGCGCTGCCGAGGGGCGCACCACCTGCACTGCGGCGCTATCGAGGCGCTCCACCCACATCTGATACGCTTCCTTGGCGCTGCGCAGCTTGGGATCCGGCGATGGCGCAGGCGCTGACGCGTCGAGCATGGCGGCCATGTCGGCGTAGATCTCCGGGTTCTGCCCCTTTGCCATGGCCGCGACGATCACGCGCTTGATCTCTTCGTTGCGCCGCCGCTTCAGCTCCTCGATCTGGCGCTTGACCTGGATCACCGTCGGATGCTCCTCCGTATTCTCGACGAGGAGCTGGGCAAGGGTGACTTCGAGGTTGATGAGCTGGTCGTTGAGCTGCATGGCCACGGGCATGTCCATCGTGTGGAGCTCCCTGAACTCCCGCAGCTTCAGCTCTGATTCCTCCAGCTTCTTGCGGTAGACGTCCAGCTCGCTGCCGATGAAGGTGATCGCCGCCTGGGCCTCGTCGTGCTGGGACTCCATGTTGCGCTCGAGATAGACCTCGGTGATGGTGTTGACGACCTGCTGGGTGAGCCGCGGCTCCGCCCCGTCATACGAGATCTTGATCAGGCTCCCGTGCCCGGCGAACACCACGTGGAGGTTCTTCTGGATTTTCCCGATCAGGGATTCGAGCTCGCCCGGGTTATGCACGTCTTTGTCGAGGCCTAGTTTGTGCACCAGGCGGCTGAGGCTGGTCCAGCCCAGCAGCTGGTCCACGATGGTCCGCATCCGCTGCTCGACATTGGTCGCGATCGCCACCCCGCTGATCAGGGGATTCATGATCTCCGGCGTCTCGACCAGCACCGCCGCCTCGGCCCGGTAGACCTTGGGCAGCACCATGCCGGTGGTCATCGCCGCGGCCACGATGAGGACGCAAGGGAGGATGAACCACCAGCGCCGGCGGATGATCACCGCCAGGTAGTCTTGCCAGAGAATCTGCGTGTCGTCTTTGCCAATCATCAGAGCGCAGCCAGCGCCGCCACGCCGCCTGCGTGGCCGGCCGGGCTGAGCAGCTCGTTGAGGAAGTCGTTGATCCCGCCCCAGACCGTCGTGGGGATCACGACGATATCGCCGGCCACGAGGTCGATGTTCTCCTTCATGATCCCCTTGTAGAGGATCCGCTGCAGGTCGATGATGCGGAAGCTGGGGTTGGCCGGGTCGGA
>JAHFGU010000191.1 GCA_023247285.1 Candidatus Omnitrophota bacterium
GAGCTGCTCGAGCTGGGCTTCGAGCGCCTTGACGCCCGCGCCGCGCGTTTCCCGCTCCGGCGCTTTGCGCGCTTCCGCGAGCCGGTGCTCCAGTTCCGCGATCGGCTTTTCGAAATCGTACCGATAGCCGTTCATCTTCACGACGGCGCCGGCGGGCGCCTCCTCCAGCTGCGGCATCTCAGTCGACGATCGTGACCTCTGTGCCGATCGGGATGATGTCGAAGAGCTCCTCGACGTCTTTATTGGTCATCCGCACGCAGCCTGCGGTCACCTGGTGCCCGATCGCGTTCGGGTCGACGGAGCCGTGGATGCCGTAGCCCTGCTTGTCGATGCCCAGCCAGCGGGTGCCGAGGATGTTCTCGGGGCTGTCCGGCGGCACGACCGCGTGCTCCGCGTACCACACCGGATTGGGAATGCGGTTGACCACCTTGAAGGTCCCCACCGGCGTCGAGTTGTCTTTGCCGGTGGCGACCGGATAGGTCTTGATGAACTGGTTATCCGCGGTCAGGAGCAGCTGGTTCTGCGACCTGTCGACGACGATGCTGAATTTGCCCTTCGGGGTCTTCAGCTTCTGCTCGGGCCGGATCACGTCGCTCTTGAGCCCGTTGGCCCGCTTGATGAGCTCGATCGTCGTGCTATAGGTCGAGGCGATTTTGCCGAGCGTGTCACCCGGCTTGACCACGTGGACCGTGTCGAGCTCGGTGACCGTCGGCGAAAAGAGCAGGGCGATATTGACCTCGCCCAGGCGGGCCTGCGTCTGCGGCACCAGCGGAGAATCCGGGAACCGCTCGAGCAGCATGCGGTACATGGAGCGGGCCTCGACGAGCTGCTGCTGCGTTTCATACACCTGGCCGAGCTTGAGGAGCGCGTCGTCCGCCCACGCGGAATCCGGAAAGGTGGCGATCAGCTCTTCCAGATTCGCCTGGGCCTCCGTGAAATTGCCCTGGCGCTCGGCGTTGGCTGCCCGCGAGAGCAACCGCTGCTCCCGCCGCCCCAGCCATCCCTGCTGGCTGGCCAGCACCAACCCGGCGATCACCACCACCACGGCCAACCCCGCGCTGACCCAGATAATCACCTGCCGTCGCATCCGCTCCCCGACCCCCTGCTGCGCCCCGCTGCGCCGGCGCTTTATCCCAGCACCAGCGCCGTCGTGAGCCCGACCCCCATCCCCGCGAATACCTCGAGCGGCGTGTGACCCAACAGCTCCTTCAGCCGCTGCTCCTGAATCCGCCGCTTGAAATAGATGTCTTCCATCATCTTATTGAGAATCTGCGCCTGGCGCCCGCTCCACCGGCGCACCCCCTGCGCGTCAAAGAGGGTGACCACGGTGAAGGCGACGGCGGAGGCAAAGAGGGGAGAATTGAACCCGGCGTGGAGGCCGATAGCGGTGGTCAGTGCGGTAACGCCCGCGGCGTGGGTGCTCGGCATTCCGCCGGTGCCGATGACCCAGCGGAAGTCAAATCGCTTCAACTGGATGGCGCCGATCGCCACCTTGATCGTCTGGGAGGCTATGCACGCAAAGAGCCACGCCAGGAACGTGCGGTTGCTGAACCACGCCTGGAACGCCGACCCCATGCGCTCTTATTCAACGCGCGGCTCGAGGACGTGGACGTGCAAGCGCGGCGTGGGCGTTTGGCTGATGGTCGACAGGCCTTCGCGCAGAATGTAGCCGCGATTGCCGGAGGCCAGGCGCTCCTCATCCTGCCGCTCCAGCGACGCGACCCGCTCCTGCCAGCGCGTCCGCAGGGCGGCGAAGCGCCGCTCCCACATCTTGTTCCGGACGTCCCGGATGGCGAGCTTCAGCTGATGGATGTCCGAGAGCTTGGCTTCGAGCTGCTGCTTCTCATGCTGGACGGCCTCGAACTGGCCTGCAAGCGTCAGGTGCTCGGCGCGCAGCGCCTCATGCTCCTGGGTCAGGGAGGCCAGCTCCTGCGTGGTGTCCTCCAGTTGGCGCTGCACGCGGTCGAGGTCTCCCTGCAGTTGCGCCAGGCTGGCTGTTTGGCCCTCAATGGTCTGGTGGGCGCCTGTGAGC
Source organism: Candidatus Omnitrophota bacterium (assembly GCA_023247285.1). The sequence goes on from JAHFGU010000191.1 coordinate 2,033, forward strand.
TCTTCAGCGAGCTTCGCGCGCTCTTCGGCTAGATGGGCGAGCTGGGCCTGCGCTTGCTGGTAGGCGTTGGCCAAGCGCCGTTTTTCCTGCTCGACCGCGCCGGCCCGCCACAAACCGGCTGCGGCTGCGATGGCCAGGACCGCCACGACCACCCGATTGCGCATGCGAATCGCCATAGGATTCTCCTTGACTCCGAATGGGTTATAAAGTACCGTGTAGTTTACTCCTCAGCGTCTGGCAATACAAGTGGTTTCTTGCCCTGCTTGCCCAGACGCGCTCCTACCTGCCCATCGGCCTGGACGCCTGGCCGGTAGCCGTGGAAGTCCACAGCGGCCGCGGCCTGCCCGGACTGGCGATTGTCGGCCTGCCGGACCGCGCGGTCACCGAAGCCAAGGAACGCGTGCGCTCCGCCTTGGCCACCAGCGGCTTTGCCCTGCCGTCCAAGCGCTTCATCGTCAATCTGGCGCCGGCTGATCTAAGGAAGGAAGGGGGATATTCAGCAAGAACTCACCATAACCGCCAGAACCATCAGAAGTTGAAATCAAACTCGGTGCGGCCATCGTTGAACACCCGCACCCGCTTCACCAGGGCGTTGATCATGTCCTTCCGCTGCTCGGCAGTCGCGTACTCCCAGTTCTTCTCAAACTCCCGCGCAAACTGCTTTGCCTGATTCACGTCCGTCCGCTTCTTCAGCACGTCCTCGATCTGCATTTCCAGTTCCAGAATCTCATGCTCGATGCGGAAGCCGTCGTCGTCGAATCCTTTGAGCCGAGCGGTCATTTCCTTCGCGTCAATCTCGCGCTCCTCGAACGCCTGCCGCCACCGCTCTTTATACCCCTCGATCTTCGCCAGGTGCACCTTCCGATCCGCGATCTGTTTCTTCAGGACGTTCATCTCCTGAAGCGACATCAAGCTCATTTTTTCTTCCAAGTATCCTGGCTGCCCGATGATCAGATTGACGTGCTCGATGATTTTGGCGAAGCCGTTGGCCTCAAACTCCTCCCAGCGGTGGCACCGCTTGTGGACGCACGCCTTCGCGCCGTCCTTCCGCCTCGCGTGGCAGGAATAATACTTCAGGTGGACGGGCGCGTGA
>JAHFGU010000192.1 GCA_023247285.1 Candidatus Omnitrophota bacterium
CGATGGCGTCGGACACCAGCTTCGCCATGATGAGCCCGAAGAGCAGCCCGAACACCGCGGCGGAGAAGCCGCGCACCGACACGCGGCCGATCCGGTGGATGGCCGCCTCGACGAAGACCAGGATGACGCCCAGCACAGCACCCAGGAATCCCCGCGTCCAGCCCGGCCAATCCTCGTGCAGCCCGACCATCTGCGATCCGAGCAGCGCGCTGATGATAATGAATCCCACCCGGACGAACCGCAAGTCCATCACCCACCTCCTTGAATGATAAATGATACGGCGTCCCGCACGTGGCGCACCGGCACCACCTCGATGCCGTCCACCTGCGGGGCCCCGCTGCGCTGCGCGGCAATAACGCAGCGCTGAAAGCCCACCCGCTTGGCTTCATGGATCCGCTGGATGACGTTCGTGACCGGGCGGATCTCTCCGGTCAACCCCACCTCGCCGATGGCCAGGTCGCGCCGGCTGGTCGGATGCTCCCGCAGGCTCGAGGCGATGGCGAGGGCGATCCCGAGATCGGCGGCCGGCTCGAGGAGCCGCGCGCCGCCCAGCGAGGAGACAAACACGTCGTGCTGGGCCAGCTGCTTGAGCCCGACCCGCTGCTCCAGCACCGCCAGCAGCATGGAGAGCCGGTTGAAGTCCACGCCCGCCGTGCGCCGCCGCGGCAGCCCGATCCCGCACGGGCTGGTCAGGGCCTGCACCTCGACGAGCAATGGGCGGCTGCCCTCGAGGCTCACGGTGACCATGCAGCCGGGAACCCCGCCGCTGGCGGGGTCGCTCAGGAAGAGCTCGGAAGGATTCGGCACCTCGACGAGGCCTTCCGCCGTCATATGGAACACGCCCAGCTCATACGTCGCGCCAAACCGGTTTTTCGTGGAGCGCAGCAGGCGGAACCCGCTGGTCGGCTCGCCCTCGAAGTAGAGGACCGTATCGACCAGATGCTCCAGCACCTTCGGCCCGGCGAGAAATCCTTCCTTGGTCACATGGCCCACGAGAAAGAGCGCGCCCTGGCCGGCCTTCACCTGGCGGAGCAGCGCTTGCGCGCATGCCCGCACTTGCCCAATGGAGCCGGGCGCCGAAGCGAGCTGGGAGGTCTCGAGCACCTGGATCGAATCGATGATCACGACGCGGGCGTTGGCCTGCCGGATGGCCTCGAGGATCGGCTCCAGGCGCGTTTCGGCCAGCATCAGCGCCTCGGCCGAGCTCAACCCCAAGCGTGTCGCGCGCAGCTTGATCTGCCGCAGCGACTCTTCCCCGCTCACATACAGCACCGTCTGCTTGGCCGCGGCTAGCGCGCCGGCCACGCTCAAGAGCAGCGTGGACTTGCCGATGCCGGGCTCGCCGCCTACCAGCGTGACCGAGCCTGGCACGATGCCGCCACCGAGGACGCGGTCGAACTCGCCGAGCCCGGTGGGCATCCGCACGCGGTCCTCGAGCGAGACATCGCCGAGCCGCACGGGTGCGGTGCCGCCGGCGAGCGCCGGGCTGTCGGCCTGCGGCTCGACAATCTCCTCAACGAGCGTGTTCCACTGCCCGCACCCCGGGCAGCGGCCGCCCCACTTGAGCGACTGGGAGCCGCACTGCTGGCAGATAAAGAGGGTCTTCAGCTTCGACATAAACAGATTCGCTCTAGGCTGAAGGCTGCAGGCTGAAGGCAAAGACCACAACGCCTCGAGCCTCCAGCCTAGAGCCTAGAGCAAGTTACCGCGGTGACGACTGTGTTCCGCCCGCCGACTGCTGTTGCTTCGGCCGGACGAGGAGCTTCCAGGGATGGGCGCGCAGGTCGTCGACGAACAGCTCGACGCGCCGATAGAGCTCCTCATCGTAAAGCATCTTGCCGAGGTTCCCCTGGCCGGACTCCGCGTGGGATATCGCGAGATTGAGCCGCTCGCCGAGGACCTTCCAGTTGCGGGTCACGTCCCGCGCCTCCTGCATCGCTTCCTTCAGGTAGATGCGCGCCTCCGGATCGCCGACCAGGCTGTTGAGCCCCTCCAAGGTCTGCTTGAATTCGGACAGGACTTCGTTGGACCGCTCCATGATCCGCTCCGTCGAGACCGGCGGCTGGCCCCAGATCTGGCCCTCGGGCTTCAGCACTTCGCCGTGCCCGGGGCCTGGGCGGATCTCAAGGTACTTCTCTCCCAGCAGGCCGAAGGTGCTGATCGTCACCTGGTCATCCGCGCGCACGACCACGCGCGAGGGCAGCCGCACGGACAGCGCCACCTTCGGCGCGGGCTCCCCCTCGGGATAGACGATGTCCACCCGCTCGATCTTGCCGATCTCGACGCCGGCGTACTGCACCGGCGACCCGTCCGTGATGCCGTTGGCGGTTTCGAAGAGCACGCGCAGCCGGTACCAGGGCTCGAACAACGCGGCGAAATCCCCGATGGCGAAGACGAACACGAGGAGCAACGCCAATCCTGAGATGATGAACACGCCCACCTTGACTTCCAATGACCAGCGCGACGCCATGCGTGTCCCCCGGCTAGCGGAAGCTGATCTGGGTGCGCCCTGACCAGCGGGTGAGCACCCGGCGGTCGGGCAACCCTTCCTTGATCGGCCCAACCGCTTCCCCCAGAATGAATTGCTGCACCACCGGATTCTTGGAGGCGCGGATGTCGTCCGGTCGGCCGACCTCGACGGTCTTTCCATTGTAAAGCATGGCGATGCGATCCGCTACTTTGTAGGCGCTGCGCATGTCATGCGTCACGACGACGGAAGTCACCTTCAACCGGTCGCGGAGCGCGATGATGAGGTCGTTGATGATGTCGCCCATGATCGGGTCGATCCCGGTGGTCGGCTCGTCATAGAGCACGATCTCCGGGCTTATGGCCAGCGCGCGGGCCAGGCCGGCCCGCTTGCGCATGCCGCCGGAGAGCTCCGCGGGATAGAGGTCGTCGGCGCCCTCGAGCCCGACCAGCTGCAGGCATTCGTGCACGCGCTGGCGGATCGCGCTGGCGCTCATGGTGGAGTGCTCGCGCAACGGGAAGGCGATGTTCTCGAACGCGGTCATCGAGTCGAAGAGCGCGGCGTTCTGGAACAGCATGCCGAACTTCAGCCGGACGCGGTCCAGCTCCTCGCCGTGCAGGGACCAGAGATCCACGCCCTCGATCAGCACGC
>JAHFGU010000193.1 GCA_023247285.1 Candidatus Omnitrophota bacterium
CGCTGCGCGGGCGCGGGGAGCCGGGGTATCCGGTGGAGCGCATGCTGCGCGATGCCCGCATCAATCTCATCATTGAAGGCACGAGCCAGATCATGCGCCTGTTCATCGCGCGGGAGGCGCTCGATGCGCACATGCGTCGGGTGGGGCGCGTGCTGGATCCCAAGACCCCGCTGCCGGTGAAGTTGGGCGCTGTCGCGCGCGCCGCGGTGTGGTACGCGGCGTGGTATCCCCGGCTGTGGTGCGCCTGGCCCTGGTGGCCTCGCCATGCGAGCGCCGGGCCGCTGGCCGGCCATCTTCGATTCATCGAGCGCACCAGCCGCCGCCTCGCGCGGACGCTGTTCCACAGTGCCCTGCGGTACCAGACGCGATTGGCGCTCCAGCAGCAGCGGCTCGGACGCCTGGTGGATGTCGGCGCCGACCTCTTCGCCATGGTCGCGGTGTGTTCCCGCACCGTGGGGGCAGGCGTTCGCCAACCTGCCCAGCCTGGCTCGGTGGAGCTGGCGGACCTCTTCTGCCGGCTGGCCAGGCGCCGGATCGCCCAGGCCCTCCGCCTGGTCCACCGGAACGACGACCGATTGACGTACCGTGCGGCGCAGGAAACGCTCGCCGGACGGTTCGAGTGGCTGGAGCAGGGCATCGTCAGCTCCTAAGCCAGTCTTCCCTGGCCATGTCGCAAACCATTCCAGAACTGTTCCGCCGCCAAGCGGCGGCCCTCGAGCGCAAGCCGCTCTTCCTCGTCAAGCGCCAGGGCGCCTATCGCGAGGTCAGTTGGCGCGAGGCGCTTGAAGACGTCTCCGCGCTCAGCACCTATTGGCTCTCGATCCAAGTCAACCCTGGCGACCGGGTCCTCCTCCTGTCGGAGAACCGGCCAGAGTGGGGCATCGCCGATGTGGCGATCCAATCGGTCGGCGCGTGGACCGTGCCGGTCTATCCAACCCTCACCGAATCCGAGATTCGGCTGCTCTGCCGGGATTGCGAGCCGGTGGCCTGCGTCGCGTCGAGCTCCACCTCCGCGAATACGCTCGTCGCCATCAGCCGCCAGATCCCCTCCATCCGGGCCATCCTGGTGATGAACCCGGATCAGCAGCACCACGCCTTGATTGTCACCTGGAACGACGCCCTCCGCATCGGCCGCGAACTCGGGCCCAAGCTCCATGACCTGGCCCTGCACCGCCGCCGCCAGATCCATCCAGACCAGCCCGCCACCCTCATTTACACCTCGGGAACCACCGGGGAGCCGAAGGGCGTGATGCTCTCTCATCAGAATTTCCTTTCGAACGTCGAGGCATCGCTCGAGGCCATTCCGGTCACAGGCGCCGACCGGCACCTGTCATTCCTGCCGCTGTGCCACGTCTTTGAGCGCATGGCCGGCTGGTACCTCATCCTCTGGACCGGTGCCACGGTCGCGTTTGCCGAGAGCATGGACACCATTCCGGCGAATATGCTCGAGGTCCGTCCCACGATCATGTTGGGCGTCCCGCGGTTCTTTGAGAAGCTCTACGCGCGCATTCAAGAGGCCATCCGGCAGGCCAGCCCGCTCAAACGCGCGCTGCTGCGCTGGGCCCTTGGCGTTGGCAGGCGGGTGGCCATTCAACGGCTGGCCCGGCGCCACGTCCTAGCGCCCCTCGCCGCCGAACATGCGCTTGCACGGCTGCTGGTGCTGCGCAAGCTCCAGGCGCGGCTGGGCGGCCGGTTGCGGTTCTTCGTGTCGGGCAGCGCGCCGCTGGCCCGCGAGATCGGCGAGTTCTTCTACAGCATCGGCGTGACGATCCTCGAGGGGTACGGCCTCACGGAAACCTCGCCGGTCATCGCGGTCAACCGCCTCCCCCTGCCGTGCTTCGGCACAGTGGGCTCCCCCTTGGCCGGCGTGGAGGTGCGCCTTGCAGAGGACGGGGAAATCCTCACGCGCGGGCCGCACGTCATGCAGGGCTACTATCAGAAGCCTGAGGCGACGGCCGCAGCCATCGTCGATGGGTGGCTGTACACCGGAGACATCGGCGCCTTCGATGCGCACGGCCATCTGGTCATCACCGACCGCAAAAAGGATTTGATCAAAACCGCCGGCGGGAAGTTCGTGGCGCCGCAGAAGCTCGAGAATCGGTTCGTGACCGATCCGTTCATCAGCCAGGCGTTCGTCTATGGCGACCGCCAGCCGTACTGCGTCGCTCTCATCGTCCCGAATGCCGAACAGCTCCATCGCTACGCCGTGGAGCACGGGTTTGCGGGCGGCTTGCTGCATGACCTGGTCCGCGACCCGCGCGTGCAGCAGCTGTACTTCGAGCGCGTGCAAGCGCTCCAGCAGGCTCTTCCGTCCTTTGAGCAAGTGAAGAAGATCGCCCTCCTCGACCAGGAATTCTCGCTCGGCGCCGGCGAGCTGACGCCAACCTTGAAGGCCAAGCGGGCGGTCATCGCGCAGCGCTATGAGCCGGTCCTCAGGCAGCTCTATGAAGCGGCTGCTGCGCCATGAGCGCGCGGTATCAGGAAGGCGCTTGGACCATGCCCGGATCGAACGAGCGGGTCTATTACCGGACGTGGACGCCGGCTCCTGTCCAGGCGCTGCTGGTCATGGTGCACGGGTTTGGCGAGCACGGCGGGCGCTATACCGCATTCGCTAGCGCCCTGGCGGAGCAGGGCATTGCGGTTGCGGTGCCTGACTTGCGGGGCCACGGACGCTCGGACGGGTGTCCTGGTGATGTGCGCCAGGTCGATGACATGATCGTCCCCCTCCGCGCGCTCACCGAAGAGGTCCTCCTCCCTGCGGCCGGGACGGCCCGGCACGCGCTCTTCGGGCACAGCTTTGGCGGCCTGGTGGCGATCCTGTGGGCGATCCAGCATCCCGAGCGGCTTTCGAGGCTGGTGCTGCAATCCCCCCTGCTCGAGGTGGGGTTCCCGATCCCGGCGTGGAAGCGGGTGATCGCCCGGGCCTGCCTGGCGGTCTGGCCTAGCCTGCAGTTCTCGATGGACCTCGATCTGAGCAATCTCTGCCATGACGCGTCGGTGATCGACGCCTACCAGCGGGACCCGCTCGTGCACCATCGCATGAGCGCTCGCGCCTACGCCGCCACGCTGGAGGCGCGGGCCCGCGCGGTAGCCGGCAGCCGCGCGCTGCGCATCCC
>JAHFGU010000081.1:0-6614 GCA_023247285.1 Candidatus Omnitrophota bacterium
CGCGAGCCTGGCGGACGCGAAGGCCTCGAAGCGCAGCGGGCCGTTCGCGAACACCAGGGTCAGGATGCCGAGCAGCAGGCCGGTGTCCCCGATCCGCGTCGTGAGGAAGGCCTTGCGGCCGGCGTCGGCCGCGGCCGGCTTCTCGAACCAGAAGCTGATGAGCAGGTACGAGCACAGCCCGACAAGCTCCCACCCGGCGTAGAGCAGCACGAGGTGGTCCGCCAGCACCAGCGTGAGCATCGAGGCGCAGAAGAGGGCCAGATACGCGAAGAAACGCGGATAGCGCGGATCGCCGCGCATGTAGCCGGTGGAGTAGACGGCGATGAGCGTGCCGATCACCGTGACGACCACGAGCATGAGCCACGTGAGGCCATCGACGGCCAAGCCGACCGTCCACCGCGGATCGCCCGCCGCGAGCCACGTCCAGCGCAGGGCGAGCGTGCGCCCGGCGGCGATCGCCGGACCCAGCGCCAGGCTCGCCCCGGCGGCGCCGGCCAGCGCCGCGACCGTGATCCACGCGCTGAATCGTCCGAGCCGGCGGCCGAAGAGGGTGAGCGCGCAGAACGCGGCGAGCGGCAACAGCGGAATGAGCGCGATCTCAGGCGTCAGCGCCGCGGGCGCGGCCGGAGAGAGTGCCACGTGCATCAGCCTTTCAGCAGGTCCACGTGATCCGCGTACACGGTCTTCGCATGGCGGTACAGGCTCAGGATAATCGCAAGGCCGACCACCGCCTCGCACGCGGCCAGCGCGATGATGAAGAGGGCGAACGCCTGCCCGCTCGCTTCCCCGACCCGCCGGCCGAAGACGACAAAGTTGAGCGCCGCGGCATTGAGGATGAGTTCGATGGCCAGCAGCAGGCCGATCGCGTTGCGGCGCGTCAGAATGCCGTACACGCCGAGGCAGAACAGCGCGTGCGCCAGCAGAAGCATGGGCCGCAGGGGCATTAGTCGCCCGCCGGACGCCGACCGGTCCATGGGTCGGCGATGCCGAACGCGCCGATCAGCGCGACGATGAAGACGAGCGACACGACCTCGAACGGCAGCACGAGGGTGGTCACCAATTGCTGCCCGAGCTCGGCCAGGGGCACCGCACGCGCCGCCGATGGGATCGCGAGGCCTGGGCTAAGCGCGGCGCGCCACGACTCCAGCGCCGGCCAGTCAATCCGCCAGGTCACCGCAGCCAGCAGCGCAAAGAGGCTGAGCGCGACCAGCGCCGCCGGCACCGCCTGCCGGCTGGCGGGCGCCGCCGGCGAGGCGGCCTGCAGCCGCGCGGTGAGCATGATGGCGAAGACCACCAGGGTGAGGATCGCGCCGACATAGACGAGGATCTGCGCGAAGGCGAGGAACTCGGCCTCAAGAAGGATGAAGAGCCCGGCCACGCCGAGCAGCACGATTCCGAGGCTGAGCGCTGCGCGGAAGAGGTTGCCGAGGGTGACCACCCAGAACGCGCCGAGCACCACTAGCGCCGCGAGGATCCAGAATGCCGCCGCCATCACCAAGTCAGAGGACGCGGCTCCGGACGCGCCCCGGGCGCGTGACGGGAATCTGTTCGCTGCACAGCGGACATTCGTGCGGCGGGAAGGTCTCGAAGGCCAGCGCGAAGAGGCGCGTGAACTTGCGGCCTGGGAAGCGGACCTTGCCCCCCGAGCGGTCCACGATGGCCGCGATGCCGACGACCTTGGCCCCGAAGCTTTCAACCATGGCCGCGACTTTTCTGGCGGATTCGCCGGTCGTGATGGCGTCCTCGACGATGACGACGCGATCCTTTTTCGTGACCGTGAAGCCGCGGCGCAGCTGCATTTCGGCATCCACCCGCTCGGAGTACAGCGCGCGGGCGCCGAGCGCGCGCGCCGTCTCAAAGGCCGGGATGATGCCGCCCGAGGCCGGCCCGACCACCACGGTGGGCTTTTTGGCGCGGAGGCGGCGCGCCAGCTCGCGGCCGATGAGGGTCGCCTGCCGGGGATATTGGAGCACCTGCGCGCACTGGAAGTAGTGGCCGCTGTGCAGCCCGGAGGAGAGCTCGAAATGGCCCCGCTGCAGCGCCTTGCTCTTGCGGAACATCCTCAGGAGCTGCTCTTTGGTCAACATGCCAGCGCGTCCTCCATGTCGTGCAGGATGGCCTCTGCCGCGGTCCGCGGGTCGCGCGCGGCGGTGATGGGGCGTCCGATGACCAGCCAATCCGCTCCGGCGCGCAGCGCCTCGCCCGGCGCAGCGGTGCGGCGCTGATCGTCGCCGGCGCCGCCCGAAGGCCGGATCCCTGGGCACGCGATCCGCAGCCGCGGCCCGAACCGGCGGCGCAAGGCCGCCGCTTCCTGCGCCGAGGCGACAAGGCCGTCGCACCCGGCGTTCACCGCGCCGTTGGCCAGCGCCATCACCCGCTCGGCGCTTGAGCCGCCGGCGTCACTGGTCAGCACGGTCACCGCCAACACGCCTGGCCGAGCCGACCGCCAGGCGCCCTCGCGCGCGCCGCGCACCGCCGCCTCCAGCATGGCGCGCCCCCCCGACGCATGCACCGTCAACAACGCCACGCCCAGGCCTGCCGCCGAGCGGCAGCTCAATGCCACCGTCGACGGAATATCCAAGAACTTCAAGTCCAGCATGACCGCAAAGCCGAGCGCGCGTAGCCGCCGCACCGCCTCGGGTCCGCAGGCGGTAAAGAGCGCGCTGCCCACTTTGACCGTGCGCGCGGATCCGCGCAGCGCGCGGGCCAGCCGCAGCGCCGGCGCCAGGGCCGTCGCATCCAGCGCCACGATGAGCCGCTGCCTGGCGTCGCTGCCCCGCCTACGGGGCGGCGGGCAAGCGTGGGTGCGCGCGGCCATGTTTACGTCGTCTGCAGTGATCCGCGCAGCTCGGCGACCGACGCCAGCCGATGCCGAGCCAGATAGCGCTCGATCCCGCGCGCCACGCGCAGCGGCGCGCGCGGGTCGGCAAAATTCGCGGTCCCCACCGCCACCGCGGCCGCGCCGGCGATCAAGAACTCCAGGGCGTCCTCGGCGCGGGTGATTCCGCCGACGCCGATGACCGGCACCTGGAGAGAAGGGGCAGTATACCACACGCGATACACGGCTAGGGGGCGGATCGCCGGCCCGCTGAGCCCGCCGGTAGTGGCCCCCAACCGCGAGCGCCGCGTCGCCGGATCGATGCTCATGCCCGGGAAGGTGTTCGCGATCACCACTGCGGTAGCACCGGCTCGCTCGGCTGCCTGGGCGATGGGCGCCAGATCCGTCACATCAGGGCTGAGCTTGGCCAAAAGCGGTTTGCCGGTCCGCGCGCGCGCAGCACCCACCATCGCCGCGGTCTGCTCAGGATCGTGCGCGACCAGGCCGCGGCCGCCGCGCAGATTCGGACAGGAGAGGTTCAGCTCGATGGCATCCACGCGCGCCGCGCGGTCCAGCGCCTGGACCAACGCCTGCAACTCTTCCGGGGTTTCTCCCAGGATGCTGACGATGAGCGGCACATCCACGCGCTCAAGCGGGGGCAGCTTCTCCCGCAGGAAGGCCTCGAGGCCGGCGTTGGCCAGCCCCACGGAGTTCAGCAGGCCGGCAGGGGTGTCGGCGAGCCGCGGCGGCGGATTGCCGGCGCGCGGCGCCAGGGTGAGCGTTTTCGTGATGATCCCGCCAAGGCGCGCCAGCGGGACCGCGCGCGCGAACTCCGCGCCGTAGCCGAACGTGCCGGCGGCCGCGAGCACCGGGTTGCGGAGCGTGAGCGCGCCGAGCGACACCCGCAGATCCGCCATGACGGCTGACCGCCTACGGCCGCCGCCGCAAAAACTGCACCAGCATGTCGATGGCCGCCTGCTGGTCCGGGGAGACGTTCACGAACTCGGCGGCGCAATCGTACGCGCCGGCAACCGATCGGCAGCGCACCACGACACCCCGCAATGAGAGCGGGGCGCGGAAGCTGGGCAGCGTGATCTGGATCTCCAGCATCTGGTCCTCATAGAACAGGTCGGCCGTCTGGAACCCGATGCCGCCGGCGCTCACGTCCATCGTGTAAACCAGCCGCCACCCCTCGCTCAGCGCCCCGTAGGCCCGGCAACGGACATCGAACACCTCCGGGACCCGGTCAAATCGCCGCTGCTCCGATTTTTTGATCGGCGCGGCTCCCGGCTTCACCTCGGCCCGCAGGAACTCCACCATCCGATCGATCGCCGCTTTCTGCTCCAGCGACAAGTCCAGGAACTCCACGCCGGCTTCGATGATGCCAGCGGCGGGCATGGCGGTCCACACGACGCGGCCCTGCGAGTTCAGCGCGCCCTCCAGCCCTGGTATCTGGAACTTCAAATCGAGGACCATCGCCGCTTCCAGCGGCAGGTCGGTGCGGAACCGCATCCCGCTGGCGCTGAGGTTCATCACCGACATGGGGTTCCAGAGCTCCGTGAATACGCCCGCCTGCCTGAACTGCCCGTTGAAGTCGTGCGGCACGCGCGGAAACGACCGGCGCTCGCTCATGCTGATCGCTTGAGGAAATGCTGCACCGCTTGGTCTAGCAGCGCCTGCGAGGCCCCGTCCGGCGCTGCGAAGCTCACCCCGACCTTCGCCAGCCCGAGCGTGCCTCCTGCCGTGACCCACGCCACCTGCCCAACCATCGCCACCGGCACCGGCGAGCCGGGCAGCAGGAAGTGCAGCTCCAGCGCCTGCCCCTTGGCCAGCGGCCGATCCGAGAGAAACCTGGCCCCCTTGGCGCTCAGATCGAGCAGCGGGGTCACGCTCCACGAGGCGGTCGCCGACTGGGCCGGACGGTACCGCAGCATGAAGGGATGCCGGATGCGCGCGCTGCCGCGCTGCTCGGCGCTCATCCCGCCACCTGCCCGCGCAGCCGCTCGTGGTACCGCTGTAGGGGGGTGACGCTGAGCTCACGCTTCACGAGCGTGCTGATGCCGTTCACCGAGGCCTGCGCGCCGGCCACCGTCGTGATACAGGGCACGCCCAGTTGCGCCGCCGCCGACCGGATGAGGACTTCATCGGCCCGCGGCAGCCGCCCGGACGGCGTGTTGATGATCAGCTGGATCTGCCCGCTCTTGATGAGGTCCAGCACGTTGGGACGGCCTTCGTGGATCTTGTTCACCGGGCGGGCATGGAGGCCGTAGCGCTGCAGCGCCTTGACCGTGCCCCGCGTCGCCACCAGGTCGAAGCCGAGCTCCTCAAGCCGCTGGGCCACGAGGATGACGGCCCGCTTGTCGCGATTCTTCACGCTGATGAACACGGTGCCGCTGCGCGGCAGCCGCTGGCCGGCGCCCAGCTGCGACTTGATGAAGGCGCGGCCGAAATCCTCGTCGATGCCCATCACCTCGCCCGTCGAGCGCATCTCCGGCCCCAGGAGGATGTCCACGCCGGAGAACCGCGAGAAGGGAAAGACGGATTCCTTCACCGCCAGGAAGGGCGGGATGATTTCCTCGGTGAATCCTTGCGCTTCCAGGCTCACCCCCATCATGGCGCGCGTGGCGAGCTTGGCCAGCGGCACGCCGATCGCCTTCGAGATGAAGGGGATGGTGCGCGAGGCGCGCGGGTTGACCTCCAGGATGTGCACGGCGTCGTCCTTGATCGCGAACTGCACGTTCATCAGGCCGACGACGCGCAGCGCCCGGGCGAGCTTGTGCGTGGCCGCGCGGATCTCGGCCAGCGTCTCGTCCGTGAGGGTATGCGGCGGCAGCACCATGGCGCTGTCGCCGGAGTGGATGCCGGCCTCCTCGATCTGTTCGAGGATGCCGCCGATGACGAAGCGTTCCCCGTCGCCCACGAGGTCCACGTCGACCTCGATGGCGTCCTCGAGAAACTTGTCGATGAGCACCGGGAATCCGGGCGAGGCCTCGAAGGCGCGCTGCGCGAAGCGCTTGAGCTGCTCGTCGTCGTACACGATCTCCATCGCCCGGCCGCCGAGCACGTAGGAGGGGCGCACGAGGCAGGGATAGCCGACCGCGTGCGCGGTCAGCTTCGCCTCGTCCAGCGTCATGGCAGTACCGCTGGACGGCTGGCGCAGCCCGAGCTCATCGAGCAGCCGCTTGAACTTCTCGCGGTCCTCCGCGATGTCGATGCAGGCGGCCGGCGTGCCGAGGAGCGGCACCCCGACGCGCGCCAAGCCGGTGCTGAGGTTGAGCGGGGTCTGGCCGCCGAACTGCACGATGACGCCGTCCGGCTGCTCGCGTCGCACGATGTTCAGGACATCCTCGAGCGTGACCGGCTCGAAGTACAGCGTGTCCGACGTGTCGTAGTCCGTCGAGACCGTCTCCGGATTCGAATTCACCATGATCACCTGGACGCCCAGCTCGCGCAGCGCAAAGGCCGCGTGCACGCAGCAATAATCGAACTCAATCCCCTGCCCGATGCGGTTCGGGCCGCCGCCGAGAATCATCACTTTGCGGGGGCCTGCTGCCGCCGCGTTTGCCGGAGCGGCGCGTGTGCCAGGCCGAGCGGGCACGGTGTCGCCCTCACCGGACGCCGGCGACGAGCGAGGCCTGGTACCCGAGCGAACGCCGGCCACGCCGGGGCCGGCGGAGCGCCGCCGCGGAGGCAACGCGGCGGCAGCGGCGGCCTCGCCGACAGTCAACTGCAGGGGAGGCTGCTCGTAGGTGGAGTAGTAGTAGGGGGTCTTGGCCTCGAACTCTGCCGCGCAGGT
>JAHFGU010000081.1:6624-7077 GCA_023247285.1 Candidatus Omnitrophota bacterium
AAGGCTCAAGGCTGAAGGCTCCAGGCTCGAGGGTTGAGGCTCGAGGTCCTGGCCTTTGCCTTCAGCCTTCAGCCTAGAGCCTAGAGCCAGCGGTGGCTGTTCGTACGTGGAGTAGTAATACGGCGTCTTGGCCTCGAACTCCGCCGCGCAGGTATCGACCAGATAGTAGGATGGCTGCACGCCCCATCGCGCGCGCCACTCGCGCACCGCCTCTTCCGCCACGCCCCAGAGCTTGGCGAGCTGCCGGTCGCTGAAGCCCAGCTGCTTGGCATGGCGCAGCGTGTCGGTGGCACCGGCCTGCAGCGTACTACCGTCACCCTGCTCGGCGCAGGCGCGCATCTGCTCCGCGGCCGCCGCGATGCCCTGCTCCGCCTCCACCAGCGCGTACAGTTGGCGCAGGAACCATCGGTCGATGTTCGTGAGCCGGGCGACCTCCTCGATGGAGATTCCGGC
>JAHFGU010000194.1 GCA_023247285.1 Candidatus Omnitrophota bacterium
CCGAGCGCCAGCGCGAGGTGTTCCGCGCCTGCGTCCAGATCGCCTACCGGTGCAGCCTGCCGCTGGCCATCCATTGCCGCAACGCCTACGAGGAGCTGCTGGCCATCCTCCGCGAGGAGGCGCGCGCGGTGCGCGGCGTGATCCATTGCGCCTCCGGCCCGCCGGAGTTCATTAGCGGCGCGCTGAGCCTCGGGCTGCATATCTCTTTTGCCGGCAACGTGACGTTTCCCAATGCGCAGGCGTTGCGCGCGCTGGTCCCGCTGGTGCCGGATGACCGGCTGCTGCTGGAGACGGATGCGCCGTTTCTGGCGCCGCAGCCGGTGCGCGGGCGGCCCAACGAGCCGGCGTACCTGGCGCACACGGCGCAGGCGGTAGCACAGCTGCGCGGCGTCAGCGTCGATGAGCTAGGCTGCCGCACCACCGCCAACGCGCGCGCGCTGTTCGGCTTGCCTGCGCCCGCCGCCAGGGCGCGTAACCTGTTAGAATAGACGCCGGCCCATGTCCAGCCCTTCCCCGGATCATCTGGCGGTTGTGCTAATTGGCCACGGCGCGCCGGCCACCGACTGCCCGCCGGAGCTCATCGGCGAACTCATGAGCCTTGAGTGGAGGCAGGATCACGGCGCCGGCCCCGCGCCCTCGCCGGCGCGCGAGCGCGTGCAGCAGCTCGATGCGGCGATCCGGGATTGGCCGCGGCATGCGGGCAATGATCCCTACAAGCAGGGATTGGAGCAGCTCGCCGAGACGCTGCGGCCGCTGGTGCCGGGCGGCCGCGTGGCCGTCGGCTATAACGAGTTTTGCCGGCCGGACATCGCCGAGGCGGTCGCGCAGGTCATCCGCGAAGGTGCCACGAAGGTGCTGGTCATCCCCTCGATGCTGACGCCGGGCGGGGTGCACGCCGAACGCGACATCCCGCGCGCGCTGGAGGCGGTACGCGCGGAGCATTCGCGCATCGTGATCGAGTATGTCTGGCCCTTCCGCCTCCGGCAGGTCGCGGAGCTGCTGGCCGCGCACGTCACCGACCGACTCGCGAGCGCCGCATGAGGCCGTTCCGCGCCCCCACGTCCACCAGGACCGACGAGCCGGTCTCGCTGCGCGCGCTCCTCTCCCGCTTCAACATCGCCTTCAGCCTGATGAGCGTCATCCCGCTGCTCACCTGTTTTTACCTCCTCACCGTCCGCTTCTTCTCCATCAAGATCTTGGAGGGCATGAACGGGGTCTACTTCCTGCTGGCGTTGATCATCGCGCTGCTCGGGCTGCTGGCCGGCCACCAGCTTATCCGGGACATCATCCGCCGGCTGGTGGAGGCCAATGCCAAGCTCGCGCGGCTCAACGAGCAGCAGGCCGCCTTCGTCAGCAATGTCGCCCACGAATTTCGCTCGCCGCTGGCGGTGTTCAAGTCCGCGCTGGATAATCTCGCCGACGGCCTGCACGGGCCGCTGACCCTGGATCAGCAAGAGCCGGTCCAGATGTGCCAGAAAGAAGTGAACCGCCTCAAGCGCCTCGTGGGGGATCTCTTGGACTTGGCCCGCATCGAGGCGGGGAAGCTGCCGATGGCGCAGCAGGACGTGGTGCTGCAGGATGTGATCCGCTCCGTGGGCGAGCTCTACGGCGTGCTGCTGAAGGAGCGGGGGCTCTCGCTGTCGCTGGATCTGCCGGCCGAGCCGGCGCGCCTGGTCGGCGACCGGGACCGGCTCCACCAAGTGTTCCTGAACCTGATGGGCAACGCGGCGAAGTTCACCGAGCGCGGCGGCATCAGCATCCGGCTGCGGCCGGATGCCGCAGGGCATCACGTTGAGGTTGAGGATACCGGTCCGGGCATCGCGGCCCAGGACCTGGGCCGGATTTTCGACAAATTTGAACGGGCCGGCATCGGCAACGAGGAAGGCTCCGGGCTCGGGCTGCCCATCGCGCGCGACATCGTCGAGCTGCACCACGGCCGCATCTGGGTGGAGAGCCAGATTGGGCGCGGCAGCCGGTTCGTCGTGTGGCTGCCGGTGTCGCCCCCGCGCGCGGAGGCCCAGCGATGAGGCGCGTGCTCATCTTCGCGTTGGCCGCGTGGACGGTCGCAGGGCGTGCCGGCGCTGCGGTCGCCGCGCCCGAGGTTGGCAAGCCAGCGCCGCTCTTCAACATGGAAGACACGCACGGCACGCGCTGGTCCCTGGAGGCGCTGCGCGGCCAGTACGTGATCCTCGAGTGGTTCAATCCGGAGTGCCCCTTCGTGAGGAAGCAGTACACGAGCGGCAGGATGCAGGAGCTCCAGGCGGCCGCGGCTGCGGCCGGGATGGCGTGGCTGACGGTGGATTCCTCAGCGCCAGGCAAGCAGGGGTTCCTGACCCCTGCGCAGGCGGATGCGGTGATGCGCGAGCGGCACGCGGCCAGCGCCGGGATGCTGCTGGATCCGGGCGGGACGCTCGGCCACCTCTACGGGGCGACGGCCACGCCGCATATGTTCATCATCAACCCGACCGGCATCCTGATCTATGCCGGGGCGATCGACAACGCGCCGTCGGCCGAGCCACGCGACGTCGCCGGAGCGCTCAATTACGTGCAGACCGCGCTCGATGAGGCCCGCGTCGGCCGGCCTGTGTCCACGCCGTTTACCCGGCCGTATGGCTGCTCCGTCAAGTACTAGGAGGATCCCATGATTGAGCTCGGCCCGTCGCTGCGACGGCAGGTGGAAGAGACCGTGGCAGCGGTCGCCCGCCGCACCAAGTTCCGCCCGTCGGTGGGCCTCATGGTCGGCTCCGGGCTCGGCGGCTTCGCCTCCGCGCTGCGCATCGACACGGAGATCCCGTACGCGGAGCTGCCCCACATGCCCGAGGCCACCGCGCCGGGCCACGAAGGCAAGCTGATCCTCGGGACGCTGGGCCGGCAGCGCTTGGCCGTGTTCGCCGGCCGGTTCCACTTCTACGAGGGCTACACGATGGCGCAGGTGACGTATCCGATCCGGGTGATCCGCGCGCTGGGCGCCGACACCCTGATCCTCACCAGCATCGTCGGCAGCATGAAGCGGGAGATGCCGCCCGGCACCCTGGTCCTGCTGGAAGACCATGTGAACCTGATGGGCGCCAACCCGCTCATCGGCCCCAACGACGAGGCGATCGGCCCGC
>JAHFGU010000082.1 GCA_023247285.1 Candidatus Omnitrophota bacterium
CGAGGCGCTGGCAACCGTCAAGCCCAGCGCCACCAAGCATGAGCTCTACCTCACCGAGATCATCTCCCACATCGCGCAGCAGGAGCACGCGAAGATCCAGGTCAGCCGCATCGAGGAGGTGTCCGAGGCGCTGGGCATCAACTCGCGCGCGGAGCTGGCGCGCGCCATCGGCGTCATCCGGCAGCGGATCAACGACGCGCACCTGCACAACGGCGTGACGATCGAAGATCCGCACAGCACCTTCATCGATCAGGGCGTGTCCATCGGCGCCGACACGGTGATCCGGCCGGGCACGGTCATCGAGACGAACGTGGCGATCGGCAAACGCTGCACGATCGGCCCCTTCGCCCACCTGCGCCCGGGGACCACCGTCGGGGAGTCGGCCAAGATCGGCAACTTCGCCGAGCTGGTGCGGGCCAAGATCGGGCCGCGCGTGCGCATCGGGCACATGAGCTATCTCGGCGATGCGGTCGTGGAGGAAGACGCGAACATCGGGGCCGGCACCATCACCGCGAATTACGACGGCGAAGCCAAGCACGTGACGCACATCGGCAAAGGCGCGTTCATCGGCTCAGACACCGTGCTGGTGGCGCCGGTGAAGGTAGGCCCGGGTGCGGTGACCGGGGCCGGCAGCGTCCTGCCGAAGGATCACAACGTTCCGGCCAAGGGCATCGTCGTCGGCGTGCCGGCCCGCCCGATTGCGGAGCGGACCGGCGGCGAGGTCAAGCCGCCGGCGCCGGCAGGGAATGGCGCGCGGGCGGTCGCCAAACCGGTGGAACGCGTGGATGGCATCCGCCGCGCCAAGCCCGCGGCGGCGAAACCCGCCGGTCGCCGGGTGGTCGTGAAGCCGGCGCGCGCTTCGGTCAAGCGGCCTGCGCGGGCAGCCAAGCGACCTGTGGCGCGGCCGCGACGGCCAGCACAGAAGGCGCGTCCACGGGCGCGCGCGAAACGGTAAACACTCAGGAATGGCGCGGAACTCCCGTCGGCACCGGACTCAGCAGACTGCGCCGCGCAGCGGGGCGGTGAGCCAGGCCCCGCGCCGCAGCCAGGCCTACCCGGCGCCGGTCGCCTCGCGGCAACTGCTGCGCGGCCGCGCGCTCTCCTCGGAGCTGGCGATTCTGAGCGGCAATGCCAATCCGGCGCTGGCCCGCGCCATCTGCAAAGAGCTCAACGTGCCGCTGGGCAACTCCTTCGTCGGCCGGTTCAGCGAAGGCGAGATCCGCGTCAAGATCAACGAGAATGTGCGCGGCAAGGATGTCTTCGTCGTGCAGCCGACCTGCCCGCCGACGAATGACA
The DNA here is from genome assembly GCA_023247285.1 of Candidatus Omnitrophota bacterium. The sequence goes on from JAHFGU010000082.1 coordinate 1,297, forward strand.
ACCTCATGGAGCTGCTCGTCATGATGGACGCCCTGCGGCGGGCCTCGGCGCGGCGGATCACCGCGGTCGTCCCCTACTACGGCTACGCGCGGCAGGACCGCAAGGACCAGCCGCGGGTGCCCATCACCGCCAAACTGGTCGCCAACCTCATCACCACGGCGGGAGCTGCCCGCGTGCTGACGATGGATCTGCACGCCGGCCAGATCCAGGGCTTCTTCGACATCCCGATGGACCACCTCTATGCGATCACGGTCTTCGAGCAGTACATCCGGCAGAAGAAGCTCAAGCCGCTGACGATCGTGTCGCCCGATGTGGGCGGCATCAAGCTGGCCCGCGCCTACGCCAAGCGGCTGCACGCGGGCCTGGCGATCGTCGACAAGCGCCGGGACAGCCCGGAGGCAACCGAGGTCATGCACATCCTCGGCGAGGTGCGCGACCGCGTCTGCCTCCTCGTCGACGACCTGATCGCGACGGGCAGCTCGCTCGTCGAGGCGGCGGGTGCGGTGGAGCGGGCCGGCGCCAAGGCCGTCTACGCCTGCGTCACCCACCCGGTGCTCTCCGGCCCGGCCATCAGCCGCATCGCCTCGTCCTGTCTCAAGGAGATGATCGTGACGGATACCATCCCGATGGATCCGGCCCGGCGGCACCCCAAGATCACGGTGCTGTCAGTGGCCTCGCTCTTGAGCGAGGCGATCCGCCGCATCCACTATGAGATGTCCATCAGCGTCTTGTTCGACGGCCTTCCAGGGTAAGGAGAAACGATGACGGCGAAATCCAAGACGTCCGGCCAGCAGGCCCTCACGCTGCAGCGGCGCGCCGCTGTGGGTCGCCGGCCGGTGAAGCACCTGCGCGGCCAAGGGCTGGTGCCCGGCGTCATCTACGGCAAGGGTGTTGAGCCGCTCCCGGTGGCGGTGAACCAGCGCGAGCTGGCCAAGCTGCTCCATGTCAAGGGCGGAGAGCATAGCCTGGTCACCCTTCGGATTGAGGATGGGGCTTCCTGGGAGAAGCCCGCGCTCATTCAGGGGGTGCAGCATGATCCGGTGGACGGGCGCATCCTCCATGTCGACTTCCATACGATTGTGCTGACCGAGCGGTTGAAGGTGAAGGTGCCGCTGGTGCTGACCGGCGAGCCGGTCGGCGTCAAGCAGGAAGGCGGCATCCTCGAGCAGTTCCTCCGCGACATCGAAGTCGAGTGTCTGCCTGCCAACATCCCGGCGCAGGTCGCGTTCGACATCAGCCAACTCAAGATCGGCGCTACCGTCCATGTGAAGGACCTGGTGCCGCCCGCCGAGGCCAAGATCACGAGCGATGGGGAAGGGGTGGTCGCCTCCGTGCAGGCGCCGAAGGAAGAAAAACTTGAGGAAGCCGCCGCCGCGCCGGCCGAGCCGGAAGTGCTCCGCGAGAAGAAGGCGGAAGAGGAAGCTTCGGCCGAGGGCAAGGCCGAAGCGCCGGCCAAGCCCGAGAAGGGCGAGAAGAAAGAAGCGAAAGGATAGGCCCCGCAGCGGTGAAGGTTCTCGTCGGCCTGGGGAACCCCGGCCGTTCCTATCACGGCACCCGGCACAACGTGGGTTTTGCGGTGATCCAGGCGCTGAGCGACCGGCATCAGGTTTCATGCGGGACGCGCGTGGTGCATCCGGGCGACGGCAGGCCGGCTGCCGTGTACGGCGAGTACGAGGACGGCGGGGCAACGGTCCGGCTGCTCATGCCGCTGACGATGATGAACGAATCCGGCGACGCGCTGCGCGCGCTGCCCACTCCGGCGGAGGACCTGCTGCTGATTTGTGATGACGTGAACCTGCCGCTGGGCGCGCTGCGCCTGCGGCCGCACGGCAGCGATGGCGGCCATCACGGGCTGCGCTCGTGCCTCGAGGCGCTGGGCACGGATCGCGTGGCCCGGCTGCGGATCGGCGTGGGCGCCTCCCCGCTGCCGCGCGACCTCGAAGAATTTGTGCTCTCGCCGTTCGCGCCGCCGGAGCGGCCGGTGATCGCGCGGATGGTGGCGCAGGCCGCGGATGCCTGCGCAGCATGGCTGAAGGAGGGGATCGAGGCGGCGATGAACCGCTACAATCGAGCGCAGGACGCGCAGGCGGCATGACGACGACGATGACCACAATGGATTCGCGGCGAGGCTACGAGGCCCTGGTGATCTTGAAGTCCGCCGGCACCGAGCAGGAGCAGGCCCGGGCGGCCGCGCAGCTCGAGGAGCCGGTCAAGCGGCTGGGCGGGGCCGTCGAGCTCTCGCAGGCGCTGGGCCGGCGCCGGCTCACGTTCCGCATCAACCGGCAGACCGAGGGGCAGTATCACCTGCTGCGGTTCCAGGCGCCGGCTGGACAGGTCCGCGAAATCGAGCGGCTCTTCAGGCTCAACGACGCGATCATCCGCTTCATGATCCTCAGCGCCGAGGAAGCGGCCGGGGCTCCGACGCTCAGCGTGCCCACCCACCATTCCGCCGGCCGCCATGCGGGCGCCGGCAGAGGAGGCTAACGCGCGCCCATGGCCAGCCTCAATCGCGTCCTGCTCATCGGCAACCTGACGAAAGACCCGGAGCTGCGCTACACCCCGGCCGGCACGCCGGTGGCGAATCTGCGGCTGGCCGTCAACTCCACGTTCAAGGACCAAAGCGGCCAGCGCAAAGAAGAAACGTGCTATGTCACCATCGTGGTCTGGAGCAAGCAGGCCGAGCTGTGCAACCAGTACTTGAAGAAAGGCCGCGCGGTGTGCATCGAAGGCCGGCTGATCTACCGGAGCTGGGAAGCCGAGGGCAAGACCCGCTCGACCATGGAAGTCCGCGCGGACCGCGTGCAATTCCTCGGCGGCCCGGGCGGGCCAGGCGGATCGGCGCGCGAGGATGCCGCGCCATCGGCCGCGCCCCGAGACGACGAGCCTGAGGCCGACGCTGCGCTGCCGGCCGAAGGCGCGGACGCCGACGTGCCCTTCTAACCGGAGCCGCGATGCCTATCACCCGACGACCCTTCATCAAGCGGCCGTGCCGCTTCTGCACGGAGAAAGTCCAGCACATCGACTACAAGGACCTGGAGCGGCTCAGCCGCTACGTGACCGACCGGGGCAAGATCCTGCCCTCGCGGCTGACCGGGACGTGCGCGGGGCACCAGCGCGTGCTCACCCGCGCGATCAAGCGGGCCCGGTTCATGGCCCTGCTGCCCTACGTGACGTTGTGATGGATGTCATGCTCCTGAAAGCGGTGGAGAAGCTTGGCCAGGAAGGCCAGGTGGTCCGCGTGCGCCCCGGCTATGCGCGGAATTACCTCCTGCCATCCGGGTTGGCCGTGCCCGCGACCGCCTCGCAGCTGAAGGTGGCCGCTGAACGCCAGCGGCAGCGCGAGCGCGCCGCCCAGCGGCTCGCCGCCGATGCCAGCGCCCTCAAGCGCAAGCTGGAAAGCCGGGCGATCACCCTGACGCTCACCGTCGGCGAGGATGCGCAGCCCTTCGGCTCGATCACCGCGCACGACCTGGCCGAGGCCTTGCGGCAAGACGGGGTGCCGGTGGAGAAATCCTGGATCCAGCTCGAGCAGCCGCTGAAGACCCTCGGCGCATTCGAGGTGCCGGTGCGGCTCTCCGGGGGCCTCACGGCACAGCTGCACGTCCGGGTTGTCAAGAAACCGTAGGGCGCCGTACCGCCACCACGTGACTCCGCGCATGGACGTGCCCGCCGAGCTGACCGCTACGCTCGAGCGCCTGCCGCCGCAGAACCTCGAGGCCGAGCAGGCTGTGCTCGGCTCCATGCTCCTCGAGGAGGAGGCGGTCGTCCGCGCCGCGGAGCTGCTCCGGGACGCCGCCTTCTACAAGGAAGCCCACCGCCAGATCTTCGCCGCCCTCCTGGCCCTTTATAAAAACACGACGCCGGTCGACCTCGTCACCGTCACCGATGAGCTCAAGCGTCGCGGGATCCTCGAGGAGATCGGCGGCCCCAGCTACCTCGCGACGCTCACCAGCATTGTCCCCACCGCCGCGAACGTCGAGTACTACTGCCGCATCGTCAAGCAGAAAGCCATCCTGCGGGACCTGATCCGCGCCGCCACCCAGATCGCGACCGACTGCTACGAGGAGGCGGGCGAGCCGGACCTGCTGCTGGACAAGGCGGAGAGCCTGATCTTCACGATCGCTTCGAGCAAGCTGCGCCGGGACGCGGTCGCGATGAAGGACATCATCAAAAGCTCGATCGAGCTCATCGACAGCCTCTACCAGCGCAAGGGCATGATCACCGGCCTGCCCACCGGGTTCATCGAGCTCGACCAGCAGCTCGCCGGCCTGCAGCCGGCGGACCTCATCGTCGTGGCCGGGCGCCCGGCCATGGGGAAGAGCAGCCTGGCGCTGTGCATCGCCGAGCACGTGGCGCTGCAGCAAAAGGCCGGCGTGGCGATCTTCAGCCTTGAGATGTCGAAGGAAAACCTGGTGCAGCGCATGCTCTGCTCGCACGGCCGCATCAACGCGCACAACGTGCGCTCCGGCCTGCTCTCCACGAGCGATTGGCCGAACCTCACCAAGGCGGCCGGCAAACTCTCCGAGGCGCCCATCTATATCGACGACTCGCCCGGGGTGTCCGTGCTGGAGCTGCGCGCGCGGGCCCGGCGGCTGAAGAGCCGCCACAACATCAGCCTGGTCATCCTGGACTACCTCCAGCTCATGGAGGAGTCGTCCATGGCGGAGAACCGGCAGCAGGAAATCTCCCTCATCTCCCGCAGCCTCAAGGCGCTGGCCCGGGAGCTGAACCTGCCGGTCATCGCGGTCAGCCAGCTCTCGCGCGCGCCCGAGCGCCGCGAATCGTTCCGGCCGCGCCTCTCGGATCTCCGCGAGTCGGGCGCCATCGAGCAGGACGCGGACGTGGTGCTCATGCTCTTCCGCGAGGATTACTACAACCCCACCGAGGAGAACAAAGGCATCGCCGAAGTGATCATCGCCAAGCAGCGCAACGGCCCGACCGGCACGGTCAAGCTGGCCTTCATCAACGAGTACACGCGGTTCGAGACGCTCGCGACATGAGGCGGCGCGGCCTGGTCTGCGCCTGGTGGGCGGCGCTGCTCGTTGCGGCGGCTCCTCAGCCGGCGGCCGCGGCCGGCCCCTATGAAGGGCAGCGGATCATCGCGGTGGAAGTCCGCGGCAACCGCACGATCGCGAAGGAGACCGCGCTGGCCAAGGTGCAGAGCAAGCCCGGCAATCCCTATCAGGAAGCGGTGGTGAGCGAGGATATCCGGCGGCTCTTTACGCTCGGCTATTTCTCGGACGTGCGGGCCGACATCGAGGAGCTTCCGGAGGGGCCGCGGCTCGTGTTCGTGGTCGTCGAAAAACCGACCGTCGGCGCGATGGAGATTGAAGGCAACCGGGCGGTGGTCCGGCGGCGGCTGCTCGAGCTCTTCGGCGTCAGCAAGGGCGAGCTGTACGATCCGCGCAAGGTGAAGGAAGGCATCGAGCGCATCACCGCCGAGTACGGCCGCAAGGGCTACTCACAGGCGCAGGTCGGCTCGGCGGTGGACGTTGATGCGGCCTCGAACACCGCCACGCTGCGGCTGTTGGTGGACGAGGGGCCGCAGACCCGGATCGCGCAGATCCTCGTGGAGGGCAACACCGCCTTTTCCGACCGGCGCATCCGCAAGCTGCTCAAGACCAAGCGCCGGCACTGGTTCCTGCCGGGGGTCTACCAGGAGCAGGTCGTGGACGAGGACGTAGAGCGCATCCGCTCCTTCTACCAGAAGAACGGCTACCAGGAC
>JAHFGU010000006.1:0-1736 GCA_023247285.1 Candidatus Omnitrophota bacterium
AGGCGTTCCATCACTTGAAGCGATTCCAGGACGCGGCCAGGGCCTACCGGCAATCGCTGGATGCGAGCCCGGCGTCGCGGTGGGCCGGCGCAGCCCAGTTCGGCCTGGGCTGGGCGCTGTTCCGCGCCGGCGCCTGCGCAGAGGCGCTGCCGGTGTTGAAAGACTACACCAAGCGGCGCGACAGCGACCATCAGCCCGAGGCGCTCTTCGCCGAAGGCCGGTGCCTGCTCGAGGCCGGCCGCGAGTCAGAGGCGCTTTCGCGGTTCGAGAGCGTCGTGTCACGTGCGCCTGGCCACCCGGTGGCGCTGGAAAGCGCGCTGCTGCTCTCCGAAGCGTACCGGCGCCAAGGCCGGCTCGTGCTGGCCAAAGAGGTCCTGCACGGGTGCCTGCACCGGCCGCTCGCGAACGAGGACATGGTCCGGGTCCAGTTGCGGCTGGCCGCCATCGCCATGGAACAAGGCAACGCAGCCCAGGCCAAGACGATTTACCGCGCCGCCGCCGATCAGCCGGATCCAGCCCTTCGGCGATCGGCGCTCAACGGGTTGGGCGAGGTCCACCTCTATCTGGGCGAGGTGCCGGAGGCGAAGCAGCGCTTTGAGGAGGCGGCCGCGCTCCAGCCCGTCGGGCCGGAAACCGCCTACGCGACGTATCAGCTGGCTCGCATCCAGCTTGAGGCGGGAGAGTTCGAGCCGGCGATGGCCGCGCTGGACGCGCTCAGCGCGGATCCGGCCGCGCCCTTGGCGGACGATGCCAGGCTCGCTCTCATCATCGCGCTGCTCAATACAGGTCGGCAGGAGGAGGCGCGCGGCAGGCTCACCGCCATGCGCGACGGCGGCAACGCCGCGCTCGCCGCGCGGGCCGCGTACTACGGCGCGCTGATCGCCCTGGGGAATGACGGCGAGGCCGAGGCGGAGCGGCTGTGCCTGGAGGCCATCAGCCACGCGCCCGGGACGGACGAGGCCCTTGAAGCCCGTCTGCTCGTGGCCGAGCTGCACGGCAGGCGCACCTCGCCTGCGCGCGCGGCGGAGGAGCTCGCCGCCTGGTACCGGCATCCGATGCCGCGCGCCCAGCGAGGAAAGCTGGCGAAGCGGCTTGGCGATCTGGCGCGCGCCGACGGGGCCTACGCGGAGGCGATCCGTTGGTACACCGATGCCATGGCCTGGCTGCCGGCGTTCTCCGGCGAGGCCGTCTATTGGATCGCGTCCTGCTATGAAACCGGGGGCGACTTCGAGCTGGCCGTCCGGTGGTACCAGCATGTCGAGCAGGCGCCGTGGCAGACCCGCGGCCAACTCGCGGCGGCCAAGGTGCTCGAACGGCAGGACCAGATTCCGGAAGCGCGGGCGATCTATGCCCGGTTGGCCCAAGCGCGGATCCCCGAGGCGTCGCTGGTCAGGGAGCGTTTGGCGGCGCTGGACAAGGACATGCAGCAGAAGGAGCGGTGACGGTGACATGGTGAATCAGATCGTGCAAGCCGCGGTGTTCGTGGCCGGCGCCGCGCTGATCGGCCTGACGCTGTTCTGGCGCGTCGACGTGATCCGCCGCGGCGGGCCGGTCATGATCCCGATCGTCATGTGCTCGATCTTTTCCGTGTCGGTGATGATCGAGCGCCTGATCTACTTCGTCCGCGTGCACCTGGGCACGGACAGCGAGCGCCGCTTCCACGCGCTGCGGCAGGCCATCGAGCGCCATCAATGGGCGGAGGCCCAGACGCTCGCCGCCGGGTGGCCGGGGCCGCT
>JAHFGU010000006.1:1836-22719 GCA_023247285.1 Candidatus Omnitrophota bacterium
GTCGACATCGCGCCGATGATCGACGTCGTGTTCCAGCAGCTCATCTACTTCATGCTGACCTCGAGCTTCGTGCTCTCGCCGGGCATCCGCGTGGCGCTGCCCAAGGCGCAGACCGGCACGCGGATGGCCGTCTCCAACCTCGTCATCACGCTCACCAAAGACCATGTGATCTATTGGGAGGAGCAGGCCGTCAGCCTCGGCGAGCTGCAGCAGCGCCTGCGGCGCGCCGGCGGCCACAAGCCGGTGCTCATCCGGGCCGACCGCCACGCCTACGTGGAGAAGCTCATCGCGCTGTGGGACCTGTGCCGCGATTCCGGCTATCAGGAAGTGCACATTGCGACATTAACCGAGTAATCGCGCGCAACTGACAGCGCGCAACGTGCTTGAGCGAGAAGGAGGTTCCCATCATGATTACGGAAATTGGGATTGTGGCAGGCGAGATCTGGCACTATCTCGATGAGCATGGGGAGGTGGACGTCTTCCACATGATCTCTGGAATCGATCGGCCGCGCGAGTTGGTCTTGATGAGCCTGGGATGGCTGGCCCGTGAAGGCCATGTGATCGTGCGACAAGAGGGGCGGGATCTGCGGGCCACGCTCCGACGCTGATGCCGGCTCGACCTTGCGGACGCTGCCATGGCTGATGCCATCAGGGTCGTCCTCGTGACCTGTCCGAGCGCGCGGTCGGCCCGGCGGATCGCCGCTGAGCTTGTGACCCGGCGCCTGGCCGCCTGCGTGAACGTCATCCCAGGGGTCGAATCCGTCTTCTGGTGGCGCGGGAAAGTCGAGCACGCCCGAGAGGCGCTCCTCGTGATCAAGACCCCGTCGCGCCTCACCGAGCGCCTCCGGCGGGCGGTGCTGGCGTTGCATCCCTATGAGGTGCCGGAAGTGATCGCGCTGCCGGTGACATCCGGCCATCCTGCCTATCTGCGGTGGGTCCGCGCCAGCACTCAGAATGCCTCACGACGCTAACCATCTGGAGATGCGCCACATAGCTTGACACAGGAAGACGCCATTAGGCATACTTGGTCTGCAAGCGCGTTGACAATTCATTCAGCACTGGCGAAAGGGCAAACCCGCCGCGAGGCGGGGGCGCAAAGCCACGGGTCTCTTGAGATGGCCGGGCTGCCGACCAGGGCAGGAGATTGCCGAGCTACCGAACCAGTCCAGGTTCGGTTTTTTGTTGTCCGGAGGAGCCGGCCGCATGGGCCGTAAGGGTGTGGTCTTGATGATCACCGTGATGACCGCCATCGTCTGCGCCATCGCCGCGTACGCGATGCTGCAGGTGGCTGTTGCCGAGGCGCGCCAGGCGGTCTTCTATCGAAATCGGACCGCGGCGCGGTACGCGGCCGAGGCCGGGCTGGTGTGGGCGCAGCAGCGGCTCTGGGCCGACCCGACGGAAAACAGCGCAGGCCGGTGCTTCAACGCCAACCCGGATCTCTCGCTTGACCACGATGCGAACCCCGTGACACCGCCGATCAACATTGATGTCACCCTCGCCCCCTGCGGCGCGCCCAATGCCAAGCTCGACGCGAAGGTGGTCTACTGAGCATGCGCGCGCAGGGACCGCAAGCGGGATTCACGCTGAGCGAGGTGCTCATCACGATCGCCATCCTCGCGATCCTGGCCAGCATCGCGGTGCCAGGCTACCTCAAGGCGGTCGAGCGCGGCTACTGGCGCGGGGCGCAGGATGTGCTGCTCACCATCTATTCCGGGGAGCAGGTGTACGAAGCGGTGAACACGAAATACGTCGATCCGGCGACATGCGTGAATCCCCCGCCATGGCGGTGCATTTACATGGACGATCCAACCGGCGCGGCCGTGGCGTATGCCGTGGATAACGTGACTGCCACGACGTTCCGCGGGACAGCGACGCGCAACGGCAAGACGATGACCATTAACCAGACGAAAGCCATCGACACCACCGGATGGCCGCAGCCATGACCCCGCGCCCTGGCACAAGCATGCCTCGCGATCACGGGTTCACCTTCCTCGAGCTGCTGATGGCCTCCATCGTGGCCACGGTCATCGCCGGCGGCACGATGGCGGCGTTCGTGACCGCGGCCAAGATCACGCGCGAGCAGGACGTCGGCGCCTATGCCGAGGCCGGCGGCTATACGGTCCAGACCGCCGAGCAGTTCCGCAACATGGTCGGATGCTCTCAAGGAGAACTCAACGCGTGGTTCGACCAGTCGCCGGCGTGCGCGCCCACCGGCAACATCCCCTCAACCTGGACGACCGCCCCCTTGCCGCTCGGCGGCGGCACGACGGAAACGATCCAGAACAACAATGCGGTCCGCAAGTACTGCGTGGTCCCGGACGATTGCGACGGCGTGGGCGGGGCCGGGGATTGCCTCAGGGTCTACGTCCGCGTGTGCTGGGACCGGTCTACTCCCGGCGCGTGCCCGGCTGAGGGGTCGCCGTGCCCATGAGTTACTACACGCGGGCCGGGTTGACGCTGACCGAGCTGCTGCTGGCGACCGCGGTCAGCCTCGTCATCATGGCCGCCGTCTTCCTCATGGACGTCAGCCGGGTCCGGATGCACAAGGAGCTGCGCGAGTCTACGGCGGTGCTGACCGAGCAGGGCCGAGCCGCGCTGTCCGGCGTGCTCCAACTGACGAAGTTCTTGGAGCGGGCGGACCGCATCGTCCTCGTGAACGGCGCGAACGCGCAGTTCCGGACGTTTCAGGGCGGGACCGACGCCGGGGCCTGCGTGGGCTGCGCCGGGACCCCGCCGCCATCCTGCTGTTTTGACATTAGCGGCAACTACCGGTGGGACCAGGCGGCACTGGTGGGCGATACGCTGACCTTGTGGCGTGACACGAATGGCGGATGCGGGACCTCGCGCGTGCTGGCTGCCCAGATCACGCAGGTCTCGTTTGCGTTCGCAACGGACCAAGGGGCGCCGCCGCCCGGGGGTGAGCCGAGCCTCAATGATCTGAATCTCATTCAGTACAGCGTCACCTGGAATGACGTTGCCGGCACCGGCCGCTCGCAGACCTTCACCGGACAGGTGACCAGCCGCGCGATCCCCTATTCGAGCCTGGGCGCGACACCAACGGACACCGGCTTAGGGCTGGCGCCGGCCGGCGTGAGCGATCCCCCGCCGGCCACGTGCGCGTAGGATGGCGGGACGGCGAGACGATGCGCAACGAACAGACAGGAGGTGCGCCATGAAACGGTTGCTGACAGGTGTAGTGGTGTTGATGTTGGCCGGGGGCGCGGCCAGCGTCTGCGCCGAGGACGTGACGGTCTCGACGTATTACCCCTCGCCGCGCGGCGTGTACCAGGAGCTGCGCGTGGCCAACAACACCCAGCTCGCCATGCAGGGGGGTGCTGTGCTGATCGGCCAGAACCCGCCGGCCGGGGCCGAGCGAGTGCGGGTGGACGGCAGCGTCCGGGTGAGCAATAACGCCGTCATCGAGGGCGTGGTCCGGATCGAGGGGGGCAGCCCGGGATCGAACAAGGTCCTGGTCTCTGATGCCAACGGCAATGCCACGTGGGGGTACGCGACCTATGCCCCGTGACCTGCATCCCATCCTGTGTTGGCCGCGAGTCGCAGCCTTCGTGCTCGTGATCGCGGCGACTGCCGGCGCAGCACCCGCCAAGACCGAGGTCCCCGCCCCGGTGCCGGTGGATCTCTACGTGATGAGCCGCTGCCCCTGGGGCGTCAAGGCGGAAAACGTCATCATCCCGGCGGTCAAGTCGCTGCGGCCCCACGTCGACCTGCGGCTCTATTTCATCGCCCAGGCGGTAGCACCGTCGGATGGTGCAGCTGCCTCCCCGCGCTTTACCAGCATGCACGGCGAGGCCGAGGTCGCCGAGAACCTGCGCCAGGTCTGCGCGATGCGGCAGGACGCGGCCAAGGCCCAGGACTACATCCTGGCGCGCAATCAGAGCATCGACGATCCGAACTGGCAGGCCGCGGCGCAGAAAGCCGGGCTGGATGCCAAGGCGCTTGAGCGCTGCGCGCAGGGCACGGAGGGGGCTGCCCTGCTGACGGAGAACCTCAAGGCCCATGACACCCGGAACGCGCAGGCCTCGCCGACGATCGATATCGCCGGCGCCCCGTATGCCGGCCCGCGCGGGCTGCGGTCCATCACGCTCGCGATCTGCGAGGCGCTGAAGGCTAAGGGGGTCACACCGGAGGCGTGCACGAAAGCCGCCTCGCTGCCGCCGGATCCAGAACCGATGGCGGCCGGGTGCGGCGCAGGGGCCGCGCCGATGGGTGCCGGCGGCTGCGGCGGGGCTGCTGCAGGCGGGTGCGGGGGAGGCGGAGCAGCCGGTGGCTGCGGAGGCGGGTGCGGTGCTGCCGCCCCGCGCATGCCGAATCCTGCCATGCTGCCGTCGCCGTTGGTATTCGGCATTCGTCTTATCGTGGATGGCGCGTGCCCGCTCTGCCGGCCCACGTATACGGACGCGTTCAAACAGCTGTATCCCTCCGCCGCCGTCACGACGGTGGATGTGGAGTCCAAGGAAGGGAAACAGCTCATCCAGCAGGCGAAGCTCCTCCGCCTGCCGGCGTACCTGTTGGAGCGCAAGGTCGAGGAGGCGGCGAATTTCCAGGCCATCCGGAACCGGCTGGAGCCTGCGGGCGAGGCGCTGTACGCGCTGCGGCCTGAATTCGCGCTGCCGACGGTGTGGCTCGAGCGGCAGCGCCGGCCGCACCATCTCGATGTCTTCGCGCAGCCGCTGGCCGCCGCAACCCCGTACGCCGAGCAGCGGCTGAGCGACTTCCTGGCTCACACGGACCGCCAGGATCTGACCCTCAGCTTCCACGTCATCGTCCAGGAAGGCGCCGGCGTGCCGCGCCAGGAACCGCCGGCTGCCAAGGACGGCGTGCGCGCCGCAGGCCTCAACGAGCTGGCGACGGTGTCTCCCGGCCCCTTGCTGAGCCTGGGCGGTCCGGACGAGCTGCGCGAGGGTCTCCGGCAGGCGTGCCTGTTCCAGCATGCGCCGCTCGGAGACTTCTTCAAGTACCTGGCGTGCCGGAACGCAGACCTCACCAACGCGCAGCGCGCCGAGCAGTGCCTGGCCAGGGACGAGCGCGTGGCCCGGTGCATCGAGGGCGGGGAAGGCGAGGGGTTGCTGCGCCAGGATGCGCGGCTCGTCCAGGCGCTTGGGGTCAAAAGCGAGCCGGTGGTCTTGTGGCAAAACCGCTACGGGCCGTTTGGCATCTATCAGGTGGATCTGGACGCGCTGGTGAGCGCGGCGAAGTAACGCTGTCAATCCGGAGGCAGGATGCGGCTGGCCAGTCGGCCAGGTGTTGATCGTATGCACCGGACCGCAGGGCAGGGCATACGCCCCGCGCTGCGGGTCGGCCTCGTCCTGCTTTCGTGCATCGGTCTTGGCGCAGGCATCGCCGAAGCGTGGGTCGACGATCCCGTGGATGATCGGACGCAGATCAGCGAGCGGCACTTTACTGAGCTCCGCAACAATATAAACGGGAAGCGGCCCGACGGCTGTAATGGCGGGAATCCCTGGTCGTGGGTTTGGACCTCCGGACCGATCGCTCAAGGCCTTCCCATCCGGGCGGATCACCTGAATGAAATGCGGCGCGCGCTGGAGGATACCTACGCCCGCGCAAGCTTTACCGGCGTGATCGCCAACCTGGGCAACATTCTGACGACCGATTATCCGGCTGACGTGACCACGGCGACGCCGATCCGGGCCGCCCATGTGAACCAGCTCCGGCGGGCGGTGGACAATGCGACCTGCTGCGGCGATGGGGCGTGCAACGGCACCGAGAACTGCAACACCTGCCCGGCCGACTGCGGCGGCGTCTGCGGCAACGGCTGTTGCGAAATTGGGGAAACCTCCTGCACGTGCGCGGCTGACTGCCCGCCGGCCTGCGGGGACGGGTGCTGCGACCCTGGCGGTGAAAGTTGCTTGACGTGTTCGGCCGACTGCGGCGTGTGCGTCTGCGGCTCCTGGACGCCGGCCGGCTGCAACATCGGCGGCTGCGCCGAACCGGCCCCGCGGCTCGAGACGCGCCCGGCCGCCCCCGGCTGCGCGCCAACCCAGTGCGTCGCGGCGTGCGATAACGACGGGATCTGCGAGCCGGCCCGCTGCGAGACCGGCCTGAACTGCGCGGACTGCCCGGTGTGCAACAACGACGGCGTCTGCCAGCCTGGCGCCGGCGAAACCTGCGTGAGCTGCCCGGCGGACTGCCCGCCCTCCTGCAACAACAACGGCACCTGCGACGCCGCCGGCTGCGAAACGTGCGGAAACTGCCTGAGCGACTGCAACGTCCTCGGCGTCTGCTCGTGCAACAACGATACTATCTGCGACCCGACGGAAAACTGCCTGACCTGTCCCGCTGATTGCCCCCCGGCCTGCAACAACAACAACGCCTGTGATGCGTGTGAAGACGGCTGCCCGGGAGACTGCCCGCCGGTCTGGTCGTGCACCGGTCCGGGGGCGTGCGCGGCCAGCCCGGTGTGCCCTGCGGGGAAGCCCTGTTATCGCACGCAAGCCGGGTGTGTGGCCACCGCCACGACCTTCTGCCCCCCGACGTGCAACGACGGCGCCTGCGACCCGGGCGAAACCTGCGCGAGCTGCCCGGCGGACTGCTGCTGCAACAACGATACGGTCTGCAATCCCCCCAACGAAACGTGCGCCACCTGCCCGGGAGACTGCGGCCCCTGCGGGTGCAACAACAACGGCGCCTGCGATCCGGGCGAAACCTGCGCGGGCTGCCCAGGGGACTGTCCAGCCACGTGCAACACCAACGGGGTCTGCGAGCCCAATCCGCCCAACTGTGAACCAGCCGGCTGCGCAGACTGCCAAACGCAATTCTGGTGCACCTCCACCAGCTCCTGCGCCGGCGGGACGCCGTGTCCGCCCGGCAAGACCTGCTATTCCGACAACCCCACCTGCGTGGCCAATGCCGCGACCGACTGTGCCGGCTGCGGCAACGCCGTCTGCGATTCCGGCGAGACCAAGTGCGTGTGCCCGGCTGACTGTCCCGCGGATGCCTGCGGCGACGGCTGCTGCACCGGCAGCGAGACGGCGGTGACGTGCGCGGCCGACTGCCCGTGCACGTATGGTGGCTGGACCGACGATGGCTGCTTCGCGGGCGGCTGCGCGAATCCCACCCCCCTGCGCCAGGTTAAAACGGCGCCTGAGCCCGGCTGTCCGCCGCAATCTCAGTGCGTCGCCAGCCCTGTCTGCGCCGGCTGCCCGGATGGCGTGTGCGGTGGTACCGAAACGCGCTGCAGCTGTCCGCAGGACTGCCCGACCGATGCCTGCGGCGATGGCTGCTGCACCGGCTCGGAGACCAAGTGCGCTTGCCCGGCCGACTGCCCGGGCTCGTGCTGCGGCCAGCGCGGCTGCGAGCCAGGCGAAACCAAATGTTCGTGTCCAGGCGACTGCCCCGTGGATGCTTGCGGCGATGGGTGCTGCACCGGTGCTGAGACGCCGTGCGCCTGTCCAGCCGACTGCCCCGGCGCCTGTTCCTGCAACAACAACGGCGTCTGCCAGCCTGGCGCCGGCGAAACGACCTGCACGTGCCCGACCGACTGTCCCGGCCCCTGTTGCGGCCAGCGCGGCTGCGAGCTGGGTGAAAACTCTTGCGCCTGTCCAGCCGACTGCTCCGGGCCTTGTCCCTGCAACAACGACGGCGCCTGTAATGCCGGCGCAGGCGAAAATCCTTGCACGTGTCCGAGCGACTGCCCCGGGCCTTGTCCCTGCAACAACAACGGGATTTGCAACCCAGGCGAGACCAAATGCACCTGCCCGGCCGACTGCGCCACGGATGTCTGCGGCGATGGCTGCTGCACCGGCGCGGAGACGCCGTGCTCGTGCAATAGCGATTGCCCGGGTCCGTGCGCGTGCGATCTTGACGGCACCTGCGAGCCCGGCGCCGGCGAGACCACCTGCAATTGCGCCGACTGCCCGGGGACGTGCTGCGGCCAGCGCGGCTGCGAACCCGGCGAAACCAAATGCACCTGTCCTACCGACTGCACTGCGGATGTCTGCGGCGATGGCTGCCGCACTGGCGCTGAAGCCTGCGACAATGGCGCGTCCAACGGCCCGTGTCTGGCCGCGTGCTCGACAAGCTGCACGGTGAACACCTGCCTCCAGTACTTCTGCACGAGCTCCTCGTCTCCGTGCTCGGCGGCCGCTGCCTGTCCGCCGGGCGAGACCTGCTATACGACCCAGGCCGCCTGCGACGCGGCCCGGTTGACGAACTGCCCTCCGGTCATCACCGAATGCACCGGCGAACCGGACGGGACATTGTGCGGCTTCATCGCCTGCAACTGTGTGTCCATCCTAGGCTGCAGCGGCAACAGCCAGACTTGGGAGTACCGCCGCAGTTACTCAGGGACATGTCAAGGGGGCAGTTGTGCGTCCGCCGGCAGCTTCGGGATTTGTGAGCCTTTCACGAGTCCCCCCTGCAATTCAGCCACACACTGCGGTGGACTCTTCAATCCGTGCGGATCGCAATGCGGGATGGGGCTGCCCGCCTGCCCGGGAAACGCCGTGTGCAGCGGGCCGCCGGACTGCCTCTGCCAATGTGGGGGTGCCGCTGCGTCCTGCGGACTGACGGTCCCCGCCCCATGTTGCACGGGGTACCAATGCACCAATATCATCGCGGGGACCTGCTGCGCGCAGCAAGGCACCCAGTGCAACGTGTTCTCCCCCAGCTGCTGCGCCGGCCTGACGTGCGTTGGCGGCCCGTTCCTCGGCACCTGCCAGCCGCCCTGTGTTTGTAACGATGACGGCGATCCTTGCACGACCGACGCGTGCATCTCGGGATCGTGCCAACACACCCCGATCAACTGTGCCGATACCGATTCCTGCACGAACGACAGCTGCGTGGCGGGCGCCTGCCAGCATTCCCAGATCAACTGCGATGATACCGATCCCTGCACCGCCGACATCTGCGTGGCAGGGGCCTGCCAGCATTCCCCGATCAACTGTGCTGATACCGATCCCTGCACGAACGACAGCTGCGTGGCAGGGGCTTGCCAACACCCGCCGAAATGTTCACCCCCAGAGACGTGTTCAGGCGGAGCCTGCATCAGCCCGTGCCCTGAAGACCAGCATTGGGCCGGCAGCTGCTGCAAGCCGGATGCGTGCGGCACCAACAACTGCGCGTGCACGTTCTGGGACGGCTGCTGGTGCCCCTACACCTGTCCCGGCGGTGCCGTGATTGCCGGGACGGTCCAATGCGACGGTAGCTGCGCGCTAGACCCAGGCAACGTGTGTCCCTGCGTCCCACTCAACTGCAGCGCCGTCTGCTCGGGCGGCGGCTGGTCTTCGGGATGCGGAGGTTCTTGTTCGGGCGGGACCGAGACTCGACCTGATGGATGCGGCGGGTCGTGCTGTTGTTGCTGCTCAAATCCCCCCTGCACGTAAATGTGTGGCAACACGGCTTGACGTCCAGGGAAGGCATCAGGCACACTTTTTGATAGTGTCGAGTAAATTTTGATAAGGGAGAATACGATGGGCAGGGGAGTCAAGGCCGGCTTGGTGATCCGCAGCCAGGAAGTCGAGCTGCTGGGGATGCGGGGCCGCACCGTGACCAGCCGCGTGCGGGTGCCGATCGAAGGCGCAGAACCCGAGCACCTGGCGGCGGCCATCCGCAAGGCCCTGGCCGCGGCGGCCATCAGCCCAAAACGCATGGCGGTGTCGCTGCCGACCCAGGAGGTGCTGTTCCGCTACTTCACCATCCCGGTGGTGCCAAAGGCGGAGTGCGACGCCGTGGTGCAGTTCGAGGCGCGCAAGTACATCCCGTTCAAGACCGAGCTGCTCATCTGGGATTACCGGGCTGCCCCTGCGCCGGACGGCAAGCGGCTGGAGATCATTTTTGCCGCGGTGCCGCGCGAGATCTTCCAGCACGTCCACGACGCGCTGGCCGCCGCCGGCGTGCCGCCGTTGCTCATCGAACCGCGCAGCCTCAGCCTGGCCCGCCTGCTGCCCGGGGCGAAGGGCGCGTCGGCGGATGACTTCACCTGCCTGGTGGACGTGGAAACGGACGCGGCGCACCTCGCCATCGTCAAGCAGCGCATGCCGTATCTGACCCGCGATATCGAGCTGCTCCCCCCGGCTCAGCCGGACGCGGCCGGCGGCGAGCCGGCTGTGGTCGAGCCGCCGGCTGAGGCGGTCGACCTGCGCGCGCAGCGGCTGCTCAGCGAGCTCAGCGTCTCGATGGATTTCTTCATGCGGGAGCACCCCTCGACGACGATTTCGCGCATCCTGGTCTTCGGCGACGAAACCGTCGTGGCCCCGTGGTGCCCGTGGCTGGGCGACCAGCTCCACCGGCCTGTTGAGCTGGGGCATGGGGTGCTCGCAGGCCATGTGGATCGAGAACTGCCGCTCTCGTTCGCCTCCGCCGTCGGCTTGCTGCAGGCGGAGCCGGCCGGAGCCCCGATCGATTTTCTGAGGCGGAGCCTCGTGCAAACCGGCGGCGCGCGAGCGGCGGCGCCCGGCGCGGCCGGTGCTCTTGGGCAGCTCAAAGCCGCGGTCCGCGAGCCGCGCATGGCTGTTGGCGCCGCGACCCTGGCCGGCCTGATGCTCGCCGGATGGATTGCCGGGCGCATGATGCTCGGGGCCGAGGAGCGACGGCTCGCCCAGCTTTCCGCCGCGGCGCCATCCTCGCATTGGGGGCTGGCGCAGGCAAAGCAGGCCGAGCTGGACGCGCTGCGCCAGAAGGCGGGCGCGCAGCTGGAGCTGCTGAAGCGGATCATGAACCGGCGGCTGCGGGTGGCGCCCAAGCTGGATGCGCTCGTGCGCGCGCTGCCGCAGGGGGTCTGGCTGACAGGGTTGGATTTCACGGATTCGCTGACGATGAACCCGCGGTCGGAATCCAGCTTCTTGCTGCAAGGCGCCTGCTACCTCGGCGATGCGCGCTACGAGCTGACCACCCTCCAGAATTTCGAGAGCAACCTGAAGCAAAATGCGCAGTTCGCGGAAGGGTTCGCGGCCATCCGCCTGCAAAAAATGAACGCGCAGGATGATCCGCAGCAGCGATACGCGTATCACACCTTCGAGCTGACCTGCCAGGCCGGGCGGTCGATGTAGCCATGAAACCTTCACTCTGGCTTGGCGTGGCGGGAGTGGCGCTGGCCGGCTTCGTGGGCTATAATGCGATCTATGTTCCGCAACAGCGGCAACTGCGCGTGATCCGGACGCGCATCGCCGAGGAACAGGCGCTGCACCAGACGCGCGCGGACCTCGAGGCGCTGCTCGAGGAGCTCGGGCAGTACCGCCGGCGCCTGCCGGACGAGCCGGATCCGTCATGGCTCGTCCAAGAAGTCGTCAGCGCGGCGCAGCGCACCGGCATCCCGCTCACCAGCCTCGCCCAATTGCCGTCGCAAACCTCCGAGCAGTTCACCCGCCTGGCGGTCTCGCTGAAAACGGCCGCCACCTACCACGAGCTGGGCGCCTTCGTGGATGAGCTGGAGCGCTCACCGCGGTTCATCCGTATCGACCATGTGCGGCTCTCGCCCGCCACCAGGAACGGCGAGGCGCCCTCGATCGAGCTCTCGTTGAGCACGGCGTTCGTGCCGGCCATCGCCTTGTCGGCAGCCGCGGGAGGCGCCTCATGAATCCGGCAAAGAAAAAAGCGGCGACCGAAGGCTGGATCGTCGGCGGCTTAGCGCTCGTGTTTGTCGTCGTGCTGGTGAACGGTCCGCTGAAAGCCTGGCAGGCTTCGCAACGGCGCATCATCCCTGCCGTCGCAGCGCCGGCGTCCGGGCCGGCGGCGCCGGCACGCGCGGGAACTACCGGCGCATCGCCGGCCGCGGCCATCCAGGAGCCGCCCCGCTATACGGCGGCCGACCTGCGCGATCCGCTGCGCGAATGGTTTCCCGAAGAGCATCCCGCCATCGCCGTCGCTCCGTCAATGCCCGCCGCCCCGCCGGCGCTTCCCCCGGCCCCCAAACTTCAGGTGAACGGGTTGGTGTGGGGCGGCCTGAAGCCAAAAGCGATCATCGATGGAGAAATTTATGCGCTCGGCGATATGGTGCACGGATGGCGTATCACGGAGATCGGACGCCGAGGCGTCACGCTCGAGCACAGCGGCTTTCCGGTGGTGTATCCGCTGACGGCGCAGGGGGCCAGCCAGACGGCGTCGGCCAGGCCAGCGCCGCGCGGACGTCGGGAGTGAGGAGGTGTGGATGGGTCGTGAGGTGCTGGTAATGAGCCTGGCGCTGACCGGGGTGGCGGCCATCAGCCCGGCCTGGGCCGACCAGGCAGTGTCCAAGACATCGGCCGTCGAATCTCCGGTGCCGGTGACCCAGACCGGCCAGATGCTTATTTCAATGGAATTCCAAGACGCCGCGCTCCGCGACGTGCTCAAGACGTTTTCGCGGCAAACCGGGCTCAACGTGATCGCCAGCGCCGAGGTGGGTGATCAGCCGGTGACGGTGTACCTGGAAAACGTGCAGGTGTTGGACGCGCTGGGCCAGATTCTCGCCGCCTCAGGCTTGACCTATGAGCGTCCGTTGGGCAGCGATATCTACATCGTCAAGCCCAAGCCGAAGGACGCCGAGGTGCTGACGGAAACCCGCGTCTACCGCTTGAAGTACGCGCGGGTCTCCGAGTCGATCCTGGCGCGCGCCGCCTCGAAGCTCATCACGCAGACCCCGTTTGAGGCCAAGTTGGATAGCTCTCAGAGCGTGGGGTCGAGCAGCAGCGGCAGCGAGAGCGGCACGTCGGAGGGTGGCGGGGCGGCCCAGCAGGCCACCGTCGTGGACATGGGCATCGACAAGGTGATCCAGAAGCTGCTCACGAAGCACGGCGCGGTCGTCGTGGACGGGCGGACCAACAGCCTCATCATCACGGACGTGCCGGAGAACTTTCCCCGGCTCGAGGCGGCCATCGCCGTGCTGGATGTCCGCACGCCGCAGATCATGGTCGACGCGGAGATCATCGAAACCAGCCTGAACAAAATCAAGGACCTGGGCGTCGAGTGGGGGACCGGCTCCGAAGGCACGCTGTTTCAGCTCACACCGGCCAAGCGGACCTCGCGCTTTCCGTACAACTGGGTCGGGGATCGGGGCCGGCGCGCGAATCCGGGCGCTGCCAGCATGACCCTGGGCACCGTGGACACCGCGCAGGCCGTGGCCGCGCTCCAGGCGCTGGAGACGGACACCGATTCGAAAATCCTGGCCAGGCCGAAGGTGCTGACGCTGGACAACGAGAGCGCGGTCATCCGGTTGACATCGGATGAAACCATCGGGTTCGAGACCTCGAGCCAAACCCAGACCGGAACGACCGGCAGCAAGCCGGAGCGGACCACCACCGGCATCGTGCTGGTGGTGACGCCGCAGATCAACGCGGACGGGTTCATCACGATGATCGTCGAGCCCTCGGTGACGAAGACGGTGGCTTCGAACGTCTCGCCGCCGAGCGGCCAGGCCACGCCGCGCGACCCCAAGACGCGCAGCGCCAGGGCGCTGGTCAGGGTCCGCACCGGCGACACGCTGGTCGTCGGCGGCCTGATCGACCGCTCGGACCAGCACGGCCTTCGCAAGGTGCCCATCCTGGGGGATATCCCGGTCATCGGCCAAGCCTTCAAGGATGTCGAGATTAATGATGTGGCCAGCGAGTTGATCGTCTTTGTCACGCCGCGGATCATCCAGGAGCAGGCGGCCGGGCTGGCCGCAACGCCGCCGTCTCCGTGGCAGCCGGCGCAGGCCGGGACGCCGTCGTCAATGGTGATCCGCGAGCAACAGGCGTCCCCGCAAGAGGAGATCGAGGCCGCACTCAACCGACTGGAGCAGACCCCGCAGTGAGCCGGCCCCGCCTGGCGGGGCGTGCGCGCCGCGGGATCGGCACCGGACATGCCGATTCTGAAGCGTGGCGACAAGCTGGGACAAATCCTCATCAAGGCCGGGCTCATCACGCAGGAGCAGCTTGAGAAGGCCCTGGAGATTCAGCGGGGCACCACCAAGCGGGTCGGGGAAGTCCTGGTAGAGAGCGGGATCGTCACCGAGCGCGAGATGGCGGCTGCGCTCAGCCGCCAGCTCGGCATTCCGTATGCGTCCAAAGCCTCAGGCCTGCTTGCCCCGCACAAGGGCGAGGGCCTCGAGGCGCTGGTGCCTGAAGAGTTCGCCCGCCAACACCTCATCCTGCCGCTCTCCCGCACGCTGAACCTCTTGACCGTGGCCTGCGTGAATCCGCTGGACCTCATCGCCATGGACAACCTCACCCGGATCACGCACTGCGAGATCAATCCGGTGATGACGAACAAAAGCGACCTTGAGGAGGCGATCGAGCAGTTCTATAGCGGCGATGACACGATGCTCCGCAAGGCTATCGGCGAGTCGTACGAGCAGCCGATCGATCCGGACGCGCCCGGCGAGGCGGCTGAGGACAACCTGGACCTCGACCGCCTGAAGCAGGCCGCCGAGGAGGCCCCGGTCATCCGCCTCGTGGATCTCATCATCCGCCAGGCGATCAAGGACCGGGCCAGCGACATCCACTTCGAGCCCTTCAAGGACAAGCTCAGCCTGCGGTACCGGATCGACGGGGTGCTCTGCGAGATCGCCCCGCCGGCGCGGCATCTGCACGCGGCCATCGTCTCCCGGATCAAGATCCTCTGCAAGATGGACATCGCCCAGAAGCGGTTGCCGCAGGACGGTGGGTTCACGATGAAGATGGACGGCCAGCCCGTCGACTTCCGGGTCTCGGCGATCCCGTGCATCTACGGCGAGAAGGTGGTCGTCCGGATCCTCATCAAGTCGGCGGCGCTGCTGGACCTGGGCCGGCTCGGCTTCGGCGTCCGCGATCTCGAAGCGCTCCGCAAGGCGATCCACGATCCCTACGGCTTGGTGCTGATCACCGGACCGACCGGCTCGGGCAAGTCCACGACGCTGTATGCGGCGCTCAACGAGATCCACTCGGCCAAGAAGAACATTCTGACCATCGAGGACCCGGTGGAATACCGGCTCTCCGGCATCAACCAGGTGCAGGTCAAGCCGTCGATCGGGCTGACCTTTGCGGCCGGCCTGCGCGCGTTCATGCGGCAGGACCCGGACATCGTCATGGTGGGCGAGACGCGCGATCTGGAAACGGCCGAGATCTGCGTCCGGGCCTCGCTGACCGGCCACCTGGTGTTCACGACGCTCCACACGAACGACGCGCCCAGCGCCGTGACGCGGCTCGTGGATATCGGGATTGCGCCCTACCTCGTCTCCTCCACGCTGAGCCTCGTGGTGGCCCAGCGGCTGCTGCGGCAGCTGTGCGAGCGCTGCAAGGAGGCCTACGAGCCGCTGCCTGAGATCCGGGACCGGTTCGGCTTTCAGGAGCTGCTCTACAAAGCGAAGGGCTGCGAGGCCTGCGCCGGCACCGGGTTCCTGGGCCGGCTGGGCGTGTATGAAGTGATGCTGCCCAGGCGCGAGCTGCGGAATGCCATCGCCAAAGGCGAGCCGTCGCACATCCTGCGCGAGGCCGCGATCAGCGAGGGCATGTCCACCCTCTGGGAAGAGGGCTTGAAAAAAGTCAAAGACGGCCTCACGAGCCTTGAAGAGCTGGAAGCCGTCATTCTCTTGGACCGCTGATGCCCACCTACACGTATACCGCGCGCGATGAGCAAGGCCAGGTGCATCGCGGCATGCTGGACGCGCTGACGGAGGACGAGGTGATCTCGGCCCTCCAGCACCGGGGCTTGCTCATCACCGCCGTCTCGGAGCGGCGATCCGGGGCCCCGCAGGCCGGCTTCCAGCCGACGAAGCGGACGGTCCGGCGCATGCACGCGGCCGTGAACGTGGACGACCAAGTGCTCCTCTGCCAGCAGCTCGCCACGCTGATCGGCGCCGGCGTGCCGCTGCTCAAAAGCCTGGAAGTCGTGTCGGCGCAGGTGGAGAGCCGGATGCTGCTGCTGGCCCTTGACGAGGTCCGCCGCGATGTAGCCGCCGGCTCCACGTTCAAGGATGCGCTGGCCAAGCACCCGCGGGTGTTTTCCGATCTCTGGCAGAACCTGGTCGAAACCGGCGAAGCCAGCGGGCACCTGGCCGACTCGCTGACGCAGCTGGCCCGGCACTTCGAGATGGCGCAACATCTGCAAAACGAGACCCGCACGGCGCTGACCTACCCGATCTTTCTGCTCGTCGCCGCGGTCGTGGTGCTTGGCATTTTCGTCTACTGGCTGATTCCGAAATTTGCCGTGATGTTCGCCGGCATGGGAATCGAACTGCCGCTGCTGACACGCTTCGTCATCGGCTGCAGCCACGCGGCGCGGAAATACGCGCTGCTCTTGTTCGGCGGCGCGTTCGTGCTGGCCCAGGCGCTGGCGCGCTTCCTCCGCACGCCGGCCGGGCAGTGGGCGCGGGACCGGCTGTTCCTGCAGCTGCCCTTGTTCAGCGGCCTCTTCGCGAACGTCCAGCTCGCCGAGTTTTCGCGCGGCCTCTCCACGCTGCTGGAGAGCGGCGTGCCGCTGCTCTCCAGCCTCGAGATCCTCGAGCGCAGCTCCACCAACAAGCTCTACGGCCAGGCGATCGGCCACGTGCGCGCCCAGGTCAAGGAAGGCAAAACGATGGCCGAGCCGATGCAGGAAACCGCCCTCTTCCCGCCGATGACGATTCAAATGGTGCAGGTAGGCGAAGAAGTCGGCGAGCTGGCGCGCATGGTCCAGCAGATGGCCAAGTACTACGAGGCGCGCGTGGAGATGTTCATCGCGCGCATGACGCGGCTGTTCGAGCCCATCGCCATCGTGGTCATGGGCGGCATGGTGCTCGTCATCGTGCTCTCGATCTTTCTGCCGATCTTCAAGATGGCGACGGCAACATCGAAGTAAGGGGATCGGCCGCGAAAGGGGGTGAGGGCGTCGGCGGCCTCAGAGGGATCCGCGCACGGGATGTGCGAACAAGGAGGAGGGTCATGAAGAACAACGCACGCGGGTTTACGCTGCTTGAACTGTTGATGGTGGTCATTATCATTGCGATCCTGGCATCGATCGCGCTGCCGCAATACATGCGGGTGGCGGAGCGGTCGCGGGCCTCGGAGGCGTTGACGATCTTGGCCGCAGTCCG
Source organism: Candidatus Omnitrophota bacterium (assembly GCA_023247285.1). Next base: position 18,818 of record JAHFGU010000006.1, read on the forward strand.
CTCCTCGGAGCTGCGCTACAAGGCGCAAAACCCGGCGTCGACGTACACCACGACGCTCACGGATCTCGACATCGAGGGCCCGGGCTTCGGCGCGCCGGCCTCGACGATGTGGATCTACGCGGTCAGCGGCACCGGGGCAAACTCGAACGTGGTGGCGACCCGGTCCGCGGGCTCCCAGGCCGGTGCCACGGTTGAGCTGGACATCGACAGCGGGGCAAGCTGCTCGAGCGCCGGCAACGTCTATAACATGCCCAACGGAGCCTGCTGAGTGGGTTGCCCTGGAGAATGGAGGTGAGCCATGCCGGATAGCGGCCTGCTCATCCTCAGCGGGATCTGCTTGATCGCCGGGGTGGGGTTCTTCTTGTTCCCGCACCCGCTGCTGAAGTTGAGCTTGTCGTTGAACAAGACGCTGGCTGTGCTGGACCAGCTCTTTATGCGGCATCGTTATTTCGCAGGGCTCCTGCTGTTCCTGACCAGCTATCTCTTGTTCAACCTGGCGATGTGGGTCGGCCAGCTGCGGATGGGATGACGCGCCGGCGTCGCGTTTGACGCCTCCGCCGATTGATGCGACAATACGGTGCACCGTCGGCGGAGGCGCCGTTTTTATCCCCCGCTTGCGATCGCGTGTCAACCAGACAGACGAGCCGTAGCCGTTGAATTTTTCGTACAGGAAGGGAGCGCAGCCCCTCATGTGTGCGAGGTCGGAAGGCCGAGCACACGATGCGGACGACTGGCCGTGTTGTACGGAAGGGGGAGACCAGGGAGGCCCAAGACTGGACAGTGGGCCGACCGATAGGAAGGGGAAACCCGGTTTCCCCTTCCTATGGAGCGCCCCTCGTTTTTCGATAGGCGCGACGGGGCAGTAGCTCAGTTGGGAGAGCGCGACAATCGCACTGTCGAGGCCCGGGGTTCGATCCCCCGCTGCTCCACCACTCTAGAGCCCATCCCTCAACCTCCCATGCCCTGCGCTGGGCCGAGCTGCCAGCCGCGCAAGGCGCGAGGAGGACGGCGTCCCGAGCGGAGTCGAGGGACGCCGCGCGGCGCTGCGGATCGGCCCAGCCTAGTGGCTACCCAGGGGTTGCGGCGGCATGCCGCCAGCTCCGGCGTCCCTCCTCCTTCTTGGCGTAGTGCGGCGACTACGCCGGCGTCGTCGTTCCTTGGACCTGGCGGCATGGCGCTCGCAACGCAGGGCATGGGAGGTTGAGGGATGGGCTCTAAGATCGTCAGCCTGCCGCGTGTCCTCATCCGGCCGGAGGCGGTCCAGGCCGGCGCCATCACCATCGATCGCCCCGAGGCGCTGCGCCATCTGCTCCGCGTCCTGCGCATTCGCGTCGGCGACCGGCTCGAGTGCTTCGACGGGGCAGGGCGCACCTATGCCGGCCCAGTCATCCAGTGCGCCCCGACAGCGGTGGTGATGATGATCACGGAGGAGGCGCAGGAGCCTGCGACTCGCATGGCGATCACGCTCGCGCAGGCGCTGATCAAGGCGGACCGGTTTGCCTGGGTTGTCCAGAAGGCCACCGAGCTTGGCGTCGCGCGCATCATTCCGCTTGAAACGCAGCGCGCCGTGGTGCGCGCGCCGACCGCTCGGTCCGGCGTGAAGCAGGGGCGATGGCAGCGCATCGCGGCCGAGGCCGCGAAACAGTGCGGCCGCGCCACGGTGCCGCAGGTCGATCCCCCCAGCCGGTTTGCCGCGGTCATCGCCGGGTTGCCGTCGCAGCCATGCGCCCTCATGCCAACCCTGGCCGTCCCGTCGCCGCTGCTGCGTGACGCGGCCGATGCGGTGCGGCGCGCGGACGCGGTGACCGTGCTCATCGGCCCTGAGGGCGATTTCACCCCGGAAGAGGTGGCGGCGGCCCAGCAGGCCGGCGCGCGGGCGGTGTCCCTGGGGCCGCTGACGCTGCGTTCGGAAACGGCCGCGATCGCGGTCCTCGCCCTCCTCCAGTCCATGAAGGGGCTTGTGTGAGCGTCGGGTCTTCACGGCCGCTGGCGCGCTGGGCGCTGGCGCGCTGGGCGCCGGCGCTCGCCGTTGCGGCGTTCGCCGCGCTCTGGACCAGCCGGTGGGAGTCGTTTCCCATCGGGCCTGATCCTGCCTACCATCTCGCGATCGCCAGGCAGGTTGTCGCCGCCGGCGGGCCGATCGGCTACGAATGGTGGGAGGCGGCGCCGGAGGGGCGGCCGCACCTCTATCCGCCGACGCTCCACCTGCTGCTCGCCGGATTGCTGAAGGCCGGCGTCGACCCGCTGGCCTGCCTGCGCCTGCTGAGCGCGGCGCTGCCGGTGGCGTGGCTGCTCGCGCTCTTCCTCGCCGCCAGCCGCCTGTTCGGCGAAGCGATCGGGTGCTGCGCGCTCTGGGCCGGGCTGCTGCCGTTTTCCGCGCACCTCGCAGCGGCCATGACGATGGCCTCCACGCTTGCGTGCATCGAGCTGCTCTGGCTGATGGTCGCGATCGAAGAGGGCCGCGCGATCGCCGCCGGCGCGCTGGTCGCCTTGCTGGGCTACACGCACCTCGGCCTGCCGCTGATCGCCGGCACGGCAGTGGTCGCGTACGGAATCGCGCGCCCTGCGGTTCGGCCTGTCATCGGCCGCGCAGCGTGGGGGATGGCGCTGATCGGCCCGTGGTGGTGGCATCTCTGGCGGCATCAGGACTGGCTGCGGCTGGTGGGTCGGGAGGAAAACGCCTGGATCCAATTCCTGCCCTTCCTCTATATGCTTGCCGCGGCGGGGCTCTGGACCTGCCTGCGGCGCCGCGGCCGCTGGCTGTGGCTGCCAGCCTGCCTTGCCGGATTTTTGTGGCTTGCGCCGTATCATCGGTATCGCTGGCTCTCCGGGGAGGGGGTGATGCCGGTCGTGCTGCTGGCGGCGGTCGGTCTCGATCGCTTGGCCGGAAGACGGCGGCGGCGCGGGATGGCGGTGGCGGCTCTCTGGATTGCGCTGGCCCTCTTACCCTCGTGGACCAGAACTGCGGAGGGGTGGCGCTGGCGATGGCGTGACTCAGCACCCTGGCACGTGACCGGCGTCTCCGATGACCGCGCAAGCGGCATCGACGTGACGCTGGCCTCTGCGCCGCTGGTGCGCTGGGCCAACGTCGTGGCCGCGCGGACGCGCCCGGACGAGATCCTGTGGTCCAACGCTCCCTATGCCGGCGGCTTGGTCGCCGCGCTGGCCGGCCGGGCCACGTCGTCCGCCATGCTGGCCGATGTCCCGGCGCGAGCGGCTGATCCCATCAGCGCCGCGCATGCCATCTGGTGGGCGAAGATCGAGGAGCTGCCGCGCGCTCGGCGGACATGGACGCCCATCGCCGAGGACGCCATCGCCGCCTTCTTCCGCCAAGTCGGTGAGCGGCCCGGCGCGCATCCGCCGGCAGCCGCGTGTCCGCTCATGCTGGCCTGGGCCGGGATCGCCGCGCTCATCGCGGCGGCCGCGTGGGATCTGGCGCGTCTGCGGCGCACGGCCGGCATCAACACCTGCTATAATGTGGGGCTTCCGCCATGAGAGAGATCTTCATCAGCGCCGATCCGCAGGAAACGCGGGTGGCGATCACCGAGCAAAAACGGCTCGAAGAGTTTTACGTCGAGCGCCCGTCGGACGTCCGGCTGGTCGGCAGCCTCTACAAGGGGCGCGTGACCTCCGTCGTGCCCGGCATCGGGGCGGCGTTTGTGGACATCGGCGTGGGGAAGAACGGCTTCCTCTACGTCGCGGATATCGTCGAGCCCAAGCCTGAGGAAGACGCCGACTTGGAAGGCGAGGCCCAGGCCGAGCGGCCGCAGCCGCATCGCCACTCGCGCATCGAGGAGGTCGTGAAGGTCGGGCAGGAAATCCTCGTCCAGGTCGTGAAGGAGCCCTTCGGCACGAAGGGCGCGCGCCTGACCACGCACATCAGCCTGCCGGCGCGGTACATG
>JAHFGU010000195.1 GCA_023247285.1 Candidatus Omnitrophota bacterium
GGCCGAAGTCAAACGGCTTGGCCAGGTAGTCGCTGGCCCCGCGGTGCATCGCCTCCTTGATGGTCGGCCCGTCGCTCAGGCCGCTGATCACCACCACGCGGACGTCGGGGAACTTCGCTTTCACCACCGAGAGGACCTCGAGCCCGGACGAATCCGGCAGCCGGAGATCGAGCAGCACCACGTCGGTTTTGACACGGTCGAGCTGGGCGAGGGCGTCGTGCGCGGTCGAAGCGGTGTTGACGCGGAACCCCCGCTGCACGAAGAACGCGCGCAGCAGCTGCTGCAGTTGCGGTTCGTCGTCAATCACCAAGAGTTCACGGGCCATGGGATACGCTTGAGTATACCTGGCGGGCGGAAGCCCTGACAAGCCGCGCGTCGAGAAAAAGGGGCGCCCCGTACGCGCGTACGGGGCGCCCTGATTCCCGCGATGAGCCGATTATGATGTGGCGGCCAGCTCGGTGTCGTCCAACTGCTCGAGCTCCCTGAGCGTGCGGGTGTCGTCCCCTGCGTCGTCCGTGGCGTCGGCCTCTTCATCGAGCTGCTCGAGCAGGGCCAGCGTGCCGTCGAGCCACTCGTCGTTCCCTTCAGGAGATTCGGCCAGCTGGTAGGCGCCGGCCGCCATCGGCGCCGCGGCCTCCCGCATCGCTGCGCGCTCATGCGCGCGGTTGACCCCGACGGCAAACAGGACCCCGAGAGCTGCGGTGGCCGCTGTCAACGCAAGCTGAGGCCACCACCACCCCCGCGTCCGGGCCGGCGCGCAGGCGCCTGGCGCAAGGCGCTGTACCCTGGCCATCACCTCGCGCGTGTAGCGCGCCCGGTTCCATGCCGGCGGCTGCCGCAGCGGGTGCCGCGCAAGCCACCGTGTCAGCCAGTCCATCACGCTCGCTCCTGCGCTAGCCATGGGTCCAGCGCGACGCGCAGCGAGGCGGTCGCGCGGAACACGTGCGCCTTCACGGTGCCGCTCCGGCAGGCCATGACCGCGGCCACTTCGGCCAGCGGCAGGCCGTGGACATGATGCAAGAGGAACGCGGTCCGCTGCTTCATCGGCAGCTTCCGGATGGCCGACGAGAGCCGGTGCCCGAGCTCCTCGTTGGCCGCCTGCTCGCTGGGTGTGGCGGCGTGATCCGCGGCATCGAAGAGCGGATCGTCCCGCTCGGCATCGTCCACAGGAGCCTCGCGGGCCCGCAGCCCTGTCTCCGGTTGCCGGCTGCGGCGCCTGCCGGCGTCTTTGCACGCGTTAACGATGATCCGGTAGAGCCACGTCGAAAAGGTGCTGGCGCCGCGAAAGCGGGCGAGGGCTTGGTAGGCGCGGACGAAGGCATCCTGGGAGACATCACGCGCATCCTCGTAGTTGCCGAGCAAGCTGAACGCCATGCGGATCGCCGGCTCCTGATATTTCTCGACCAGCTCCGCGTAGCGCTCCAGCTCGCCGGCCAACACCGCGCGCACCGTCTCCGCATCCGGATCCGTCATGGCCAGGATGTCGGTAGTATAACATCGTGCTGCTGGTCTAGCGACCGCGGCGGCCACCGCCTCCGCGCGGACCACTACCCCCGCCATGGAATCCGCCTCCCCCTCCGGGACCTCCGCCAGGACCGCTCGGGCCGCCCATGCGCTGACCGAGACCAGGTCCCTTGCCTCGCGGGCCGCCGCCGGCGCCGGGCCCGCGATCACCCTGGCCGCCAAACCATCCTTCGCCGCCGCGTCGATGTTCGCCGCCTTGGCCTACGCCCCCGCGGCCTTCGCCGCGGCCCCAATCCCGGACGCCGCGGTCGCCGGGCTTGCCGCCGCGCTGGCCAGGCGGGCCGACCCGATCGCGAACATCTTCCCGGCGGTCGCGCACGTCCTCGCGCCGATCTTGACGATCTTCTCGGCGGTCGAGGCGATCTTCGATCCGGTCGCGCGGCCCGCCCTGGTGCTGCCCATCGCGGACATTTTCCCGCCGGTCGCGCACGTCTTCGCGCAGGTCGCGGCGGTCTTCGCGTCGGTCCTGACGATCCTCGGCGCGGTCACGCACGTCCTCGCGCCGGTCTTGACGATCTTCTCGGCGGTCGCGCCGGTCTTCCCGGCGATCCTGCCGGTCTTCGATCCGATCAGCCGCGCGCCCGCGGAACTGCTCAGGCGCGCCCGGCCCCTTCCAATTCGGATGATTCTCCACGAACCGCTCGAACGCCTCAGGGTGCCGCTCCTTGAACTGCTCGAGCTTGCGCCCCCGCCACTCCTGCCGGCGCTGCATGAGCGCGTCATACCGCTCCGGATTCGCTTCCTTCAGATGATCCAACCGGGCTTCCAGGCGCTCTTTGCGCTCCTGCATGAGCTGGCGGAACTGCTCCGGATCGCGTTCCTTGAGATGTGCGAGGCGGCGCGCGCGGGCTGCCTGGAGCTTCTCCTTGGCGCGCTCAAACGCCTCGGGATTGGTTTCCTTGAGATGCGCTAGGCGCTCCTTGAGCTGAGCCTTGCGCTCCGCGACCGCTTGCTGGAACGCTTCCGGGTTCTCTTCCTTCAATCGGCGCAGCCGCGGCGCTTCATCACGCACGTCCTGCCGGCCTTCGCGGCGATCCGCGCGGTCCTCCGCCCCGTCGCGCGCCTCTTCAACGCGATCACGATCCGGCGCATCCATGCGCCGCGGACGCGGTGCGTCCCCGCCCTCGGGCTGCGCAAACACGCTCGTGGTTGCGCCGACCAGCACGGCAAGCCCCCAGAACACCGTTTGCAAACGTCTCATGTGGCACCCCCTGTGTCTTACTAGGTTAGACGTCCGGCGGGGGAAAAAGTTTACCGCGAGAAAAAGTGTCAGGCACCAAAAGTGCCTGACACTTTTAGGCGGGGCGGCGGCGCGTCCACGCCGCGCTGCCCAGGATACAGAGGAAGGCGACCTCGGCGACGAGATAGAGAATCAGCAGGAGCGGCAGGGGGCGGGCGTGGCCGCCGGCATAGCTGTGGAGCCCAACGAGGTAGAAGCTAACGCCGTAGTACGTCATGAGCAGCAGGAAGAAGCCGGCGATCGTGGCCAGCGCCACCCGGATGCCGTGCAGCCATCCGGCGAACCGGCCGTGGAGCACCGCC
>JAHFGU010000196.1 GCA_023247285.1 Candidatus Omnitrophota bacterium
GCATGAGGGACGCCGGGCAACGGGAAGAAGAAAAGGAATGGCGCCGGGACCCAGACTTGCACTGGGGACGCCAGGTTTTTCAGACCTGCGCTCTACTACCTGAGCTATCCCGGCGTCGCGGCTATCGTTCAACGAGGGCCGCTCCATAGGCGGGGGAAACCGGGTTTCCCCCGCCTATCGTTCGCCTCCATCCTCCACATCCGGAGGCTCACTGGGCTCCCCCTTCCGAATAACACGGACAGTCGTCTATCCCGCGCGCTCGGCCTTCCAGCCTCGCGCGCACGTCACGCATTATAGTCAGCCGGCAGATCAGGTGTCAATTTACTGCAGGCGGGAGAAGATCTTGTTGTAGACGGTTTGCGCCGCGTCGAGCTTCGGCAGCAGGAGGCTGTCGCGGGCCTTGACGTGCAGCTCGACCGTGGTGCGGCTGACCGGCTTGACGGTAACCGTCACGTTGGCGCCCTGGACCACGCCCTTCAGCACGCCGTGCCGAGCGTCTTCCGAGGTGATCGCGCCCAGCTCGGCCACGACGTCGCGCGCCGCGCGGTACACGCGCCCCTGCGACAGGTCGAAATAGTTCTTGATCGAATCCTTGCTCATGGCATAACCGCCGGCCGCGCCGGCCCCGACCAAGAACAAGGCGCAGCCGGAGAGCGACACGGCCACCATGGCCGGCAGCAACCCGCGCATGATGGAACGGCTCATGTCGCCGGTCCTCCCGCGCGGCCGGTCACGCCGGCTGCCGCAGCACCCAGTGCGGTCGCCACGTATCCCCAGAGCGAGAGCCACAGCCCTGGCCCGATCGTGATGGCGATGAACAGCGTCCGCGTATTCGTCGTCAGCAGCTTCCAGAACCCGGCCGCCGCGATGGCGGCACAGACCGCGGCCGACGCGAAGGCGATGCCGCGGATGCGGCCGGCCAGCGTGATCAGCAGACCGCACAGCAGCGCGATGCCGGGGACCAGATAGACGGCATAGCTGCGCGGCCCGGCATGATACCGCGTGTTCAGCAGCAGCTCGATCACCGAGAGGGCGAGCTGCGACTGCTGTTGGTTCACCATCGCCGGGATCTGGATGCCGCTCACGTGCCGCGGCAAATCCTGCAGGCTGGGCAGGGGCCCGGCGATCGTTTCAGCGCCCCGGTGGATTTCCACCGTGACGCGGCCGAGCTGCTTACCCAACCGGCCCAGCAGCTCCTGGCCTGGCGCGCTTTGCCGCAGCTGCCGCGCGATCTCCGGCTCGGTGAGATCGAGCTGCGCCCACGGCAGCACGAATCCGACGATGGCGGCCGCCACGCCGGCCCACACCACGACGCGAATGACGCGTTGCATGCTCATCCTCCCTGCGCGATGCCGAGCAGTCCGTGCCAGACCATGCGCACACCCATGAGGACCAGTAGCGCCAAGACCAACCGGCGAAAGGCCTGGTCAGGCACGCGCCGCACCAGGCGCTGCCCGGTGGCAGCGCCCGTGAAGGCCACGACCATCAGGCTCAGGACCTGCGGCCATACCGTCATTGGCAGGAGGCCGCCCGCCATGTACACCGGCAGGCGAGTCGCATCCACGATCAGCGCGATGGCGGCCGAGGTTCCCAAATACGCTTCCTTCGGCAGCTCCCACGCTAAGAGGCAGGCGGACCGGATCGCGCCGCCCGTGCCAAGGACGCCGGCAATGAATCCGGACGCGGCCCCGCCGAACAGCAAGAGCGAGGGCCGATCAGGCAGGCGGACCGGCCGGATCAGTGACAGCGCCACGTACGCCAAAAGGAAGGCGCCGAAGAGCGCCTCGACGACCGGCGAGGGCAGCCGCGCGGTCAACAGCGCCCCGACGATGCTGCACGTTACCCCGGTCAACCCGAACAAGGCCCAGACCTGCCAGCGCATCTGCCGGCCGAAGAACCAGAGCCGCGACGCATTCCCGAACAAGTGGAAGCAGGCGACCAAGGCGATCGCGGTCTTGATGTCCATAGCCAGCGCCGCGATTGGGGTCAAGATGGTCGCGGCCCCGAACCCGGCCATGGTGCCGATCACCTCGGCCATGAACGCGCCGGCCAGCACCAGCGGCCAGGAGACGCTCATCCCCGGCTGAACAGATCATCCGGGATGGCGACTTCCGGTTGCGCGCGCTGGAGACGCGGCGGTGCGGCAGCCGGTTCAGGTTCATCAACGCGGGCCGCGGTAGCCCAGCGGCAATACGCGCACGCATCGCTCGACGACGGGAGAGGCCCGGCCAAGCAGCGGACCCCATCGGCAAACACGCGGTAGGCGCGGTCCGGATCCGTCGCGATCGTATGGACGGCCACGGCAAAGGGAAAGCCGTCGTGCAGCACGCCATCCACCGGATAGTAATACACGAGGAACGCGGTGCGCGTCGTGCGATGGCCGTGGCGCTCCAGCAGCAGCGTGTAGACGTCCATCTGGAACTGATAGTACTTCTCCGAGGAGGCCACCGAGTCCGGCGCCGAGGCGCGGGTCTTGTGATCCAGCGGGCAGCACCGGTCATCGGGCAGCCGCACGCAATCATCCAGCTTGCCCCACAGCCGCGCCTTGAGGGCAGGGTCGGTGAAGCCGAGCGTCAGCGCCGTTGCGGACAGCGTGCCTTGGAGGCGACCGGCAATCAAGGGGGGCAGCAGCCCGCGCTGGCGGTAGGTGTCGAAATAGGCCTTGAGCACGCGATCGATGCCGGAGGGCAGCGAGGGGAACGGGCCGCGCGGGCGCTCGATGCGCCGGTTGACATGCTGCCAGAAGCAGCGCGGGCACTCCTGGAAGAGCTTCAGGGTGGTGGCCGACAGCAGGGTCTGGCCCGCGGCCGCGCTGGAGCCGGACATAGCGGTATTATAGCACGACAAAAAAATTCACGGCCGGCTAGCCGGCCGTGGAATTATGCATGATGGGTCGCTTTTGGATGAAGCCGGGAGCCTGATAAGGCGACCAAAGCGCCCTCAGAAGCTTCGGCAGCTAAGCAACCCTGTCGCGCCCCGCAGACCGTGCGACGCCTTTATGGAGCGACCCGCCCCATGCGCTTCTCCAGCGCTCGTCCGCTGCTCGGGCACGATGTAGGTCTT
>JAHFGU010000197.1 GCA_023247285.1 Candidatus Omnitrophota bacterium
AGTATCAACCGCTCATTAATTGGATCCTCAACGATTCATGGGTCATCGATGATATCCAGCGCTTGCTCAGCCGCCGCGGGGCGCCGAACGGCCGCTTGGTGAGCCCGAGCGGTGACCGGTGGGACCGCCGGTCCTGGCGGTTCGGCGGTTCGGCCCCGCGCGGCGGCACGGCCGGCCGCATCGGGCGCCGGCAGCGATGGGAGCAGGCGCAAGTGCGCCTGCAGGCGCTGGAGCAGGAGTTTCAACTGCTCGATGCCCAGGCGAAGGACGCCGAGCAGGCGTGGCAGAGTTTGTTAGGACAGCATGAAGAGGCCCGCGGCCAAGCCGCGCATGTGGCGCCTGGGCTGGCGAAGTTGGAGGGCCAGCTTGCGCAGCTCTCCCAGGAATCACGGCGGATCGACGAAGAGGCGCGGGAGCAGGCGCTCGAAAGCCAGGAATTGTTTGCGCGCCGGGAAGAGCTGCGCGCCGGCCAGGCGCGCGCCCAGGCCGCGGCGGCCGAGGCCGAGCAGCGCCAGCAGACCGTGGAGCAGGAGCTGCTCCAGCGCCAGGCTGCGCAAGATGCGGCCGCCGGTGCTCGGCAGCAGGCGCTCATCCAGCAAGCGCAGCTCGAAACGTCCCGCCAGGCGGTGGCCGAGCGGGCGCAGGCCACGGAGGCGCGCCGCCAGGAGCTGCACGCGGACCGCGTTGCCGTGCTGGAGCACGTCGAGACCAAGCGCGCGCACCGGCAGGTGGCGCTGGCCCGAGCGCAGGATCTTGAGCGGGAGCTCGCTCAGCACCGGGAGGCCGGACCGCGGCTGCACGAGGAGCGCGCGCGGCTGGACGGCGAGGCGGACGCGGTGGCGCGCACGCTGCGCGAGGAAGAAGCCAGGCGCGACCAGGCGATGCCGTCGCTGCTGGAGGTCGAGCAGCGGCTCTCCGCGGTGCAGCGGCAGCTTCAGGAGCAGGGCCAGCAGCTCTCCGAGCGCGGGTTTCGCCGGGCGCATCTGCTCCAGCGGCTGCGCGAGCTTTACCAGATCGACGAGTCCACCATCCAGGCGGAGCTCGGCGCTGCCCCAACACCGTTGGATGAGACGCAGCGGGCATCCATGGCCGAGCAGGTGCAGAAGCTGCGCGGCAAGCTCGAAGGGATCGGGCCGGTCAGCCTGGGATCGGTGGAGGAGTACGACGAGCTCAAGCGGCGCCTCGAGTTCCTGCAGCGCCAGCAGCAGGACCTCGTGCAGAGCCGCGACGACCTGAAGGCCTCGATCGCGCAGATCAACCGGACCGCGCGCGCCCAGTTCCGCGAAACCTTCGAGCGCATCCGGCAGGAGTTCCAGCATTACTACGGCCGGCTCTTCAACGGCGGCGAGGCCAACCTCCTCCTGATGGATGAGGAAGACGTGCTCGAGTGCGGCATCGACATCGTCGCGCGTCCGCCGGGCAAGCGGCTGCAGAGCATCAGCCTGCTCTCGGGCGGGGAGCGGGCGCTGACCGCAGTGGCGCTGCTCTTCGCGCTCTTCAAGGTGCGGCCCTCGCCGTTCTGCATCCTCGATGAGATCGATGCGCCCCTGGATGAGGCGAACGTGGACCGGTTCACCCGCGTGCTGGAGGAATTCCTCGCCCTGTCCCAGTTCATCCTCGTGACGCACAACAAGAAGACCATCACGAGGGCGGACTCCATCTACGGCGTGACGATGGAGGAGCCCGGGATCTCCAAGATTCTGTCCGCGAAGTTCGCTCCCGCCCCCGCCGCCGCGGCGCCGGCCGCGGCCTGATCCCTCCGAGGTTGAACAGCGCCCGGGCGCGCGCTATACTACGAGGTCACCCACCTGATGGCTGAGCTGACGATTCACCCGATCCCGGAAATCCTTGAGGAAATCCGCCAGGGCCGCCTGGTGATCGTGGTTGATGACGGCGACCGGGAGAACGAAGGCGACCTCGTGATGGCGGCCGCCTTCGCCGCGCCGCAGCACGTCAATTTCATGGCCGCGCAGGGCCGCGGCATCATCTGCGTGCCGATGGAAGGCCGCCGGCTCGATGCGCTCAACCTCTATCCCATGGTCAGCCCGTCCGAAGACCCCATGAAAACCGCGTGGACCGTCTCCGTCGATGCGCGGCTCGGGGTGACGACCGGCATCTCGGCGTTTGACCGGGCCCGCACGATCCAGGTGCTCGTCAACCCCCAGTCGGCGCCGGACGATCTCGCGCGCCCCGGGCACGTGTTTCCGCTCAGGGCCAAAGACGGCGGGGTCCTTCGGCGGGCCGGGCACACCGAGGCGGCCGTGGATCTGGCCAGGCTGGCCGGCCTGCCGCCGGCCGGCGTCATCTGCGAGATCATGGGCGAGGACGGCTCGATGGCCCGCACCTCGGAGCTGATGGCCTTCGCGCAGCGGCACGGGCTGAAGATCTGCACGATCGCCAGCCTCATTGCCTACCGGCGGCGCTTCGAGAAGCTCGTGCGGCGCGTGGCCGAGACGAAACTTCCCACCGAGTTCGGCGAGTTCACCATGATGGCCTACGCGACGAGCGTGGACGAGTTCCAGCACGTGGCGCTGGTCAAGGGCGCGGTGGGCGACGGGGCGCCGGTCTTGCTGCGGGTCCATTCCCAGTGCCTGACCGGCGATGTGTTCGGCAGCCTCCGGTGCGATTGCGGCCTCCAGCTGCGTCGCGCGATGGGGATGATCGCCGAGGCCGGGCGCGGGGTCGTGCTCTACATCAGCCAGGAGGGGCGGGGCATCGGGTTGGCCAACAAGGTCAAGGCGTACGCGCTGCAGGAGCAAGGCCTGGACACCGTCGAGGCGAACCTGGCCTTGGGGTTCGGCGCGGACCTGCGCGACTACGGCATCGGCGCGCAAATCCTGGTGGACCTCGGCCTGAAGGACCTGCGCCTGCTCACCAACAATCCGCGCAAGATCGTCGGGCTCGAGGGCTACGGGCTGCGCGTGGTCGAGCGCGTGCCCATCGAGATCCCGGCGCGCCCGGAAAACGCGAAGTACCTGGAGACCAAGCGCGAGAAGCTCGGCCACTGGCTGGAGGCGCGGCAGCCGGCCGGCTGACCGCCTCCGCGCTCGACGAGGAGTCC
>JAHFGU010000198.1 GCA_023247285.1 Candidatus Omnitrophota bacterium
CGTGCTCAGCCGGCTGACGCGGGACGGGCAGCTGCTGCGCCGCTACCGGGACGGGGACGCGCGGTACGCCGGCTCGCTGGAAGACTACGCGTTTTTCTGCGACGGGCTGATCGAGCTCTACGAAGCCGGATTTGATCCACGCTGGCTGGCGGAGGCCAAGCGGCTCGCCGGGCAGATGCGGGAGCGGTTTTGGGATGAGGCGCAGGGCGGATTTTTCCTCCGCGGCCGCGACGAGCCGCCGCTCATCGTGCAGGCCAAGGAGCTCTACGACGGGGCCACCCCGTCGGGCAACGCGGTCGCGGTGTTGGTCTGTCTGCGGCTGGCGGAGCTGACCGGCGACGCCGAGCTGGATGCCGTGGCCCGCCGCGCGCTCGAGCGCTTCGTCCCGGTCGCGGCCCAGGCGCCGATGGGCTACACGCACCTGTTGAGCGCGCTGGATTTCGCCCTCGGCCCAGTCCAAGAGGTGGTCATTGCCGGCCAGGCGGACGCGCCTGACACCCGCGCGCTGCTGCGCGCCGTGCAGGCACCGTACCTGCCCCGGACGGTGATGCTGCTGCATAGCAGCGGCGCAGCCGGCCAGGCGCTTGAAGCGCTGGCGCCGTTTGTCGCCGAGCAGGGGCCCATCGGCGGCCGCGCGGCGGCCTACGTGTGCAAAGGGTTTGTGTGCGCGCTTCCGATGACTGACAGGGACATTGTGGCGCAGCTGATCTCACGCGGAGGGAACCATGGCAGGGAAACCAGGAGAACGGCGGGCGGCGACGAGAACTCCGGCCAGGGCATCGGGACAGTGGAACGCTGACCCGACCGAGGTGTCTCGGGTTGCCTATGAATTGTTTGTGCGCCGGGGCAGCGCCCACGGAAACGACCAGCAGGACTGGTTTGAGGCGGAGCGCATCATCCAGCAGCAGGCCATTCGTCCCCGGCGCGCCTGATCGCGCGTCATGCGCATCCTGGTGACCGGCGGCACCGGGTTCATCGGGTCAGCGCTGTGCCGCGCCTTGGCTGCGGCAGGCCACCAGGTTGAGGTGGTGACGCGCGGCGGCGCGCAGCCCAGCGCGCAGAGCGCAGTGCGTTACCTGCCGTGGGATGGCGCGGAATGGCGCGCGGCGCTGGCGGCCGCGGACGCCGTCGTCAACCTCGCCGGGGAACCGATCGCGGCCAAACGATGGACGGCGGAGCAGAAGGCGCGGATCCGCGACAGCCGTGTGCAGACCACGCGCCGCCTGGTAGAGGCGATGGAGGGCGCCGGTCATCGTCCCGCCGCGCTGATCAGCGCCTCAGCGATCGGCTATTACGGCGATCGCGGCGACAGCTCGGTGAATGAAGCCAGCCCGCCCGGTGCGGGGTTTCTCGCCGAGACCTGCCTGGCATGGGAAGCCGAGGCGCGCCGCGCGGAAACCTTGGGCGTGCGCGTCGTGCGGATGCGTCTCGGCGTGGTCCTCGCTGAAGGCGGCGGCGCGCTCGCGAAGATGGTCCCGCCGTTCCAGTGGTTCCTCGGCGGTCCGCTCGGCAGCGGCCGGCAGTGGGTGTCATGGGTCAGCCGGGATGACGTGATCAGCCTGATTCACTGGGCGCTGGCCCAGGAGCAGGTGCAGGGGGCCATCAACGCCACTGCGCCGGAGCCGGTCACAATGCGCGGCTTCTGCCGGGAGCTTGGCCGCGCGCTTCACCGCCCCTCGTGGCTGCCTGCGCCCGCGCCGGCCGTGCGGCTGCTGCTCGGTGAAATGGCGGAGATGCTATTGACCGGCCAACATATGCTGCCCAGCGCCGCGCTGGCCAAGGGATACGCGTTCCGGTTTCCCCGCCTGCCAGAAGCTCTTGCGAACGCCCTCCGGAATTAGCCGAACTCCTTCCCCGCAAGCCGCTTCCAAATAAAAATTTGCTTTTCCCCACCCTGGAACAGGTACACTTTTTCCTTGTCATGCGAATTCCACCACCAGATATCCGCACGCCGGCCATGCCGGTCGCGCGGCTCGTGGGGGCCTGCTTCAGCCTGGCTCTCGCGGTTGCGGCCGCCACGATGGCGCTGACCGCCAGGCAACCGGCGGCGTTCTCCTTGCTGCTCCTCGCGATGGCCGCGCTGGCCGCCGGCCTATTGGCCGGCTGGCTCTGGTTGATCCGGCCGCTGGCGAGCATGCTGCGCGCACTCGAGCTGACGCGCCGCACCGGCCGGCTGCCGGCGCTGCCGAACCTGCCGGGGGAGGCCGGCACGCTGGGCGAGGGGATCAGCCGCCTCGCGTCTCAGGCCGAGGTGCAGCGGCGCAAGCTCGTCGACAGCGTGCTGGATTTGCAGCGGCTCAATGAGGAGCTCGATCATCTCGCGCATGTGAAAGACGATTTTCTCATGGCCATCAACCATCAATTCCGCACGCCGCTGACCACGCTCAAGGAAGGCTTGAGCCTCTTCCGCGACGGCACGCTCGGCACGCCCTCGGCTGAGGCGCGCGAGATGCTCGAGGTCATGGGGCAGGGCACCGAGCGCCTGGCGCACCTCATCGAAGATTTGCTGGACCTGTCGCTGCTGAAGTCCGGCCGGCGCCCGCTGCTGCGCGAGCCGGCTGACCTGGCCGCCCTGCTGCAGCGCGCGCAGGCGCGATGGCAGGACCAGGCCGGCGATCGGCCGATCACGATCAGCTGCGAGACGCTGCCGCCGGCGTACCTGGATCCGCTGGCCATGCAGGAGGTGCTGGACCATTTGATCCGCAACGCGCTGCGGCACGCGGCGGCGCAGAGCGCGGTGACCATCCAAGGGCGCGGCCATGAAGGCCGGGCGCGGGTGGTCGTGACGAACCGCGGGCCGGGCCTAACGAGCGCGCAGGCGGCGCAGCTCTTCCAACCCTTCGCGCACGTGCACACGCCCGATGCGCCGGGATCCGAGGGCAGCGGATTGGGATTGGCCTTCTGCCGGCAGGTGCTGGAGCGGCATCACGGGTCCATCGGGATGGAGCGCGACGAGGCGGCCCAGGAAACCCGCATGGTGCTCGAGCTGCCGCTGGCCACGCCGGCCTTCCTCCTCGAGGAAGCGCTGCGCGCGGCGCAGGAC
>JAHFGU010000199.1 GCA_023247285.1 Candidatus Omnitrophota bacterium
CTCATCCAGCAAGTAGAGCGTGCGGCCCGTGGCGCGCCGCGAGAGCTCTTTGGCCAGCTTGATGCGCTGCGCCTCGCCGCCGGAGAGCGTCGTCGCGGACTGGCCCAGCTCGATGTAGCCCAGCCCGACCGCCTCGATCGTGCGCAGCTTCTGCGCGATGGCCGGGACCGCGCCGAAGAGCTCCAGCGCCTCCTCCACCGTCATGGCCAGCACCTCGGCGATGGAGCGGCCTTTGTACGTGACCTGCAGGGTCTGCTCGTTGAACCGGCGCCCCTTGCACACCTCGCACCGCACGTACACGTCCGGCAGGAAATGCATCTCGATGCGCTTGATGCCGTCGCCCTCGCAGGCCTCGCAGCGGCCGCCTTTGACGTTGAAGCTGAACCGGCCCGGATCGAACCCGTAGACCTTAGCGGCGGGCGTGCGGCTGAAGAGCTCGCGGATCGGCCCGAAGGCGCCGGTGTAGGTGGCCGGGTTGGACCGCGGCGTGCGGCCGATCGGGGACTGATCGATGACGATGACCTTGTCGAGGTGCTCGACGCCGGTGATGCGCCGATGGGCGCCCGGACGCTCGGTGCTGCCGTAGAGCCGGCGCGCCAGCGCCCGGTAGAGGATCTCGTCGATGAGCGTCGACTTGCCCGAGCCCGACACCCCGGTGACGCACACGAAGCAGCCCAGCGGGATGGCGACGTCGATGCCTTTGAGGTTGTGCTCGGCAGCGCCGGCGATGACAAGCGCCGGCCGCCCGCGGAAGGGCCGCCGCGCAACAGGCAGCGGGATGCGCCGTTTGCCTGAGAGGTACTGGCCGGTCGCGCTGCGCGGCTCCTGCATGAGCTCCTGCACCGAGCCGCAGGCCACGACTTCGCCCCCGTGCTTGCCAGCACCCGGCCCCAGATCCACGAGGTAATCCGCGCGCCGGATGGTGGCCTCATCGTGCTCCACCACGATCAGCGTATTGCCCAGGTCGCGCAGCCGCTCGAGCGTGTTAAGCAGCTTCTCGTTGTCCCGCTGGTGCAGGCCGATCGACGGCTCATCCAGGATGTAAAGCACGCCCACCAGCCCGGAGCCGACCTGTGTCGCCAGGCGGATGCGCTGCGCCTCGCCGCCGGAGAGGCTGGCCGAGGCGCGGTCCAGGGTGAGGTAGCCGAGTCCGACGTCGAGCAGGAATTCCAACCGCTTGCGGATCTCCTTCATCACCGGCTCGGCCACGGCGCGCTGTTGCGCGGTCCACGAAAGGCGGGCGATCCAGCGGTGGCACGCGGCGACCGAATCAATCGTCACCTCGGCGATGGAGCGACCGTTGATTGACACTGCCAGCGCCTCGGGCTTCAGGCGCGCGCCCTGGCAGGCCGGGCACGGGAGGATGCTCATGAACCGGGCGATCTCCTCCTTCACATAGTCCGACTCGGTCTGGCGGAACCGGCGCTCGAGGTTGGGGATGACGCCCTCGAACGGCCCGCCCCAGATGCGGTCGGGCGTGCCGGAGAGCAGCGCGCGCTGGATCCGCTTGTCCAGCGAGCGGAAAGGCGCCTCGAGGCTGACCCCGTAATGCTCCGCCACCTCGCGCAGCAGACGGCTGTAATACATGGCGGCGTGGCGCCCGCCGCGCCGCCACGGCTCGATGGCCTCGCGCAGCGGCCGGTCCCGGTCCGGCACGACCAGCTCCGGGTCGATCTCCAGCTTCGTGCCGAGGCCGTCGCAGGTCGGGCAGGCGCCGTAGGGCGAGTTGAACGAAAACAGGCGCGGCGAGAGCTCCTCGAAGCTGAACCCGCACCGCGGGCAGGCATAGAGCTCGCTGAACACCACATCGCTAGAGGCTGGAGGCCGGAGGCTGGAGGCCGGCGCAGCTCGGCGTGCGCCTCGAGCCTTGAGCCTTGAGCCTTCAGCATATGTGCTGACAATGACCATGCCCTTGCCCACGCGGAGCGCGGTCTCGACCGATTCCGTCAACCGGGTCTTGGCGTCCGGGGCCAGGGCGACGCGATCCACGACCGCGTCGATGGTGTGCGCGCGCTTCTTGTCCAGCGTGACCGGCTCGTCGAGGTCGCGGACGACCCCGTCGATGCGGGCGCGGACAAACCCCTGGCGCTTGATGTCGCGCAGCAGCTCAGCGTACTCGCCCTTGCGTCCGCGCACCAGCGGCGCGAGAACGGCGAGCTGGCTGCCGGCGGGCAGCGCCAACACCTGGGCCACGATCTCCTGCGCCGACTGCTGGCTGATCGGCACGCGGCAGCGCGGGCAGTGCGGGACCCCGGCGCGCGCGAAGAGCACGCGCAGGTAGTCGTAGATCTCCGTCTGGGTCGCCACGGTTGAGCGCGGATTGCCCCCGGCGGTGCGCTGCTCGATAGCGATGGCCGGCGAGAGCCCTTCGATACCATCCACGTCGGGCTTCTCCAGGCGCTCGAGGAACTGGCGGGCGTAGGCCGAGAGGCTTTCGACGTAGCGCCGCTGGCCCTCGGCGTACAGCGTATCGAACGCCAGCGAGGACTTGCCGGAGCCGGAGAGGCCGGTGACGACGATGAACCGGTTGCGCGGCAGGGTCAGCGAGATGGACTTGAGATTATGTTCGCGGGCGCCGCGGATGATGATGGCGTCGGAGGACATGGGCAGCACACAACGGATTATACCAGGCTGGAAAAACACGTGGGGACGTTTCTCGATACCGAGAAACATCCCCACGTGAACGAATTGCGCGCGTCGCTTAGCGACGACTGCGACGGCGGCGGCGCTGTCCGCCTCGCGCCATCCTGGCCCGGGAGATATCCCCCTGCTTGTCCACGAAGTACAGGTAGCCAGGCTGTTTCCTGATGCCCACCTTAGCGACTTTCTCAGCCACGACAAGTCACCCCCTTCCCCTCGGCCTCACGGTGATGTAGGCCGCCGCTCCGGGTTGCGGCGGATGGAAATTCCGTCACGTGCCAATCACGATCGGGTCGAACAGCCGCGCCACGGTGGCGATCGCGGAGCGCACCGCGAGCTCGCTCGTCTGCGG
>JAHFGU010000083.1 GCA_023247285.1 Candidatus Omnitrophota bacterium
ACTTCGCCGGGACGATCGACTACGTCCCCGGCCACCCAGAGCAGTGGAAGGCGGCGGCGACGGTCCAGGCGGCCAGCATCGACACCCGGGTGGAGAAGCGGGACACGCACCTGCGCTCGGCGGATTTCTTCGACGTGGAAACGTATCCGACCATCGCATTCCGAAGCACGGAAGCCACAGACGTGACGGAGCGCGGCGGCAAGCTGCACGGTCTGCTGACCATGCACGGCGTGGAGAAACCCGTCGTGCTGGATTTCACGGTGTTGGGGGAAGGGAAGGATCCGTGGGGCAACCAGCGGGCCGGCTTCAGCGCGACGATCACGCTGGACCGGCGGGAATTCGGGATCGTGTGGAACGAAAAGCTGGAAACCGGCGGGGTGTTGCTTGGGGATGAGGTGCAGGTGGCGCTGGAACTGGAAGGCGTCGTGAAGTGAACCGAGGAGGACGCATGGAACGCAAGGCGCAACGGACGTTGCTGGCAGCGGTCGCCGGGTTGCTGGCGGCCGGCGTGGCAGGGGTCGGACAGGCGCAGGCGCACGGGGAAAGCGGCAAGGACGACGTGCACTGCTACGGGATCAACAAGTGCAAAGGCACCGGCGACTGCGGCGGCAAGGGCCGCAGCTGCAGCGGCTCAAACGAGTGCAAGGGCCAGGCATTCATCAGCCTCTCCAAGCAGAACTGCCTGCGGATCGAGGGCGGGCGGCTCACCGAGGAGCCCGAGGCGCCAGCCAAGGACGCCTCGTGAATGTGGGAGGGAGAAAAAGTGCCTGACACTTTTTTAAAAAAGTGTCAGGCACTTTTTTCAGGGACATGAGGGATGGCCGGTGGCCGGTCCTCGGCTGCGGCGTGGGGCTGCGGACCGAGCACTACGATACGATCCTGCGGGACTGGCCGCGCGTGGACTGGTTCGAGGCCATCTCGGAGAACTTCATGGATTCCGGGGGCCGGCCGCTCGCGGTCCTCGAGCAGGTCCGGCGCCGCTACCCGGTCGCCCTGCACGGCGTCTCGCTTTCCATCGGCTCGGCCGATCCGCTCGATGCGCGCTATCTGGATCGCCTGGCAGCACTCGTCGAGCGGATCGAGCCGGCCATCGTCTCCGACCACCTCTGCTGGACCGGCGTCGACGGCGAGCAGCTCCACGACCTGCTCCCGCTGCCGTTCACCGAGGAGGCGATCCGCCACGTGGCCGGCCGCGTCCAGCAGGTGCAAGAGGCCCTCGGCCGGCGCATCCTCTTGGAGAACGTCTCCGCCTACGTGACCTACGAGCATTCCGCGATGCCGGAGTGGGAGTTCCTGCGCGAGGTGGCCGAGCGCGCCGGCTGCGGCATCCTGCTGGACCTCAACAACGTCTACGTCAACGCCTATAACCACCAGTTTGACCCGTCCGCCTATCTCGAGCATCTGCCGCGCGAGCTCATCGGCCAGTTCCATGTGGCCGGCCACACGCCGATGGACGGCTACCTCTTTGATACGCACAGCGCGCCGGTGATCGACCGGGTGTGGGCGCTCTATGAAGACGCCCTGCGCCGTTGGGGCCCGGTCACGACGCTGATCGAATGGGACGCCGAGATCCCGCCCTGGCCGCGGCTGGCGGAAGAGGCGGACACAGCCCGCGCGATCCTGGTGCAGGTCTGCGGCGGCCAGCCGGCCTCCGCGATTCTGTAGAGCCCATTCCGCCCATGGCCCACCGGTCCGCCCCCAGCCTTCACGAGCTGCAGCGATGGATGCAGGCCCGCGTCGCGGCATCGCGCGCCGGCACGGCCGTCAATGCGCGCGTGCGGCTCAACCCGCAGCGCGGGGTGCCTGGAGAGGCGCGGCTGGCGGTGTACGCCGACGGATACCTCGCCAGGACTCGTGAGGCGCTGGCCGAGGTCTATGAGGCGGTGCAGCATGTGGCCGGCGAGGCGTCATTCAGCGAGCTGGCTCGCGCGTACGCGGCGCAGCGGCCATCCCGCGAATATAATTTGACCTTCATCGGTGCGGATCTGCCGGCCTTCTTGGCCGGCCATCCGCTGACCCAGCGGCTGCCCTTCTTGCCGGATCTGGCGACGCTCGAATGGCTGGTGTGCCGGGCCTTCCATGCCTTCGACCAGCCGCCGCTGGTCCCCGCGACCCTGGCCGGCAGGCCGCTGGATGCGTGGGCGCGCACGCGGCTGCGGTTCCAGCCATCGGTCGGCGTCGCGGCCTCGCCGTGGCCGATCCTGGATATCTGGGATGCCAGGCGCCAGCTGCGCTCGGCCATCAACGTTCCGATCGACGGCCGGCCGCAGTCCGTGCTGGTGTTCCGCGACGCCCTGCAGACGCGATGCGAGCTCCTGGAGCCTGCGCAGCACGCCGTGCTCAGCCGACTGCTCCAGGGTCAGACGCTCGGCGAGGCGTGCGCTGCGCTGCCGGATGCCGCGGCGTCTCAGATTGCAGCGTGGTTCGCGCGCTGGGCCGGCGCCGGCCTCCTCATCGCCGCCGAATTCGGGGACAACCACCGAATGAAAAAAAGTGCCTGACACTTTTCTCAAAAAAGTGTCAGGCACTTTTTTCAGGTGGCTGTCCCCGAATTCTTATGTTAGGCTACCGGCGCTGATGAGCCAAGCCCACGCGGCCGCCGTCTACGCGCCTTCCGCCACCGGCATCCCGAACGGCAAGCTGGGGATGTGGCTCTTCCTCGCCTCCGAGGTGATGTTCTTCACCGGCCTCATCGGCGCCTACCTCGTGCTGCGCATGAGCAACCCGGCGTGGCCGGGCCACGAGGGGCATCTGAACGTGGCGATCGGCACCGCCAACACGCTGCTCCTCATCTGCAGCAGCACGACGATCGTCCTGGCGCTGGCCGCCTCGGCCCGCGAGGCGTTGCCGGCGGTCCGGCGCTGGCTGTTGGCGACGGTTGTCCTGGGCTCCGGCTTCCTCGTCATCAAGGGCACGGAGTACAGCGCGAAGTTCGCGCACCACATTGTCCCGAGCACGAACGTCTTCTGGTCGTGCTATTTCGTCCTGACCGGCTTCCACGCGGCCCATGTGCTGGGCGGCATCCTCTTGAATCTCTGGGTGCTCAGCTACACGGCGAGCGCTGCGCGTTGGGCCATGTACCGCCAGCGCCTCGAGCTGGCCGGCCTCTACTGGCACTTCGTGGACATCGTCTGGATCTTCCTGTTCCCCATGCTCTACCTCTTCAATCGATGACCGCCACGCGGCTCTACCTCATGATCTGGGCGTGGCTGGCCGGGCTGATGCTGCTGGGCGTGTTCCTTTCGGAGACGCCGCTGCTGCCGGTTTCCCGCGCGGCACTCGTCGGCGTCGTCGTCGCGCTCTCCACCATCAAGGCCGCCCTCGTCGCCCTCTACTATATGCACTTGAAAGGGGACGCGCGCCTGCTCGCGCTCATCATCCTGGCGCCCTTTGGATTGCTGCTGCTCGTGCTCGGCCTGATTGCTTCCAGCGCGCTCGTCAGGTTCTAGCCGTTAACAAAAACGCCCGCAGGGATGTCCCTGCGGGCGTGGTGGTTTCCGGAAGCTTACGTGAGCGTGGGAACCGGCAGGCGCAGCGGCTGCAGCGTGCGCGGTTGCGGCGTCGGCAGCTGGGCCGGGTTGCCCTGCGGCATGCGGATCCGGGACACCAGGCCGACGCGGGCCAACAGCCGGATCGTCAGGTACGTGATGTCCACTTCCCACCAACGCAGGCCGTGCGCGGCCGAATGCAGGTACGCGTGATGGTTGTTGTGCCAGCCCTCGCCGTACGAGACCAGCGCCACCCACCAGTTGTTGCGGGACCCCTCGTTGGTGTTGTAGGTCTGGTAGCCCCAGAGGTGCGCCGCCGAGTTCACCAGCCACGTGGCATGGTAGACGAACGCCGTGCGGAAGAACAGCCCCCAGATCAGCCATGGCACCCCGCCCAGGGCGTACAGCGACACGCCCAGCGCGATCGTCAGCAACGTCGTGGCGCGCTCAATGAAGAGGTGCCCGCGGTCTCGAGCGAGCTCCGGCGCGTAGCGGTGATACGCGGTGGCCTGGTCCAATGTTTCGTCATAGGCGAACAGCCACAGGATGTGCGCCCACCAGAACCCGCGGGTGGGGCTGTGGGGATCCTGAGGCCGATCGGAGAACGCGTGATGGACCCGGTGCGTGGCAACCCACTTGATCGGCCCGCCTTGCAGCGCAAGGGCGCCGCAAATCGTCAGGGCGTATTCCAGCCACTTCGGGACCTTGAAGCTGCGGTGGGCAAGGAGCCGGTGGAAACAGAGGGTCACGCCGAAGAGGCCTGTCGCGAACTGGAGTACGATGAACACCCAGAATGCGCTCCAGGTGAACGTCACCGGGGCAAACAGCGCGCCCAGGTGAATGAACGCGATCCCGGCCAGGATATCCCATTTGATGCGGGTCCTAGCCTGGATGCTGTCAGCGGCTGCAAGCATGCGGCATCTCCTCTGCGGCACAAAATATCCCAACACATTAGAATAGGCCTCCGAAGAGGCTGCGTCCACAACTATTTTTGGCTTTGAGGGATGGAGAGTCGCGGGGACCGGCTCAATACCGCTCGATCTGGCGGAGCAGGCAGTAGACGAGCCGGTGGTGGACCAACAGCGTGGTCAGCCCCTGGCGCAGCCGATCCAGCAGTTCATCGACCGAGCAGCCGATCGCGCCGGCGGCTGCCGGCTCGGTGAAGAAGTGGAGAAAGTAGGCGTCAATGGCTTGCTGCTCGACATCCGACAGCCGTCCCACGATCCGGTAGACCAGCTCGTCATGGAACTCATTGAGGAACCGGTACGGCACGCACCGCAGGTAGCTGTAGGGCGTCAAGACGCGTTGCCGCGGGTCCGGGGGCTGCTCGAGCTTGCGATACGCGGCGAGGATGGCCGGCCACAGCCGCTCCCGCAGCCACGGCGCCAGCGCGTGCGCCTCGGGCTGCTGGGCGAATTCGAACACGCAGCTCTGGAACATCGCATGCACGATGCGCGAGTAGTCCTTGTCCGTGACCGCGCGGTAGTCGCCCCGTGCGCCGGTGCGCTGCTCAGGATGCCGGGGCAGGAATCGGCAGCCCTCGGTGGAGAGCAGGTAATCCCAGCAGGCGGTGGTCCAAGCGAAGAGCGGCTGGAACTCGGTCACGAGCTCCTGGTAGTCGGGGCCGAGCGGGCCCTGGGGATTGTCCTGGTAGCGGCGGAAGATCTGCCCGACCAGGCCCTCGATATTGGCCAGCTTGCCGCGCTGCAGGAAGGTGAGGGGCGGCTGCTCGAAGACCGCGGGCATCGCGATCTCGAGCGCCGGCTCGTCCTGCACATAGACGGTGCGCTGCGTCTCCAGCGGATCGAGTCCGAGATCCAACATGACGGTTGTAGTGTAGCATGCGCGTCAAGCCGCCAACAAGGACATTCCCCTGAGTGGAGCGGGCCAGTTTTGCGGGTCCTGCCGCGGTGCCACCCCACCCGTCCTCGCCGCGCCGCACTATCGGCGTCGTCGGCTGCGGGCAGGTGGGGGCCTCGGCGCCGCGGCACCCGCCAACTGGCCCACTGACCTCGGACTCGTATGACGTGGTGGGTGGGGGCGACGGTTGGTGTTTGGTTAGTGTGCGTCTGGTGCGCCATCCGCGCCGCGCGCGTGCGCGGCATCCCGCGTAAACTCAGAGCGCTCCTCGCTGCCGCGCCGGCCGCCGCGTTGGGACTTTTGCTGGGAGCGCTCCTGATCGTGCTGCATCTGTTCTATGCGTTCACCGGCGAGGCGCTGGTGGCTCGCATCCGGACCCAGCCGACAGGGCCGGACACCTTTGAGCTGCTCTACCAGCCGACAGAGGCCAGGACCCTTCCCGTGCGCGCGACGCTGCGAGGCGATCAATGGTCGGTGAGCGGCGGGATCGTGAAATGGCATCCGTGGCTGACCGCTCTTGGGCTGGCGAGCTATCACCGGCCGACCCGGTTGTCCGGGCAATTTTCCAGCCTGCGCCGCCAGCAAGCTGAGCCGCAGGCCGTGCAGGCGCTGGGACCGGCCGACCGGGTATGGGAAGCGCTGTATCGAGCGGCGCCCTACCTGCCGATCATCGATGCCGCCTATGGATCGGCAGCCTGGGCATATGTTGAGCCAGACGTTTGGTATGACGTCTACATCAGCCCCACCGGCTACCTGATCCGCCGCCGCCCCTTCAACGCCGCCGCGCCGATTGACGCCCGTCGATGATTCCAGTAGGATGATGACCGTATTCCACCCGCGCACCAGAGGAGGAGACCCATGAGCATCGCCACCGCTGCATCCGCCGCGCTAGAGCGTCCGGGCGCCGCCACCTTCAAAGGCAATCCGTTGACGCTGATCGGCCCAGCCCTGCGGCCCGGCGCGAAGGCGCCTGACTTCCAGGCTGTCGGGCAGGATCTGTCGACCGTCAGCCTCGCCACGTTCCGGGGCAAGCCGCTGCTCATCAGCGCTGTGCCGTCGCTGGATACGCCCATCTGCGACCAGCAGACGCGCCGGTTCAATGAGGAGGCGGCCAAGCTGCCGACCCTGCAGATCCTGGCCATCAGCATGGATCTGCCCTTCGCGCAGAAGCGCTGGTGCGGCGCGGCCGGCATCACCCGCGTCACCACCGCCTCGGACCACCGCGACGCCTCGTTCGCCCGCGCGTACGGCGTGCTGATCAAAGAGCTGCGCCTGCTGGCCCGGTCCATCTTCCTGGTCGACGCTGGCGGCACGCTCCGGTACCTGGAATACGTGCCGGAGGTGGCCTCGCACCCGGATTACGACGCCGCCCTCGCCGCCGCCCGCCAACTGTAAAGTGTCAGGCAC
>JAHFGU010000084.1 GCA_023247285.1 Candidatus Omnitrophota bacterium
GGCCCGTAGTACGAGAGGACCCGGGTCAACGGACCGCCGGTGTCCCAGTTGTTCCGCCAGGAGCATCGCTGGGTAGTCGTGTCCGGACAGGATAAGCGCTGAAAGCATCTAAGAGCCAAGCCTACTCCAAGACGAGGTTTCCCGGGCCGCAAGGCCCCTGAAGGCCCCTGGTAGACTACCAGGTTGATAGGCGGCAGGTGGAAGACCCGCGAGGGTTTCAGCCAAGCCGTACTAATCGGCCGTGCGGCTTAACTACGGTTATTTTCTCGACGAGACAATGCAGTTGTTCACAATCCGGAAGGCCAGGATTGCCCGGTGACCATGCCGAGGGGGCCACACCCGATCCCATCCCGAATTCGGCCGTTAAGCCCCTCAGGGCCGATGGTAGTGATCCCGCAAGGGATCGTGAGAGTAGGTCGTCACCGGGCTTTTTTCTTCTGGTGACATGCTGCAGGACGCCAACTGACGCCGGCGCGGCAAAGTCAGCGGGGAGGGCAGACGCCGGTCACGAGGTGATCGAGCTCTTCCAGGTTGAGCGGCTTGCACACGTAGCAGTCTGCGCCGCGGGCCAGCACGCCTTGAATGACTTCCTCATGGTCTGCGGCGCTGACGATCAGCACTTTCGGGGGCGGTGTCAACGCTTTCAATTGCGGCAGCGCGTCAGCCCCGCTCATGCCAGGCATGAGCAGATCCAGCAGCACGACATGCGGCAGGAAAACCTGAGCCAGGAGGATGGCCTCGTCTCCGCGGGAGGCAGCCCGCACATCAAACCCCTTCAGCGCAAAATGCTCCGCCAACATGGCGCAGATCTTCTGCTCGTCATCCACAATGAGCAACCTGCGCCGCCCACCGTTTGACGCATCCAGCAACGGTTGGTCAGGGTCCATCGGGATCCCTCTAACTATACCTGATATAATGGGGCGCTAACATGCAAGAGGTCTTCGCGATCCTCGTGGCCTGCGGCGCACTGGTGCTGGGCATTCTGGGCATCGGGTGGGCGTACGGAGACTTCCGCAAGCGCTCCAGCTAGTCGACACCTGGTCATGAACAATTCATGTGCTGGTTACGTCCAGCCGCAGAGGCTGGACGTACCATTTTGTCACCTGGAGGCCGGCATGGCGCAGGCGGCGGTCTTAGTCGCGCTCGCCGCCTGCCTGGTGGCGCTGCGTCTCTTCGATCGCGAGGGTGGGTGGCTACTTCAATAATCTTCTTGGACGTGGCTTGACTTTTTGGCGCACCCGGCTGATACTCCAGGGCATGGACGGCGCCGCGGTGCTTGCCGGATGTTATGGATTCGTCAGCATCGCCGGAGGTGTGCTCGGGTACGTCAACGCGAAGAGCCGCGCCTCGCTGCTCGCCGGCGCAATCGCCGGGACAGCCCTGCTGGTCTGCGCGGTCGGCCTCGCGCGCGGCGCCATTGTCGCCGAGGCGGGGACGCTGGCGGTCAGCGCCCTGCTTGCCGCGCGGTTCTTCGGTTCGTGGCGGACGCGGCGCCGGGTGATGCCGGACCTGCTCATGTGGGGGCTCGGAACAGCCACCATCGCCGCCGTGGTGCTGCGCCGGCTGCTCAAGGCCGGATGAAACGCGTCCGCGTGTTTCTGCTCGCGGCATGGCTCGCGTGTCCGACGATGGCGCAAGCCACCGGGCCCGCAACCCTCTACGAATGGTTTGAACAGCAGCATCAACTGATGCGCCGGTACCGCACCGTGCTGCGCCAGGCGGTCCACGACCTCTCGTACGAGTATCAGACGCCTGCGCTCATGCTGCCCATTGCCATGGACTTCTATACCGGCGAAGTCGCCCACATGCATGAGCTGGAGCGGCGGGTGCTCTACCCCGCTGTCAAAGCGCAGATGACGCCGGAGCAGCAGCGGCAACTGGACTTTCTGGATCAGGAGATTGATTCTGAGCATGCGATGGTTCAGAAGTGGCAGCGGTCCAGTGATAAGGCCGGGCTCATTGACGCGGTCGATTATTTAGAACAGATGCTCAATCGGCACCTGGTGCTCCAGGAGCAGTGGGTGTTCCCAGTCCTGGACAAGCTCTCCGCGAAGCAGGCCGCCCTCTTACGGGACCTGGCGCGCATGGACGCGGCATTGTTCGGCCGGGACGGCCGGCGAGGCCATGAGGCGGCGCTGGCGCATCTCGAGGGAGAGATCGCGCGCATTTCTCCCCGGTTATAGAGCCCGTCCCTACGCCTTGCGTACCCTGCGTTGCGAGTGCCATGCCGCCAGCTCCAAGGAACGACGACGACGGCGCAGTCGCAGCACTACGCCGAGGAGGAACGACGCCGGAGATGGCGGCATGCCGCCGCAACCCTTGGGCAGACGCTGGGCTGGGCCGATCCGCGGCGCCGCGCGGCGTTGCTCGTCGCTCGCGTACTCGTCTTCGAGTACGCCACGCTCCTCGCGCCTTGCGCGGCTGGCAGCTCGGCCCAGCGCAGGGTACGCAAGGCGTAGGGACGGGCTCTAACATGCGGGCGCTGTCCGTGCTCGTCGCCGGCGCGCTGGTCATCGGAGGCGGCGCGCTCGCTGCGGCGGAAGACCGTGCGCCCGTGACCGCCGACCAGTGGCTCGAGAGCCGCCATGTGGTGTTTCGCCGCTACCTCAATATGGTGCGGCAGGCGCAGCATGATTATGAGAACGGCTATCCGACGCCGCGGCTTATCGTCGTGCTGGCGCGAGACCTCTTCGTCGCGTACGTGGCGCATGTCCACCAGGTTGAGCACCAGGTGCTCTACCCGGTCGCGCTGGCCCGCCTTCCGGACAGCAAGCGCCAGACCATTGACGTGCTGCGGAAGGAGATCCAGCGCGAGTTCAGCACGGCGCGCGACCTGCAGCGGGCGTGGGAGGCGTATGACGGCGCCCCCGCGTCCCCGAAGCTGGCGGAGGTGCTCGATGCGATGGCGCGGCTGGTCAACCGGCACATCGTGCTGCAGGAGGAGACCGTGTTCCCGGTCCTGTATGCCCTGAAGTCTGAAGAGCACGCGGCGTTGCTGCGGCAGCTTGAGTCGGTCGAGCTGAAGTTTTCGCCGCCAGGCGGACGGGCGCGCGCGCTCCAGGCGCTGGACTATATCGAAGACCGCATCCGGATCGATTCACCCAGGAAGTGGTGACGGAAATGAGCCGGCCCGCGCCTGCGGGCGCTAAACGGCTCATCCTGTATGATCTCGACGGGACCCTTGTCGACACGCTCGGCGATCTGACCGCTGCGGTCAATCTCATGCTGGCGCGGCTGGGTGCTCCACCAGCCCCAGCATCGGAGGTCCGGCGCCATGTGGGACGGGGCGCCACGGAGCTAGTGCGACGCTGCCTCGGGACAGAAGAGCCAGGCCGGGTGCAAGAAGGCCTGGCGATATTTCTGACCTCGTATGAGGGGCGCCTGACCGATTCCAGCCGCCTGTATCCCGGCACGCGGGAGCTGCTGGAATTGTTCCGCGGCCGCCGCCAGGCGGTCATCACCAACAAGCCGGATCCCCACGCCCGCCGGCTGCTCGACGCGCTGGGCATCGCCGGTTTCTTCGAGGATATCGTGGCCGGCAACGGCCGGTATCCAAAAAAACCTGATCCAGCCGCGGTGCTCGGCCTGATGGGGGAGGCCGGCGCGCGGCCGGCTGAAACGCTCATGATCGGCGACAGCCCCGTCGACGTGGACACAGGCCGACGGGCCGGGGTGTCGACGGTCGGGGTTCTTCATGGCTTCTGCGACGAGGCTGAGCTTCTGGAGGCGGCGCCCGATGTGCTCGTTGAGGGGTTCCCTGCGCTGCGGGCGATGGCCATCGCCCTCGGCTGGTAAGCGCCTGATCGGCGAAGGGAAGAGGATGCTTGAATCTAGACGTTTGTCTCGTATAATTGGCTCAGGCAGATGCCTGAGCCGCTCCGCATCTGGAACCCGCCTAACCCGTATCTGACCGAGCATCGGGATTTGATCGGCGAGCCGCCCACCGCCGAGCTGGAAGTCTACGAAGATCAGTCGCAGTCCATCCTCTCCCGGAACGACAGCCCGGATATTGGGTTCCGCTGGAGCGTCAATCCCTATCGGGGTTGCTTCCATGCGTGTGCCTACTGCTACGCGCGCCCCACGCATGAGTACTTCGGATTCGGGGCAGGCACCGATTTCGAACGGAAGATCTTCATCAAACGCCGAGCACTGGAGCTGCTGGAACAGGCGTTCCGCAGGGCCTCTTGGCGCGGGGAGCGGCTGATGTTTTCCGGCGTGACAGATTGCTACCAGCCGCTGGAGGCCGCGTGGAGGCTCACGCGCGGCTGCCTCGAGGTCTGCCTGGCCTATCGAAATCCGGCGGCGATCGTGACGAAATCGCTGCTCATCAGGCGGGATGCCGCATTGTTGGCCGCGCTGCGACGCGAGGCGGACGCGAGTGTGTCGCTGAGCATTCCGTTTTGGGATGAAGCGGTCGCGCGGGCGATCGAGCCGGGCGCCCCGACCATCCGGCGGCGGTTCGAGACCATGGAGTTGCTGGCCAAGGCCGGCGTGCCCGTCGGCATCGGGATCGCACCCGTCATCCCCGGCCTGAACGACATGGATATCCCGGCGCTTCTGACGGAAGCCAAGCAGCGGGGCGCGAGCTTTGCGTTCAAGGTTCTGCTGCGGCTGCCGGGGAGCGTCAAGGCGGTGTTTTTCCATGCGCTGCAGGCGAAGCTGCCGCTGCGGGCAGGCAAGGTGGAGCATCGGGTCAGGGAAACGCGCGATGGCAAGCTCTATGACAGCCGCTTTGGCCACCGCCACAGCGGGGAGGGCGTCTATTGGGATGCGATCGAGCGGATCTGGGACGTCTGGACTCAACGGCTCGGCTTCAATGGTCCGGATGAGCCTGACCGGCCGTCCACGTTCCGGAGGCCGGCGAAGCCTGGATTCCAGATCGAGTTCCCCTGGGCAACCCTGACCTAGTTTGTTATACTACGCCTGGCTTTCCGACGACGCGCAGAGCGACAGCAGCCACCAGACGTGCCGCATGGCCGGACATTCCAAGTGGGCGGGCATCAAGCACAAGAAAGCGATCGTGGATGCCCAGCGCGGCAAGGTCTTCTCGAAAGTGATCCGCGAACTGACGGCTGCGGCCAGGCTCGGCGGCAGCAGTGTGGAAGGCAACCCACGCCTGCGGTTGGCGGTGCAGAAGGCGCGCGAAGCCAACCTGCCTAAGGACACCCTGGAAAAAGCCATCAAGCGCGGCACCGGCGAGCTGCCCGGCGTCTCCTATGAGGAGATGGTCATCGAGGGCTACGGGCCGGGCGGGGTCGCCGTCTTGGCGGAGCTGCTCACCGACAACAAGAACCGGACCAGCGCGGAGATCCGCAGCCTCTTTACGCGCCATGGCGGCAACGTGGCCGGCGCCGGCAGCGTCTCGTGGCAGTTCCAGAAAAAAGGCGTGGTGATCGTGGCGGCCGCAGGCCTCAAGGAAGACCGGCTGATGGAGATCGCGCTGGAGGCCGGCGCCGAGGATCTCAAGACGGAAGGCGAGACGGCGACCATCACGACCGGGCCGACTGCGTTGGAGGCGGTCAAGCACGCGCTGCAGTCTTCCAGCGTGAAGTGGGAAACGGCCGAGCTCTCAATGGTGCCCTCCTCGACGGTCCGCGTGGAGGATCCGGCACAGGCCAAGGCCCTCTTGGCGCTGCTGAATGCGCTCGAGGATCACGAGGACAGCCAGCACGTGTACGCCAATTTCGACATCCCCGACGCGCTGCTGGCCGAATATGCCGGCGCCTAGCGGGCAGGCGTCGGGATGGTGATCCTCGGCGTGGACCCTGGCCTGAACGCCACCGGCTTCGGGGTGATCCGCGCTCAGCCCGCCGCCATCCGGGTGCTGGCCGCAGGATCGCTCAAACCCCCCCGCGCGCGGCCCCTGGCCGAGCGGCTCGAGGTCATCCACCGCGGCCTCTCGGACATCATCCAGCAATACCAGCCCGGGACCGTGGTGCTGGAGCAGCTCTTCACGCATGCCGACTATGTGGCCACGGCGACGCTGATGGGGCATGCCCGCGGCGTCTGCTGCCTGGCGGCCCAGGAGCACGGCGTGCCGATGGCGGAGTACCCCCCGGCCAGGGCGAAGAAAGCGCTCACCGGAACCGGGCAGGCCACCAAGCAGCAGGTGGCGCGCATGGTGGCGCAGTGGCTGGGCATCGCTGATCCCGGCTGGTCGGCGGATGCGACCGATGCGCTGGCCCTGGCGATCGTGCACGCGCAGCTGGCCCGGCAGCGGGAACGGCTGCCCGACGCCAAGGCGATCGCGGCGGGGACATGATTTCCAGGCTGCGCGGCACGGTGCGGAATGTCGGCGACCTCCAGCTGCTGCTCGAGGTGGCCGGCGTCACGTATGAAATCGTCATGCCAGCGTCGCTGCTGCGCGAGGTGCCGGAGCGCGCCAGTCCGACGGGCGAGCTGGAGCTGGTGACATTCCATTACCACCAGCTTGAGGTCGGACGAGGCGTGCCGGTGCTTGTTGGATTTTTCAATGAGATCGAGCGCGAGTTCTTCCTGCGGTTTATCTCGGTGGCCGGCGTCGGGCCGCGCGCCGCGGTCAAGGCGCTGGTGCTGCCGATCGGCACGATCGCGCAGGCCGTCGACGAGGGAGACCTGAGCCTCTTGCGCTCGCTGCCGGGCATCGGGGCGCAGCGCGCCAAGGAAATCGTGGCCAAGCTGCAGGGCAAGGTGGGCAAGTACGCCCTGATGCCCTCGAAGCCGGCATCGGCCGCCCCGGC
>JAHFGU010000007.1 GCA_023247285.1 Candidatus Omnitrophota bacterium
CGGGGGTCAGGTCATCGAGCAGGAGCGCCTCTTGCGGAGGCACGACAGGCGTCATGCGAAGTACCTGGCAAGGCCGCGCGGCATTCCGCGCGCGTGACTACCGGGCGGCGCGGAACTCGAACGCGAAGTCCAGGTCCGTCTTCGGCAATTCTTCAGCGTCGAAATCCGTCTTGATATCCGACACGTACAAGGTCAGCTTCGCGGTTTTCTTGGCCGGGCTCCAAAACGCGATCAACCCATCATACGTCACCGAAGGAAACAGAAACCCCGGCTGGATCGCGGTTTGCTGCAGCAGGGCGAAGGGACCCTGCGGCTTGCGGACAAACAGCCTGCCGATCGGCACGCTGAACCCGAAGTAGCCCGGGCTGGCGTTCTCCAGCACCATGCGGGTCGTGGTCGCGGTCGGCCGGCGGTATTCGGCGAACGCGGTGACGTAGTCGACGCCGACGGTGCTGTACTGGTTGCCCAGGTCGTCCACGAGCACAAACAGGCTGGGGTTGATCAGGACTTTCTGCTCGCTGCCGTTCGCGATGCTGAGGTAGAACACCATGTGCTCGGCGTAATAGGGGCTCTTGCCGGCAAACCGCTGGAACAGCGCGCGGTTCTTGAAGAAGTTGTCGAGATAGGCCGACGAGGCGTAGTTCACGGTGACCTTCACCTTGCCCTTCGTCTGTTCCTGCATGACCGGCTCCAAATGCCAGGCCTCGGCTTTGCCGATCGTCGGCCCCTCGGACATGGGCCCCCGCGCTTGGCGCTCGAACAGCAGCGAGCTCCGTCGGGCGCACCCCGCGACGCACAGCATGCCCGCCATACCCAGCAGCATCCACCGCATACCAGTCTCCTCCCTCGCTACACCCGCTCGAATGGATCAAAGAGCTTCCGATATTCTTCCAGACAATAGCGGTCTGTCATCCCCGCGATGTAGTCGCAGACCACGCGATAGGGATCTTCGTTGCGGGCGATGCGCGCGCGAGGGGTATTGGGCAGCTGCTCGGGCTTCCGGACGTACAACTCGAAGAGCTCGGTGATGAACCGCTTCGCCTTATCCGCCATCCGGCTGACGCGATAGTGGTGGTAGAACTGCTGCCAGAGCAGGCGCTTGAGCGGCGCGCGCAGCCGCGCCATCTCATCGCTGAAGCCGACGAGCCGCTCCCGGCAGGCCCGGACGTGCTCGACGGATTCAATCTTGCGCTGCGCCAGGCGCTGCCCCGTGGCCTGGACCAAGTCCAGAACTTGGCGGTTGATCACGGTGCGGATGATCTGGTACCTGCGGATGTCCAGATCCATGCGGGTCCCTGCCGCGTCGACGGCTTCCCGCGCCTGCCGCCACAATTCCAGTCCTGCCAAGTCGTCCTCCTTCAGGATACTTGAGGCCAATCCATCGTCAAGGTCGTGGTTGTCATAGGCGATTTCATCCGCCACATCGGCGATCTGGCTTTCCAGGAGCGGCGAGAGCGCCGGGTCGAGCGCGGGCTGCAGGCCGGGCTCGGCGTAGGGCGCGCGGTGCTTGTTGATGCTTTCCCGCATCTCCCACGTCAGGTTCAAACCGGGAAATTGCGGGTACCGGGCTTCCAGCAGATCGACGATGCGCAGGCCCTGGAGATTGTGATCGAAGCCGCCATGCTCCGCCATCAGCGCCCGGAGGGCGTCTTCGCCGGCATGGCCGAAGGGCGGATGCCCAATGTCGTGCGCGAGGCAGACGGCCTCCACGAGGTCCTCATTGAGCCGTAGGAGCCGCGCGATCGAGCCGCCGATCTGCGCCACTTCGAGCGTGTGGGTCAGCCGGGTGCGGTAGTGGTCCCCCTCATGGTTCACGAAGACCTGCGTCTTGTACTCGAGCCGGCGAAACGCAGTGGTGTGAATGATCCGGTCTCGATCCCGGCGATACGCGGTCCGGTGCGGGTCCTCAGGCTCGGCGTGCTGGCGGCCGCGGCTGTCACGGCTCTTCATGGCGTAGACGGCCAGCCACTGCGCCTCCCGAGTCTCCAGTTCTTCGCGGGATGGCGCAAACGTATCACGGTCGCTCGCGCGCGTCATCCTCGGCGGCCCGGCCGGGTGAGCAGCGTATAGAGCGCGTCCAGCGACTGCGAGATCACCTTCGTGTTGCCCACGACAGGCATGAAGTTCGTGTCCCCCGGCCATCGCGGCACGATGTGCAGGTGCAGGTGTCCGGGAATCCCGGCGCCGGCGGTGCGGCCGAGGTTCAGGCCCACGTTGAAGCCCTGCGGACGCAGCGCGGCGCGCAGGCGCCGGATGAGGTGCTGCGCCAGGCGCAGCATATCCTCCCACTCTCGGAGGCGCAGGCGCGTGAGATCGCCGACGTGGCGCAGTGGCGCGATGAGCAGGTGGCCGTTGTTGTAGGGATAGAGGTTGAGGAGCGCGAAGGCGTGCGGCCGCCGCGCCACCACGCGATCCGGATGCCGCCTCGATCCCTGGCGTCGCGTTGCCGCGCAGAAGATGCAGCCGGGTTTGCGCGGCTGCAGGAGAAACGCGCTGCGCCACGGCGCCCAGAGCTGGAACGAGCGCGCCGGACTTGGCATTCACGGCGTCCCGTAGAGCTGGCGCAGCACCTGCAGATCCTCAGGCTCCCAGACCCACATCTTGGCCGCTTTCGCGAGGATGCGCGTATGCTCGTCCATGCCGCTGGGCATGATGAGGACCTTTCGTGAGGGCTTGGGTGCTTGCTGGCGGCAAAAGGCGTCGAAGCCGGCGATGGCGGTGTCATCCGGTACCCCGGTCAGCACGGCTGCGCACCACCGCCGCCCAGGCCCATCCGCGACCAGGTATGCCGCCGTCCCGGTAACCGGCGGCTGGTGGGCCGCAATGCGGTCAAATCGCGGCAGCCGGCCGATCCGCGAATCGAGGGAGACGGTCTCATCGCGGAACCGGCTGAACAGGCGGACGACTTCGTCCGGATGCGACAGCTGGGTTTGGTGCGTCCAGCGCATCCACGCGGCGCGAAGGTATCCTTCCACCCGCTGCCGGAGGTCCGCAGGCCTGCCCGCCCCACCGGCCCGCTGGGCCGCCAGGACGGCGGACGCCCAGCAGCGCAGCACCGGGTCGGTCAGCAGCCAGCATGTGCCGTTGCGCTGCGCCAGGTCATGCTCGAGCAAGAGCTGCAGCGCCTCACCGAGGCCGCCGCGGCCAATGCGGGCGCCGATCTCTGTCGCGGTGCGGGCGCCCTCGGCGATCTGAATCAGCGCATCCACCGCGCGCCTTCCCGCGCGTTCGCGAACCGCCTCCTCAAGGCGCGCCGCGCAGCTTTGAGACAATACGCCGTCAGGCGCGCCGATCAGATCCCACGCGGTTTCCAGAAATAGGCCTTCGGTCAGCTCCGGCTGGCGGCCCAGCACCGCGCGCTCCTTGAGGCGCGTTAAGAAAGCGCTCATGTGTCGGGGCGAGGGGGCCAGCCACTGGCTCAGGAACGGCGCCAAGGCGTCGACGCCGCGCAGCCCTTTCAGGTCTCGGTGGATCCAGAGAAGAGCCGCCTGATGGTCGACGGCATCGAGCTCCATCAGCTCGAAGTGGCCGAAGAGGAGCTGCAACCGTTCGCGCAGAATCGTCCTGGCCCGATAGGGGGAGGAGCTCGTCAAGATGAACAGCGCTGAGGGCCACGTCATGACCCGCTTGCCCAATTCGCGGAACGCGTGCACCAGGCCGAGGTCTTCCAGATAGAGAAATTCATCGAGAATCACGACGCACGGCTTGCCGCGTTCCTCCCCGAGGGTGGGGATGGCATCCAGCGTCCGCGTGAAGGCTTCGCTGTGCGCGCGTTTCAACAGCAGCCCCTCCGCCTGGCGCGCGGCGGCCGCCGTGCGGGGCAGCTCGCGCTCGGCCAGCGACAGGAGCGCGTCCAGCGGCGGCTGGTGCGAGCGCCCGGCGCCCTCGCCGACCTCCCGTGCCAGCAAGGCCTGTGGCAGGCCGGCGAGCAAGATCGTGCTGAGCAGCCGCTGCAGGAAGCTCTGGCAGGATTCACGATACAGGCGGCAGGAGACGATCAAGAGGTTCGGCGGCGCGTCCTGCAAGAGGCTGTCGAGCTGGTATGTCTTCCCGGAGCCGGGAGGGCCGATGAGGGCGAGATTATGCCGGAACCCTTCACTGAACGCCTGCAGGCGCTGCCTGAGATGGCGGGCGAGCTGGGGCCGGAGATTTGGCATCGGCGTCAATCTCTGGGGAGCAGCGCGAGCGCGTTTTTCGGCAGCTCGCCATACCGGATTTCAAAATGCAGGGCGCGCGATCCGATGCTGCCGAGGGGAATGCCCTGCCGCAGCTCCGCGCCGGGCGCTACCAGGATTTGCTCCAACCCGGCATAGACGGTCACGAATCCATCCAGATGATCGAGCACGACGGTTTTTCCCCAGCCGGCGAGCCGGCGCGTGGCCACGGCCACGCGCCCACGCTTCGAGGCCCGGACCAGGCTCCCCGGCGCAGCGGCGATGTCGATGCCGTGCGACGCGCTGGCACCCCGGATGGTGCCGCGCACCGGCCAGAGGAAACGGGCCGATTCTTTTGGCAGCGGGATG
Source organism: Candidatus Omnitrophota bacterium (assembly GCA_023247285.1). Next base: position 4,524 of record JAHFGU010000007.1, read on the forward strand.
AAGAGCCGCTGGCCCTCGGCGACCCGGCTCGTGCTCGGCAGCCGGTTGGCGGCCGCCAGCGCGCGCGGATCCAGCCCATAGGATTGGGCGATCCGCCAGAGAGTCTCGCCTTTGCGCACCGTGTGGTAGGAGCCTTGCAATGCGGGGATGGCCTGTACGGCCGGCGGTCCGACCTCAGGGAGCGTTTCGCAGCCGGCTGCGAGCAGGAATCCGATGACCGGCCAGACTATCCGCATGCGTGAGAGAGGTTGGATAATGACGTCAATGATTTCAACAATGCGCCATGAGAAAAAAGAGCGGGCGATGGGAGTCGAACCCACGACATCCAGCTTGGGAAGCTGACGTTCTACCGCTGAACTACGCCCGCGTCGCGCCGATCGGAAAGACTGAGGGCGCTCCCCCTTCCTTGTACGTTCAAAGACTCAGAAGGCTACGGCCAGTCTTAGGAGAGAACATTATAACCAGGTCTGGACGTGGAGGGAATTAGTTGTAGGAGGCGAGATTTCAGGGCGCGGGCTGCAGCTTCGGGGTTGGGCGCGGCGCAGACCGCGCGCACGACGGCGATGCAGGACGCCCCGGCGGCGAGCACCGGCTCCAGCGCGCCGGCGTCGATGCCGCCGATGCAGACCACGGCGCACCGCGCCTCGCGGATGATTGGACGGATCAGCTCCAGCCCAATCGCGCCAGAGTCCGGCTTGGTCGGGGTCGCAAAGAGCGGGCCAAGGCCGATGTAGTCCACCGGCTCCTGCATGGCAGCCTGCGCCTGCGCCCGGCTGTGCGTCGACTGCCCAATAATCGCTGCCGGCCCAAGCAGGCGGCGCGCATCCGTAGCCGGAAGATCCTCCTGCCCCAGGTGCACGCCCTCGGCGCCGACGGCGGCGGCCACGTCGGCCCGGTCGTTGATGATCAGCGGGACGTCGGCCGGCCTGGTGACCCGCAGCAGCCGCGCCGCTTCCGCCAGCAGCGCGCGGTCCGTCGCGCGTTTGTCGCGCAGCTGGAGCGCGTCCGCCCCGCCGCGGATCGCGGCGGCGGCCAGCTCAGCGAGATCCCGGCCGCCGGCGGCCGCCGGGTCCACGATGACGTAGAGCCGCCACGCGCAGCAGCGTGTCCCGCTCGAGATCATAGAGGCGGAAGCGCGCGCGCTGAAAAACCGCGGCCTGGCCAGGGGCAAGGATGCGGCTGCATTCCTCCAGCGTCCGCAGCGCTTCCTTCGCGCGCTGCGCGTTGATCAGCAGCGCTTGTTCGAGCGACGCGACCCGGCCGCCTCGAGCGCGCCGCCCCACATCCCGCCTGCTGCCGCGCGCGCGGATCAGTTCGGTCGACGAAACCGGCAGGCGCCTGACGGCGACGGCGATGGCGTGGCGCAACGCACGGGCACGCTTGAACAGGAGGGCTGCGTCGAGCTGGAACCGCATGACCTCTTCGCATACCCGCACGCCCTCCAGCGCCCGGTTCGCATTGGCATCGATGAGGCGAAGCAGCCCAGGCTGCCGCATGGATGTCAGCCCCGGCCGGCGCGCGCAAGGCGTTCAACCAGGCTGGAGGTCGATCGGCCTTTAACGAGCGGCAGCCGCACGACAACGCCGCCGCGCCGCTCCACGGTGCTCCGGCCGACAATCTCTCCGCTGCCCCAATCCGCTCCCTTGACCAGAACATCAGGCTGGAGGCGCGCAATGAGCCGCGCTGGGGTCGGCGCATCAAAAATCGTGACATAGTCGATGCTGCTTAAGCCGGCAAGCACCAGGGCGCGATCCCGCTCCCCGACAATGGGCCGCGCAGGGCCTTTGAGCCGCCGGACCGAGCGATCGCTATTGAGGCCCACCACCAGCAGATCGCCATGCGCTTTCGCGCGTTCCAAGAGCTGCACATGCCCCGCGTGGAGGAGATCAAAGCACCCGTTCGTAAAGACGAGCCGGCGGCCCGTTCGGACTCGGCGCAGCGTCTTCAGCAGCGCCGGCAACCGCAGGATTTTCTCCCGTGCGCGCATGTGCCGAGGCGTGCTCAGCGCGCCGCGCGGGCACGGACGCGGCGGGACGACGCAAGCAACGCCTCCTCCACGAGAGCGCAGAGCAGATGCCCGATGGTGAGATGGACTTCCTGGATGCGCGCGGTCACCGGGCTCGGCACGCAGACGCAAACATCGCAGAGCACGGCCAGCTGGCCGCCGCGTCCGCCGGTCAACCCGATGGTGGCCAGGCCCATCGCCTGCGCTTGGCGCATACCTAGCAGCACGTTGGGCGAATTGCCCGAGGTGGACAGCCCGATGGCCACGTCCCCACGCTGGGCCAGCCCCTCCATCTGACGCGCGAAGATCCGCTCGTAGGCGTAGTCATTGCCGATCGCGGTGACGCTCGCCATGTTTTCCGCCAGGGACATCGACGCCAAGGAGCGCCGTTCCGCTTTGAACCGGCCCACAAACTCCGCGGCCATGTGCTGGCTCTGCGTAGCCGACCCGCCATTCCCGAACCAGATGATCTTCCGCCCGGCCTTCAGGGCCGCGGTCATCAGGCCTGCGGCGCGCGCGATGCGCGCCACCTGCTCGTCCGGTAGCTCGCCGTGGAGCCGCGCAGCCTCTCGCAGCCCTTCCCGGATGGCGGCGGCCTGCCAGGGGCTGTTAGCCGAAGAAGATTTTCGCGAGGCCATAGAGTTCCATGTCAACGGTTTTGAGCGAGCCGGTGGCTTGTTCGATGGGCACGTCCACGATCTTGTTCCCTTGCAGGCTGACCATCCGCCCGAACCGCTCCTCCAGGATCAGCTCCACCGCCTTGACGCCGAACCGCGTGCCCAGGATGCGGTCGAACGCGGTGGGGCTGCCGCCGCGCTGGAGGTGGCCGAGCACCGTCACGCGGGTCTCATAGCCGGTCTTCTGCTCAATGAGGTTGCCCACGAGCTGGCCAATCCCGCCCAGGCGGACATGGCCGAACTCGTCGAGCCGCTCTTCCACCGCCACGCTGGCGTCCTGCTTGAACTGGGCGCCCTCGGCGACGACGACGATGCTGAAGTCTTTGCCGCGGCCATGCCGGCGCTTGATTAAGTCGCACACGGCGGCGATGTCGATCGGCTCCTCAGGGATCAGGATGACGTCTGCGCCGCCGGCAATGCCGGCCGCCGTCGCAATCCACCCGGCGTGGCGCCCCATGACCTCGGCCACCATGATCCGGTGGTGGCTCTCCGCGGTCGTGTGCAGCCGGTCGATGGCCTCCATGGCGATGTTGACCGCGGTGTCGAACCCGAAGGTGTAATCGGTCGCCGACAAATCGTTATCGATGGTCTTCGGCACGCCGACCACCCGCAGCCCGTCTTTGGTCAACTTCGCCGCCACACCCAGGGTATCTTCGCCGCCGATGGCGATGACCGCGTCAATCTTCAGCCGCGCCACGTGGTCCTGAAGGCTGGCGAGGTCCTCCGGGCGCTTATAGGGATTGGTGCGAGAGGTCCCTAGGATGGTGCCTCCCTTGGGCAGGATGCCGGATACCGCCTTCAGGTCGAGCGGCAGCACGTCGCCCTGAACCAGCCCCTTCCAGCCATTGCGGACGCCTAGCACGTTGAGCTTGGCTTGGATCGCCCGGCGCGTCACCGCGCGGATCACCGGGTTGAGTCCCGGGCAATCCCCGCCGCCGGTGAGGACGCCGATTTGCCGCACGCTCATGCTTCCGCATCTCCTAGTTGTAGCTGGCGGTCCAGGTAATCGGTGGCGATCTGGCCGCGCCAGAATGTGGGGTCGCTGAAAATCTGCTTGTGCAGCGGGATGGTGGTGCGAATCGGTTCCAACACGAATTCATCCAGCGCCCGCTGCATGCAGCGGATGGCGTCCTGGCGCGTTCGGCCCGAGACGATGAGCTTGGCCAGCAGCGAGTCATAAAACGGCGGCACGTCGTAGCCGGCGAAGATATGCGAGTCGACCCGCACCCCGGGGCCGCCCGGCGGGTAGTAGTCGAGGATCCGGCCCGGGCACGGCGAAAACCCATTGGCGGGATCCTCGGCGTTGATCCGGCATTCGATGGCCCAGCCCTCGAGCACAATGTCATCCTGCTTGACGCCGAGGGCCTCGCCGGCCGCCACCTTGATCTGCTCTTTGACGAGGTCGATGCCCGTCACCATTTCGGTGACCGGGTGCTCGACCTGGATGCGCGTGTTCATCTCGATGAAATAGAAGGCGCCGTCCTGGTCCAGCAGGAACTCCACGGTTCCGACCGACGCGTAGTCGGCCGCCTTCGCCGCGCGGACGGCCAGCTCGCCCATCTTCCGGCGCAGCTTGGCATCCACGGCCGGCGAGGGCGATTCTTCGATGAGCTTCTGGTGGCGGCGCTGGATCGTGCAATCCCGCTCGCCCAGGTGCAGGATATGGTGGTGCTTGTCCGCCAGGATCTGGAACTCGATGTGGCGCGGGGCCTGCAGGTACTTCTCCACGAAGACGTCGCCGTTGCCGAAGCTGGCCTCGGCCTCCGACTGGCACGTCATGAGGGCGCTCATCAGCCGGACGTCGTTGTGGCAGACCCGCATGCCCCGGCCGCCGCCGCCGGCCGCCGCCTTGACGATGACCGGGTACTGGATCCGGCGCGCGGTCTTGAGCGCGTCCTCCTTGTTCCGGATGGCGGCCATGCTGCCGGGGATGATCGGGATGCCGGCCTTGCGCATGAGGTCCTTGGCCGCGATCTTGTCCCCCATCAATCGGATCGCCGAAGCCGGCGGGCCGATGAAGGTGATGTTGCAGGACTCGCAGATTTCGGCGAAGTGCGCGTTCTGGGAGAGGAAGCCGTAGCCGGGATGGATGCCGTCCACGTCGGCGATCTCGGCGGCGCTGATGATCGCCGGGATATTCAGGTAGCTCTGCTCGGCGCGCGGGCCGCCGATGCAGATCGCCTCATCGGCCAGCCGCACGTGGATGCTGTTGCGGTCGGCTTCGGAGTAGACGCTCACGGTCCGGACCCCGAGCTCCTTGCACGCCCGGATCACGCGGACGGCGATCTCGCCCCGGTTGGCGATGAGGATCTTCGAAAACATCAGGCGGTGGCCGGCCCCGCCTCAGCCCCGCGGCTCGACCACGAACAAGGGCTGGCCGAACTCGACCGGCGCGCCGTTGTCCACGAGCACCTCGGCGATGCGGCCGCCCACCTCGGATTTGATCTCATTCATGAGCTTCATCGCCTCGATGATGCAAACGACCTGGCTTGGCTCGAGGTCCTGGCCGACCTCGACAAACGGCGGCGCATCGGGCGCCGGGGCCCGGTAAAACGTGCCGACCATCGGGGATTTGATGATCACGCGGCGCCCTTCGTCGCCCGCAGGCTTGGGCGCGGCGGCGGCCGGCGGGGGCGCCGGTTGGGGCACGCCGGCCACGTACTCGACCACCTGCGAAGCCGGACCGATCTGGCCCTTCTTGAGGCGCAACCGCAGCCCCTGATGCTCCATCTCCAACTCAACCAGGCCGCGGCTCTCCATGAGCGCCAACATCTCCTCGATCAAGCGGAAGGCTTCTCGCTCGGACGACCGCACCCGTTTATCCACGTTGGCCTCGCTGTTGTCCGTGCAGGGGCACGGCGGTTAGACCCCACCTCTTCATCCTCGCGCGCCTGCGTTGCGAGCGCCGGGCGGCCAGGTCCAAGGAGCGACGACGACGGCGTATCAGCCGACTGCGATACGCCAAGGAGGAGCGACGCTGGAGATGGCCGCCTGCCGCCGCAACCTGGCGTCAAACTCTAGGCTGGGCCAATCCGCGTCGCATCGCATCGTCGCTCGTCGTCGCCGTACTTCTTCGCATCAGTACGTCTCCCTCCTCGCTCCTTGCGCTGCTCGTGGCTTGGCCCAGCGCAGGCGCGCGAGGATGAAGAGGTGGGGTCATACGCGGGACACGTAGGAACCGGTCCGGGTATCCACCCGGATGAAGTCTCCGACCTCGATGAACAAGGGAACCTGAATGGTGGCGCCGGTCTCCAGCTTCGCAGGCTTCATGCCGCCTTTCGAGGTGTCGCCGCGAACGCCGGGCTCGGTGGATTCGATGTGCACGTCGACGAACATGGGCGGCTCGATGCTAATGAGCTGGCCTTCATGGAACTGCGCCTCGAGCTCCATGTTCTCCTTCAGGAACCCGGCCCCCTGCCCGAGTGCTGCGGCCGGCACCTGAATCTCCTCGTAATTTTTGGTGTCCATGAGGTGGAAGGTGTCCGCCGTGCGGTAGAGATGCTGGAGGGTGCGCTTCTCCAGGAAGGCCTCCTGGAATTTCTCGCCGGCCCGGAAGGTGCGCTCGATCACCGAGTCATCCCGCAGCCGGCGCAGCTTCGTGCGGACGAAGGCCCCGCCTTTGCCCGGCTTGACGTGCTGGAACTCCACGATGATCCAGAGCTGGCCATCCATCAGGATGGCTTCCCCGCTCTTGAATTCACTCGTCGAGATCATCTGATTGAGCGCCGCCGGCGAGCGGCCGGCGTCTTTCGACCGAGCTCGGGCCGCCGCCCTAAGCCGGGCCGAATGGGCGGCGCGGCGATGGCTGGCTCGGAAGAGGCCGCCTCGATCGCCGCCTCAAGACCGAGCTGGTAGCTGGCCGGCCCGAAGCCGCAGATCTGGCCGCGGCAGACCGGCGCGATCAGGGACTGATGGCGGAACGCCTCCCGCGCATAGATGTTGGAGAGGTGAACTTCCACGGCCGGAATGCCGGCCGCATCGATGGCGTCGCGGATGGCCACGCTGGTATGCGTGTAGGCTGCCGGGTTGATGAGCAGCGCGTCATAGCGGCCCTTGGCGTTGCCGATCAGCTCCACGATCTGTCCTTCATGGTTGGACTGCACGAGCGTCAACACCGCCCGCGCGCCCGCGGCGCGGCGCAGCGCCGCATTGATCGTGCGCAGGTCCGCCCGGCCGTAGACGCTCGGCTGCCGCCCGCCCAGGAGCTGCAAGTTCGGACCGTGCACCACGAGGATGCGCAGCATCACGCCCCGGGCATGTCGGAGGGGGTCTCGGCTTCCTCGACCAGCATGACCGGGATGCCGTCGCGGATCGGGTACCGCCGGCCGCAGCGCTCGCAGACCAGCCGGTCCGCCTCGAGCCGCACCGGGGTCTTGCACAGCGGACACGCCAGGATCTCCAGCAGGCGCGCGTCGATCATGAAGGGCCCTCCTTGGTGTCGGCGCTGAGCAGCTCCGCCGTTGCGCCCTCGGGGGGCGCCGGCAGGCTGCCGGTGCGGTAGCGCTCAATCTGCTCCACCTTGCGCTCGAGCTGCGCGTAGTCGATGCGGGCAATGTCCTGGTGCCGCTCCATCGCGTCGGCCAGCTTCTTGCCCAGCTCGGCGAACCGGTCCTTGAACCGGCGGAAGGCGCCCAGGAAATCGCTGACGATCTTCATCACCTCGCCGACCGTCTGCGCATGGTAGTGCGTCTGCCAAGCGTCCCAGATGACGCGAACCTGCGCGTACAGCGTCCAGGGGCCGCACAGGATGATGCGCTTGCGCAGCCCCTCGTCGATGAGCCCGGGCATCCACTCGTTGATGGCGCTGTAGACCTGCTCGTTCGGAATGAACATGAGGATATAATCCGGCTGGCCGGCGCCGCCGCCGGAGGCGTAGTCCCGCCGCTCCAGCTCTTTCATGTGCGTCCGGACGTCACGCAGGAACTGCTCCCGGAGCGCGCGCTTCTCATCCTCAGGCTCGGCATTCGTGAGCTTGATGAAGTTGTCGAGGGGAAACTTGACGTCCATGTAGTAACAGCGCTCCCCCTCCGGGAGCTTGAACGTGAAGTCCGGCCGGCCCAGCGGGGCGTTGCGCTGCTTTTCATACTGGACGCCTTCCTGGAGCCCGCAGAGCCGCAGGATATCATCCGCGGCCTTCTCGCCCCACTGGCCGCGCACCTTGGCATTGCCCAGCATGGAGGCGAGCTGCACGGTTGTGGCCCGCAGCTTCTGCGTCTCGACCGCCGCCTGCTCGAGATGCTCCTGGAGCGCGCCGTATTTGGCGGCGCGGTCGCGCTCCAATTCGCGCAGGTGCTGCTCGTACTTCGCGAGCTGCTGCTCAAGCGCGCGGACGCTCTGGTCCACCGCTTCCTTTCGCACGTCCAGCTCGCCTTGGGCTTTGGCGCGTTCGATGGCCAGCTGCTGCGCGTTCAGTTGCACCAATTGTTCCTGGGCGGTCTTGAACGCTCGGGCCACCTGCGCCTGGATCCACCGCCCGGCTTCGCGCGCCGCGAACCAGATGCCCGCGATCGCGAGCGCGGCCGCCCCGCACCACAGCCAGATCATGCCGCCGCCCCGGTCTTCGCAAGGTACCGCATCCGAAGCTGGTAGAGCGTGTCGTCCAGCAGCTGCCGTTCCTCGACGATCAGGTTGCCGCGCGTTTTCTCTTCCAGGATGCCCAACAGGTCAATCAGGTATTTGGCTTGCGGGACATTCACCGCCTGCTTGCGGGTGGCCGGATGCGGCATGTCCCCCAACGCGATCAGCGCTTCCATGGCCAAGCCGGAAACGAACAGATCGAACCTGGCTTCGGGCAATCCTTCAGGCTCTCGCGCGCCGGCCGCAGGCCGGCTGGGCGCAGGCGTTGGCCTGGCCGGCGCCCCTGCGCCGGCTGATGGGCCGGTGGCGCCTGCGCTCGCCCCCACGCGCTTCTCGCGCTCGGCCTGCTCTTTCCAGGACTCGTCAACCCGCTTCTTGATCGGCTCGTCCATTAGGCCTCAGGAATCAGCACGCCGCCATACCCGGTGACCGCGTGCGCGTCCCCGCCGGCGTCGGCGCTGGTGCGATAGCCGGCCACGATGCCGTGCGTGGCGCCCAGCGCGCGCGCAGCTTCCACGATGCATCGGGCCGCAGGCTCCCCGCACATGGCAATCGCGCGCTCCTCAACCACCTGCGTCAACCCGGCGGCGTCCAGCCGCTCCAGGCATTGCAGCAGCGCGCGATCCAGCTCGCGCGCCCGCGCATCCGGCTCGAAGTGCGACAGGTCCGTGCTCGCCAGGCACAGCAGCGGGCCGTCGCGCTGCGCGCACCGCGCGAGGGCCAGGCCCAAGGCCTGAGACTCCTCCGGCTGCCCGACGCCGACGATGATCGGCACGATCGTCAGGCCCACGGGGGCCAGCCGCTGCAAAAACGGCAGGAGCACTTCCACCGCGTGCTCGCCGCGGTGCGCGTCAAGGTCGCTGGCTAAAAACGGGCAGGCGCGTTGAAGCGCATCGGCCAGTTCAGCATCCACCGGGACTTCGCCCAGCGGCGTCTGGTAGGCGCCGTCGCGCATCAGGCTCCAGGTGTTCCAGGTGTCGGTGTGGGACGCGCCGATGATGACACACCGGCTCGGCATCTGGATGCGCGCCAGCGTGGCCCCGATCACCTGCCCTGCTCGGGGGAGGCTGCCATGCGGTACGACGGCTGCCACGGCGCGCTGTGGGGCAATCTCCGGCGTGCAGGCGGCATCCACCGCGCGCGCCAGCGCGCCGGCTTCGGCCGGATAGAAGTACCCGGCCACCATCGGCCGGCGCACGCAGGCAAGGCTCATCGCGCCGCTGGCGCGTGGCCGTTGGGCGAAATGACGACCTGCGCCGCGCGTCCCAGCGTCAGGTACCGCGCGGCCGCCTCGTGCGCCAGCGCCGGTGTCACCGCCTGGATACGCCCCTCATACGTTTTCCAGGCGTCGAATCCCAAGCCAAAGAGTTCGTCCATCGCCACCTGCCGCGCCAGGCCGCTCAGGGACTGGACATCCATCCGGTGAAGGCCGATCAGGTACCGCTTCGCTTGCTCGATCTCTTCATCAGTGAACCCTTCGCGGACCACGCGCCCCAGCTCCTCGTTGAGCACCCGCAGGACCACGGCCTGCTCAGCCGGCCGCGTCGCAGCGTACACGAGCACGAACCCTGGATCCCAGCCCGGGGTGTTCACCGCGCCCAGCGTGTAGGAGAGGCCGTGCTGCTCGCGGACGGATTGGAACAATCGTCCGGCCATCCCTGAGAGCACCGCGGTGACCACATCCAGCGCATCGCGGTCAGCCGCCGTGTGCGTGGTGCCGGGGAACCCAAGCATGATCAAGGCCTGCTCTTTGTCCATCGTGCGCGTGGCGCTGCGCAGCTCAGCCGGCGGCTCTTCGGCCAGCCGACTGGGCCATGGGGACGCCGCGGACGGCAGTTTGCCGAACGCCCCGGCGGCCTGCTCCGCCGCAGCGTCGGCATCGACATCCCCTAGGATAGCCAAAACCATGTTGGAGGGCGCCAGCCACCGCTGCGTGAACTCGAGGCACTGGGCCCGCGTGAGGCGCCCGGTGACCGCTTCGTCGCCAAGCGGGCTGAACTGGTAGGGATGCGCGCCAAAGAGGGTGCGGCGCAGCAGCCGGCCGCCCACCTGAAAAATTTCATCCTGCTCAGCGGCCAGCTCCTTGAGGATAAGCCGGCGCTGGATGTCCAGCTCCTCCTCGGGGAAGGTGGATTGCGTCAGCAACTCATGCAGCAGCGCCAGGCCTTCCGGCGCGTCCTGGGCGAGGACTTGCACGTTCAGGCCGAACCCGTCGCGCCCGCTGAAGGGTTCGAGGCGGCCGCCCATCGCCTCAATCGCCTGCGCAATCTCGAAAGCGTTGCGGCGGCGCGTGCCTTTCGTCAGCATGGAGGCGACGAGATTCGACAGGCCCTGCGTCTCCTGCGTCTCCACCCGGACGCCCCCGCGGAACCCCACCGCGATAGACACGATCGGCAAGGTGCGGTCCGCGCCGATCAGCAGGGTCGCGCCATTGCCGAGCACGCGCTTGGCGATCGACAGCGCCGGCGTGGGCGGCGCGGCGTGAACGGCCGCGGCCTGCGCAGTCGGCCGGATCACGGCGGTCGTCATCCGGTTGGCGTCGCAGTACCGCCGGGCGGCGTCCTGCACGGCCTCCCGCGTCACCTGCCCGACGCCGGTGACATACCGCCGCGAAAACAGCGGATCGCCGGTAGCGAGCAGCGAGCTGGCCAGGTCCCCGGCGCGCGCCTCGACGGTCTCCAAGCCGAAGAGGTAGTCGGCGCTCACCATTCGCTTGGCCTTCGTGAGCTCCGCCTCAGTAACGCCGCGGACCTTGACCTCATCGAGGATCTTCAGGATGGCCTGCGCGGCGGCGTCCACCGCGTTGGCATCGGTCCGGAAGTTGATGCCGAAAACGCCGGGATCAGCCGGGGTGTAATTCCAGGCCGCGATTTCGTGCGCCAACCGCTGCCGTCGCACCACGGTTTCATAGAGGCGGCTGCTCTGGCCCTGGCCCACGATGTTGGCAAGCACGTCCAGGGCGTAGAGATCCGGATCGGCGAGCTGCACCGATGGAAACCCCAGCATGACATAGGCGGCCTGAACCGGCAGCTCCAGCGTCACGGTTTTGGCGCTTGCCGCCGGCGGCTCGAGCGGCACGAGGAGCTGCTCCGGATCGGCGGTGCCGCGCGCCCATGGCCCGAAGATCTCGGTCACCATGCGGGACAGGGACGGGCCGTCCACCTCGCCGGCGCAGGCCAGCACGATCTGCTGCGGCTGGTACTCCGCCGCGTAGAACTGGGCCATGTCCTTGACGGTCAGCCGCTCCAGCAGCGGCTGGTACCCGAGGATCGGGTGGCGGTAGGGATGCTCGAGGTAATGCCGGCTCCAGAAGAGCTGGTGCAGGCGCCGGTCCGGGTCATCCAGGTTCATCTGGATTTCCGAGATGACGACGGCGCGCTCCTTTTCGAACTCCTGCGGATCGAAGACCGCGTGCTGCAGGATGTCGGCGAGCATTCCCAGCGCCGGGCGCAGCGAGGCGGATTCCACGAAGAGCGACACGCCGGTGGAATCGAGCGACGTGAAGGCGTTGATGGTGCCGCCGTAGCGGCGGACTTCCTGCTCGATCGTGCCAGGCTGCCGGCTGGTCGTGCCCTTGAAGAGCATGTGCTCGATGAAATGGGTGATGCCGGTGCCCGCGTACCGGCCCTCGCCACGCAGCCCGCCCTTGATCCGGGCTTCGATGGCCACCAGCGGCTGGCGGTGGTCCTCTTCCCAAGTAAGCTGCAGGCCGTTGTCGAGTTGGAGCTGGCCGACGGTGGATCGCAAGGGAGCGGTCGTGGCGGTAAGCTCAGGCATGGGGAAACACACCAGCAGGCCGGCGACCAGCCGCGCAGCCACAACCCGCGTACGCCAGCGCATAGGCGCCCGCACATGGCCGTGCTGGTTCCAGGTTCTGGGGAAACTCGTCGGAGAAGCTCTCGGAGGGCTCAGGCCGAACGGGCACGGCGGCTGATGGCCTGCCTGAGCTCGCGGCGCTTGCGCTCACTGGGCTTCTCATAATGCTTTTTGGCTTTGAGCGCCTTGAGCGTGCCTTCGCGCTCCAGCATGCGCTTGAAGCGCCTCAGCGCCTTCTCGAGCGACTCGTCGTCTCGGACTTCAACACGCGGCATGATGCATATCCTCGTCGGAGTATTATAAAGGAGGCCTCCCGCGAAAGTCAAGGCACCAGCCCGGAACGCGCTGTCCTTATTTGGTAGGGCCTGCCTTGCGCCATCCCATCGGTCCTCGCCGACGAATGATGTCTCCGGCCGGAATTATATGCTTTACAAATCATAGATAACCCTACGCACCTTGCAAGTCCAGCCGAACAAGAAACTTCGTACTTAATCAGCATCAAAAATTTCAAGGTAGAACGTCCCTTTAATGTCTCCCAACCCACCAATTGGAAGGGACAAGGCATATTCGACCGGATACCTATCTGGACCAGGAAACTTCAAAGCTAAAGACTGGATAACACCGGCACACAGTGTTTCTGTCGCCTGACCAACTACCGTGTAATAGTGGTTCCATTTGCTATCAGACAGAGCCAATGTCCACTTTTGTTGCAGAGGTGGCTCAACGTGTCCAGGAAGAGAGGTCACAACGATGTTTTTTGGAATCTTCAAGTAAATTGTCGCGCGAGGGATAACAAGACCGCGAACCGCATGACACAGAGATGGGGTCAAGCGCGGCCACGACCCTGGATTCTCCGGGAGATTCGGATTATACGGCTTCCGTAACACGTCAGGCTGCCCCTCCCGTCTCCAAAACCGTATTTCTGCATCATTTGTACCTTGCCATTCTCCTCCATACTTTTCAGTAAGGAAAATATGTGCTCGGATGTTTTCAATTTGTCGTTGGGTTTTTTGGCGCTGGACTCCCGCATCATTGTCTTGTGAAGGAATGTTAGAAAGATTCAACGATTGCGAGACGACTTGAAACGGAGCTGGAGGGAAAATGAGCACGACAAGAACAAGGCTGACTGAAATCCAAAACCGCCGTTTGCCGAAGAAGCAAAATCGTAACAGCTTGGGAAAAACGGTAAAGATGGCAATGAGGGTAAGAAAGACAAGAACGTTTGGAGTCAGCCATCCCACCGCTCTCACGATCATGGCTGCCATTGCTTCAAGGAACAAACCGGCGAATCGCTTAAATCGTCTTGGCATTTCCACCCGTTCACCCATTATCGTCTACTTGCCACTCATCCCCTTGTATCCATTGATGTATTAAAGGGATAATTCCGTCCCCCGCTGCCGGATGCCGCGGCCCAGGGTGCCCGCCGCCAGCCCGGAAGCGGGCGGGGCCGATGGAGCTACCCAAAATTCTCGCGGTTAGGGACGCGCCGGACGCCAGAGCCCGCTGAGGACTGCCGGCGGGCTGGGTCGCGGCATCCGGCAGCGGGAGACGGCGCTGCGCGGAACGCCTTATGAACCGAGAAGGAACTCGAGCGGGACCACGATGGTCTTGCCGTCCTCGCGCGCCATGGACGGGGGAAACGGGGGGAATGGCGCCGATTGCTTCACGATGCGCACCGCCACATCCCAGAGCTCCTTGTCCGAGATGGACCGGTCGCTGATCACTTCCACCCGCTGCACGCCTCCGGAGGGGCTCAAGAAGAATGAAATGTACACCAGCCCCTGCGGGATCTGGCCGGTCAGCCACGCCTGGCCGTTGGCGGTCCGCTGGATCTGCTCGCGCAGCGCGCTGAAATAGCTCAGCAGCACCGGGTCCCCGCGCGCGGCGTCTGCCAGGTTGGTGAGGTCGACGAGAGAGCTGCGCTCCGGCAGGCGGGTGAGCGCGGCCGCATCCAGTACCACGGCGGGCCGCTCAGGAATGCGGATCTGCGGCTGGCTTCCCCCGATCGATGGCGAGGGGGACGCCGTGAGCGAGCGCTCCGCTTTCGCCAGCTGCGCCTGGAGCACGCGCAGCGTATCCTGCGGCGGCGGCTGCTCGTAAATGACCTCGATCGGCTTTTTGGGCGATGAGAGCCAGCGCAGCGAAAGGAGCTGCCCGGCCAAGAGCAGCACGTGCAGGGCCACGGACACGCCGAAGGCCGCGGCAAACACTCGGTCGCCCATTACGCGTCCGGCCACCCGTAGCGCCCCACCAACGGCACGAACACGCAGGTGGTGATGTCGCGCTGGCGCAGCTCGGTCCCGTGCCGCTCGGCAGCGATGAGCACTTGCTGCTCCGGCGGCCCGATGGGCAGCACCAGCCGGCCGCCATCGGCGAGCTGCTGGATAAGCGGGTCCGGGATGGCCGGCGCTGCGGCCGTTACGATGATCCCGTCATAGGGAGCGTGCTCCGGCCAGCCGAGCGAGCCGTTGCCCGGCATGAGATGGACGTTGAGATAGCCGAGCGAGGCGAGCCGCTCGGCCACGCCGGAGAGCAGCTCAGGCAGGCGCTCAACGGAAAAGATCTCCAGCGCCAGCTCCGCCAGGACCGCGGCCTGATAGCCTGAGCCGGTCCCGATTTCCAAAACCCGTTCATGGCCCTGCAGCCGCAGCAGGCTCGTCATGAGGGCGACCATATACGGCTGGCTGATGGTTTGCCTGCCGCCGATCGCCAGCGGATGGTCCGCGTAGGCCTCGGCGCGGAGCTCCGGAGAGACGAACGCATGGCGCGGCACTTTGCGGAACGCCTGGAGCACGCGCGGGTCTGTGATGCCGCGTCCGCGCAGCTGCTGTTCCACCATCTGATCCCGCTGTCGCTCAAAGGTCATGAGCCGGCCTGATCGCCCGGTCGGCCGGCTCGCGCGAGCCAGAACCGGGCCAGCAGCACGAGGAACCGCAGCCCATCCCGCACCGGACGGATGTGGCTGGCGTGATCGCGGTAGATGCTGGCCACCGGCACGGAGACGATCTTCCATCGGTGCGCCGCGGCCCAGAGGAGCACCTCCGACTCAATCTCAAACCGCGACGAGCGCAGCGGCAGCTGCTCCAGCAGCTCTCGGCGGATGAAGCGAAACCCGCATTGAGAATCCGGGATGTCCTGCTGGGCCAGCCGCGACAGGATGCCCGACATCAGCCGGTTCGTGCCGCGCCGCACCCACGGCATCGCTAGGCCGTCGCCCATCCGGTTGCCGAGCACCAGGCCGGCGTGCTGCACTTCCCCGGCCCGAATCAGCGCCGGGATCTCGGCCGAATCATGCTGGCCGTCGCCGTCCAGCGTCACCACCCCGTCATAGCGCGCCCGCAGCGCATGCTCGAAGCCGGTGCGCAAGGCGCGCCCCTTCCCGTGGTTGCGCAGATGGCTGATGACCAGTGCGCCTTCCGCCGCGGCGGCCGCCGCCGTCCGGTCCGTGGACCCGTCGTCCACAACCACGACGTCCACACCCTGCGCCCTCGCCTGCCGCACGAGACCGCCAATAGTCTTGCCGGCGTTGAGCGCGGGAACGATCGCGCAGTACCGCCTATTCACCGCGCGCGGGCCTGCCGTCAGGCTGTCTCGATCCGCTGGAACCATATCCATTGCTCGGGCACGTGTTGAATCCCCTCATACAGCGCGGCCGCGTAGCGCCGCGTCAGGTCAGCGGCGCGGTCCGATCCCTGGGCCTCCTCGGGTCGAATCGCCGTGCCGATCCGCAGCCGCAGCCGGCCGGGGGCCTCGCGGATGACAAACGTAGGAAACACCAACGCCCCTGTCCGCAGGCTCAGGACTGCCGGCCCGCGCGGCAGCCGCAGCCGCCCGCGGCCAAACGGCACCTGCACGCTGTCGGCGCCGTACGCCTGGTCGCCCAGCAGTCCCAGCACGCGGCCCTGCCGCAGCCAGCGCACGCAGGCCGGCGTGGCCGCGCGGCCCAGCGGGATCACGTGCACGCCGCACCGGGCGCGCTGCCGGTCGAAGAGCGCGTTCAGGGCCGGATCGTGGTGCGGAAGCGCCACGGCCGCGACGGTGAACCCGAGGCGGCGCAGCGCCGCCGCCCCCGCTTCCCAATTGCCGAGGTGCATGGTCAGGACAACGGCCCCGCGCCCCGCGTCCTGGGCAGCGCGCAACCCTGCCTGGCCATCAACCGCCACGGCGACCCGATCCGGATCGTGCATGGTGAAAAATTCCACCAGGTAGCGCGCGAAGTGACGGAACACTTCGCGGGTGCGCCCCGCCAGGAGCTCGGCGGGCTGGTCCGCGAGCAGTTCCAGGTTGTGCCGGACAGCGGCGCGGTCCATGGCAGCCACGCGCGCGTACCCGTCGGCCAGGCGCTCCGCGATGCAGACCGCCGTGCCCGACGGCAGCCGCCGGCTCGCCGCCTCGACCAGGCGAAACGCCGCGTACCGCGCGCTCGGCCAGGCCATCGCAGCACGCGATGCCCGTCACGCCGCGCTGGCCGGCACCGTGGAAGCCGGCTGCGCGCGGGTGCGCGGTGTCGCGGCCAGGTCCAGCAGCAAGGCGGCGATGTCCGGCGCGGCTCGCGGGTGCGCCAGCTCGGCGTTGCGCTCGCGCAACCGGCGAAGCTGCTCAGGATTCTCCAGCAAATCGCTGACCGTTTGGCGCACCGTGTCCGGGGCCTCTGCCATGACGGCCGCACCCTGGGAAATCAAGAACCGCGCGTTGTACGCCTCCTGGCCGGGGATGGGATTCACGATGACCAGCGGCAGATGCTTGGCCATGGCCTCGGAGAGCGTCAGCCCTC
>JAHFGU010000002.1:0-22144 GCA_023247285.1 Candidatus Omnitrophota bacterium
TGCAGACCGCCCTGCGGCCTCCCTTCATTCCGCCCCTCATGCCGGAAATGCGGATGCCGAAGTCGGCGCGGATGCCGGCAGCCGCTGCCGTTGCGCAGCCGGCACAGGTCGATGCCAGAATCCATGACGTCATCGTGAAGTTTAAGGCTGGCACGTCGGCGGTGGACCAGGCCTGGTGGGCCGCGCGCCAGCCCGATCAGCCAGCGTCGGCAGCCGCGCTGCCTGGCGGCCTCTCCAAGACGCTGGATCAGCTCGGCGCCGGCGTCCAGGTCAGTCCGGTGTTTTCGGGCATCAAAGAGCGGCAATTGACAGAGGGCAGATCCGTCTCGGCGCTCGCTCAGGACACCAAGACGACATTCGCTCGGCGATCCCTGGCCGCGCCCGCCGATGTCGCGGTGCCGGATTTGGGGAGAACCTACAAGCTCACCATCAAGGATCCATCCGTGGACGTGGCAGCCCTGGTCAGCCGGCTGCAACAAGATCCCAATGTGGAATACGCCGAGCCGAACGTGATCTTCCGCACGCTCACTGTCGGCGAGGGCGTTTCCACGGAGGTGCGCCCCGGCACGGCGGCAGCGCTGCTGGCGGAGCAGGGCGCACCGCCGACGCCGCAGGTCCAGCACGGAGAGCAGGCGGACATGTCGCGCTGGGCTACCCCGGTGATGCTCGACCATCTCGAGGAGCGGCTGGGGCGCGATGCCGACGGCCGGTTGCGGGCGACCGGTCCGGAGCGCGAAGCGCTGGTGGGCGTGCTCAGGCGATTGGCCGACGCCGATGTCGCGCCAACGCCGGCGCTCCGCGAGCGGATTCGGACCATGCAGGATCGCTACACGAGCGCTGCGGTCGCGGCCAAGGGTCCGGAGCCTGTCGCCATGCCGCTTGAGATCGGCGACGTCATCCCTGTGGACTTGACCGGCTCAGCCTCGAAGGAAGCGGTCCTGAAAAGCTTCGCGAGTCTCGCCGAAAGCAGCAACAAGCGCTTCGTCATCCGTCTCCAACTGTCTGCCTCGCTCGTGAAGGATCCGCCGAGCAATATCGTGGTCTACGGGAAAGACAGCCAGTATCGATACCAAAACACGGACGTGAGCCGGGGCCAGATCACGACGGCCAATCCGAATTTCCGGAACAACGAGCTGCTGATCGAGTACACGCCCACGCCCGAATCGGTGTCGACCCAAGGCTTCAGCGCGCCCGGCTTCGATCCGACCGCCGGCCTCCGGGAACTCGGGCTGAAAATCTCCACCTCCTCGGGGGCCCCCGGCACGTACCGGCTCACCGGGACCATGAATCTCCTGGAGCTCAGGCAGGAGAACCTCATCGCCCCGACGACTGAGCCGCCGGTCGTGACCCCGCTGCTGCGCCAAGAGGCCGGCAAGCCTGACGGGGCGCCGCGCCCGGTCGCCATCGCCGATCATATCGCGGGGGTGAGCGGATACTTCGGCGCCTACGGGATGCTGCAGCGCGGCTCCTTGCGGACGAACACCGCCTTCGGCCGCATGCTCGAGACCCAGGCTGCGCAGGGCCTCACCGGCTTCCGCGCTATGCCGCTGTTCGACACGCAGCGAGGCCTCGCGATCGGACCGGCGGAGCAGGACAACATGCAGTTCCTCCTGAGCGAGCTGGGACGCACCGGCGTGCGCCACCCCATCATGGCGCTCTTTGACGCCGCCTCGGATGTCCCGAACACGGTGCTGCGCCAAGCGATGACCGATCCGCAGAAGCAGCAAGCCCTCTTCACGGCGCTGGCCCCGTTCATTCGCCAGTTCGGCAAGGCGACGATCCGCGGCACGCCCATCGTGTGGGAGCCGGTC
Source organism: Candidatus Omnitrophota bacterium (assembly GCA_023247285.1). Next base: position 1,812 of record JAHFGU010000002.1, read on the forward strand.
AACGAGATCCAAGACGTCGGCGCCGAAGTCACAAACCGCCAGAAGCAGCAGTTCATGGAGCGGCTGATCGAGCAGGTGTTCATCCCCGAAGCGCCCGGCTCCACCATCGCCATCAGCGTGAACGATCCGGTCAAGCTGCGCTTCTGGCTGTACCTGTCCGAGAAATACCGCGACCAGCCGGTGAAGTTCCTGTTCACCCTCCATCACTACAGCGACGTCCAGCAATTGCCGGCCGTCTGGCAGCTGAACCTTCCCGGGAACGTGGAGGTGGCGATCACCGAGATGGACAGCCGGCGCGGCTATGCCGAGCAAATCCGCGAAGCGACCCAGCGCGGCTACTCGCGCGTGTATTTCTGGACCGATCAGCAATTCCCCTACGACGCCGCCGCGCACCGGCAGGCGATCGACGGCCTGATCGCCTCGCAGGCGTTCTGGGGCGGCACGGTGCCGGCGGATGTCACGGCGACGTACCGGTTCTCCCAGCCGATCTCCACGCGCAGTGAGGAGATGCGGGTGGAGCGGGGCATCTTCACCTTTGAGATGCAAGGGACGGTTCCGGAGCAGCAGCAGACCGTTCGGTTGGATGGAAGAAGCGGGGTGATCACGGCGCGCAGCTACCGCGGGGATCCCACCCAAGGCTCGTTCTGGGCGCAGGAGACGTTCGGACCCGATGGCACGTACCGGCTCGTGCGGGAGTCCGACGGGGCGGTGCTTGAGGAGAGCCGCGATCCGCGCCTGGATCGCTACATCTGGCAGGTGCGCTGGCTCCTCAGTGGCGCGGAGCACGTGGGCATCCTGCAGCCTGCGTCAGAGCCGGGCCTGCGCCCTGCGAAACAGCACCTGCAACATATCCTGGAGCGCATCGGCACCTACTGGGGTAGCGCGCTGCCGCCGGATACCCAGGTGGTGTATGAAGGTCCCAATGGCCGGCGAGACACCGTTTATGCAAAAGCCGGATGGATCGCTCACGACTCGTGGACGGGCGATTCCCGCACGTATCATTACGCGGAGGTCGACACGCTCACCGGGGCCGTGAGCCGGATTTCCCAGCAAACCTATGGCGCCTTGGGGACGTTTTGGGTGTCGGACGTCTACGAACCGTCAGGCCGCGTGCGCCGGCTCGGGGGCCCGGTCACCGAGGAGCGGTTCGATGCGCGCCTGACCGACTACGTTCGCGAAGTGGTGGACCTACAGCGCCGCCTGGAAGTGGAAGCGTTTCAGCTCAAGCCCGACGCCGCGCCGGCGCTGCGGCCGCTCATCGAAGCGCTCGATGTCATGGCCCGGCGCGCCTCGGCGTTGGGCCCGTCGCAAGCGGCCGTGCAGCCGGCCCGGCACGACGCCCTGGGCCAGCTCGCCGGTCCGGCTGAGATGGCGGTAGAGCTGCAGGCGAAACAGGCTGCCAAGGCCGATGCGGCGCAGCTCGCAATGCTGGAGCGCCTGCCGGCTGGGCAGGCCGCGGCGACGGCCCCGGCGGCCGGCGAACCAGCGCCTCAGTTGCAGGAGCCGCAGGCCGAGGAGCCGTCGAAGGCGCCCGAAGCGCAGCGGCCGGCGCTGCAGGTGCCGTGGCGGCTGCCGCAGTATTTGCACCCGCAGGTGGGCTCGCAGGTACCGAGCATGCGAACAGCACCTCGACCATCAGCAAAGCTGCCCGCCGCCGTCCAGCTTGAAGTGCGACCGCAGTGGGAAGGCTACTACGATGTGGCCCGGCGCGATGAAAAACTCACCACAGGGTCGCTGATCCTGCAGCCGCGCGGGAGCCTCGGTCCGCTCGAGTACGACGTCCAGGTCAAAGGCACAGCCCTGTCCAATGTGGCGAGCGTGATCGATCCGCAGCACCGCTCGCCAGCATCGCGGTTCCCGGTCTTCGAGGCCACAGTCGCAAGCGGCGCAGCCGGGGTCGGCGCTGCGGCGAATACCCGCGTCGTGCAGCCGGAGCCGGCCCCACAACTGGAAACCGCGCAGGGACCCTTGAGCGCGGTCCCTCCCACGGAGCCCGAGCGCATGCTGGCGGACACCGCGACGGCTCGTCGCAGCCGGTTGAATACGGTGGCTGCGCAGCAGGGCCAGCCGTCCATGTCCTGGACATCCTGGGCGGCGGAGGGGGCGGCCGTTATCCGTGCGAAGCTGCTCATGCCGGATCCGCGCCGCTCAGCGGGGCAGCCGGCGTCACGCCAGGCGCCTTACATGACGTTCGACTACATCTATGTGGAGCCGGCTGCCGGCCGGCCGGCGACATTCGCGGTGCAGGTGACCCCGGACACGCGAATGCCTGACCAGCATGTTGCCGTGCCGATGTCGAATGAGCTCTACGGCGAATTCCATCAGATCATCACGGATGCCCAGCGCCGCGGCAAGCTCACCGGGGGCCAAGTCGGCGAGATGGACGCGCAGTGGCCCGTGTTCCAGGCCGGCCGCGATGCGCAGGGGGTGGCACCGGAGCGGCTGAACATCCCAGAGCCTCCGGCGAGTGCCCCGGGCCCTGCGCTGCGCGTGCGGCAGCCCGCGCCTCTTGTGAGTGATGTGACGAAGGCGGAGCGGGCGAAAGAAGTCCGTGCGGCTGAAACGAAGCTCCCAGCCGCGCGCGCGATCTTGAACGACGTGCGCACGCTCATCCAGAGCCACAAGTATGCGCAGGTGCCTGCTGCGCTGGGGCGGCTTGGGCCGGATGCTGCCAAGCTCACCAGCGATCGCGATGCCAGCCGCCTGATCCTCGACACGGTGAAGCAATTACGAAACGAGGCGCGGAACACCTCCAACGCCAGCCGGCGCGTCGAGATCGAGCGGACCATCGTGCTGCTGGAGAATGTGCTCTACCGTTCCGCGGTCGAGTTGCCGGCCGCGCCGGTTGCGCGTCCGGAGCCATCATCCGCGCCGGTTGAGCCCGTGCAGGCGCCGCAAGCGCCGCAGCTTCCCGCAGCGCCTCAAGCTCCCGAACCGGCTCAACGTGATGAAGCGCCCACATCATCGCAGACGATGGACGTGCTCGCGAAGGCGCGGGAGGCGGCGCTGGCGACAACGTACGCAGACGCGCTCATCACGGTGTCCTCAGCCGATACCGTGCGCGTGGTGCTGGATCAGAATCAAGCCGGCAAGATCGAGCCGACGCTCTATGTGGCCATGCGGGTGGCCACGTCGGCCGACGGAGCACCCGCACTCATCGTCACGGGGACAGGGGACGCGCCGGTGGAACTGTCGGAGCGAGAAATGGCGCTGCTCGGGACGGTGATGGCGTTCCGGTCCGTGACCGAAACGCGGCCCGAGCGCCAGCAGCTGATGCAGCGCGTCGGCGAGCTGCTCAGCCAGCTTGGCCAACCTGCGCCGTTGGCTCGGTCATTGACGCTGTCCGCTCCGCCGTCACCGACCTTGACATCGCCGCCCGCGGAGCCAGCGGCGCCGCAGACATCCGCACCGACCAAGCCTGTGGCACAGCAGCCCACCGAGCGCCAGCCGGAGGCGCCTGCGCCCGCAGGGCAGGCCGCGCCCGTGATCCCATCTCGGCCGCAGGTGGTGGTCGAGCCGCCGCCTGCAGCTGCGGCCCCGACAACTGCGGCGCCGGCCCGCCCCACCGCCGCGCCGTCCGTCACCACATCGCCTGCCGCCGCGGCATCGGCGACCGCCGCGCCCGCAGGCACGCCGACGGCACAGCAGCCGGCTGCGGCGGGCGCGCTGGCGCTGACCTCGTTCGATGCCGTCGTCAAGCGCGCGCTCGCCGTGGACACGACGCATCAGGTGACGACGCTGGAGATCGGCAAGCAGCGCGAGCAGCGCGCGGCCGCCGGGTTCAATCCGCTCCAACGCGTCAAAGTATTTGCCGGCGCGGAAACACGGCTGGACACCCTCTTTGACGCGGATCGCCGCTGGCCGGACAACCTGCCGGATCCGCGCAAGGCCGTCGCCCAGCGTGCGATTCAGCGGGCCACCCAGCGGCTCACAGGCAATCTCGCCCAAGATGCGACCGCGTCGTTCATTCAAGGGGTGACGATCGGCATGAATCGCGCGCCGGCATCGCCGAATGCGCCGGCTGAGCCAGGCGCACCGACAGGCGCCAAGCCAGGCGAGCCGTCGCTGGTTTCCGCGAGCCAGGCGGCGGATCGCCAGCAGGCCATGGCTGACGCGACCAAGCGGTATGAAGGTGTTGCGGCGCAAGGCTCGGGGCTCAAGGCGCAAGGCTCAAGGCTCAAGGCTCAAGGCTCAGGGCTCGCTGTCCAGAGCCTCCAGTCGCCAGCCGAGCCACCCGTGGCCGCGATGCCGGCGGTTATGGCGGATGCGTCCGGCCCGCAGGCCGTGGTGCTCCGATCCATCGACAAGGGACCCCTCATGGCCGGCAGCGATGCGGCCAACGGCATAACGCTCGCGGCGATCGACCCGAATGAGCTGGGCGTCATCAAAGGCCTGATCCGCTCATATCTCATGGACGACAACACGCTCAACCGGGGCACTGGGCGGGGCCAGCCGTCCGTTCCGGAGCAGCAATACCTGGGTGCGTTCGCTCAGGTCGCCCAGTTGGCCGGTCTGGACTTGTGGCGGCTGCTGGATGGCACCAACGACCGGGCGATTGAGCGGATCGATTACATCGTGCGCACCTTCCAGACGCAGGATGGCGCGATCAACCGCACCGGGCCGGCGGCCGGCCGGCTGACCCTGGCCGAGTACACGGCCGGCATGACCACCGCGGCGCGGTTCATGGGGGTGGATCTGCTGCGGCTGTTCAACGATCCCTCCATGAGCGATGCGCTCGGGGTCATCGATTACCTCGTCAGGACGTCCCGCACCGCCGACGGCCACTGGGTCCGCGGGAACGAGGTGGCGTCTGATCCGCTGACCGATGTGGAGTTCTGGAAGGGCATGCAGGTGGCGGCGCAGGCCATCACCGGCAATGCGGATCTCTCGGCCTTCTTCACGACGCAAGGCAACGTCCCGGCGATTAACCAGGCGGCATTTATGGTGCGGACTCAGCGCACCGCGGACGGCCACTGGGTCCGCGGCGATCGGCTCGCCGAGGGGCAGCTGGACGATCCGGAGTTCTGGGCCGGGATGCGGGCGGCGGCCCAGGCTCTCGGCGGCAACGCCAACTTGCTCACCCTCTTCAACACTCCGGCCAACGCCCCGGCCATCAACTCCAGCGCCTTCCTCGTGCGGACCTACCGCACCGCGAATGGCCACTGGGTCCGCGGCGATCAGCTCGCCGAGGGGCAGCTGGACGATCCGGAGTTCTGGGCGGGCATGAAAGCGGCCGCCCAGGCCTTGACCGGCAGCCCCAACCTCCTGGCCCTCTTCAACAACGACCGCCTGTGGCCCTTCGCGCCGCAGGATAACAGCGGGGCCATCAGCCAGGCCGCCTTCCTCGTGCGGACCTACCGCACCGCGGACGGCCACTGGGTCCGCGGCAACACCGCGCTGACCGATCAGCTCGATGATGCGGAGTTCTGGGCAGGCATGACGGCCGCGGCCAACGCCTTCATCGGCGGCGCCAACTTCTTCGCCGGCCCGCAGGACCTGCTGACCTTCTTCAACCAGACGGTCACCGACGCCAACGGGGTCACCCGGCCGGCCAACAGCGCGGCCATCAGCCAGGCGGCCTTCCAGGTGCGCAGCTACCGCACCGCCGCTGGCTACTGGGTCCGCGGCGATCGGCTCGCCGAGGGGCAGCTGACCGATCAGGAATTCTGGGCCGGGATGCGGGCGGCGGCCCAGGCTCTCGGCGGCAACGCCAACTTGCTCACCCTCTTCAACACCCCGGCCAACGCCCCGGCCATCAACTCCAGCGCCTTCCTCGTGCGGACCTACCGCACCGCGAATGGCCACTGGGTCCGCGGCGATCAGCTCGCCGAGGGGCAGCTGGACGATCCGGAGTTCTGGGCGGGCATGAAAGCGGCCGCCCAGGCCTTGACCGGCAGCCCCAACCTCCTGGCCCTCTTCAACAACGACCGCCTGTGGCCCTTCGCGCCGCAGGATAACAGCGGGGCCATCAGCCAGGCCGCCTTCCTCGTGCGGACCTACCGCACCGCGGACGGCCACTGGGTCCGCGGCAACACCGCGCTGACCGATCAGCTCGATGATGCGGAGTTCTGGGCAGGCATGACGGCCGCGGCCAACGCCTTCATCGGCGGCGCCAACTTCTTCGCCGGCCCGCAGGACCTGCTGACCTTCTTCAACCAGACGGTCACCGACGCCAACGGGGTCACCCGGCCGGCCAACAGCGCGGCCATCAGCCAGGCGGCCTTCCAGGTGCGCAGCTACCGCACCGCCGCTGGCTACTGGGTCCGCGGCGATCGGCTCGCCGAGGGGCAGCTGACCGATCAGGAATTCTGGGCCGGGATGCGGGCGGCGGCCCGCTTCATCGGCACGGACCTGTTGACCCTCATGAACAACCAGCAGCTGGGCCAAGCGTTCAACGTCCTGGCCTTCACCGTGCGCACCTACCTCAATATGGATGGGCGGACCATGGCGCGCGGCAAGGACGCGGTGGCCGGTGAGCTCACCGATGAGCAGTTCTGGACCGCGCTCAGCATCGCGGCGGCGCGCGCCGGCCAGCCGGTCATCGAGTTCCTCAACGACGAGCACAATGCCGCGACGATCGGCATCTTCGACTACCTGTTCCGCACCTTCGCCAGCGTGGACAGCGCCACCGGCCAGCTGGTCATGCTCCGCGGCACCGACGCGCCGGATGCGCCGCCGATCACGTTAGAGACGTACATCGATCTCTTGGCCCGGATCGTGCCGGAAGGCGACATTGTTGCGTTTGCTCGGCAATACCCGAATGCGTTCAGCGTCATGGAGGATGCGGTCCGCAATAACACCTATATGAAGGACGGCGAGCTGCGGGTGGCCCAGTTCAACGCCGGCCGGGACGCCAAGCTGGCCGCGCCGCTGAGCGTTGAAGAGTGGATCGCCGGGTTGAAGATCGCGAATGAGATGCTCGTGCAGGGCGATCAGCAGTTCGTGCAGTTCCTCAACGACCCGGCCAACCTGAACCTCTACAACCGGCTGGTGTCCACGCTGAGCTTCCGCGCGTACCGCGATGAGCGCACCGGCGAGATGCGGGTTGACCGCACAGGCCGGCGCACCGGCGACGATCCGCTCCTGCGCGAGTTCCTGACCAACGCCATCGACATCGTGGCGAACGACCAATTCCAGCGTTTCCGCGAGGACGCCCGCGCGCGCGGCATCTTCGACGACGCCAAGCTGGCCAGCTTCGTGGTCGGCCTGGCCAACCTGACCCAAGCGAAAGACGGCAAGCTGTGGGTCTACCTGGGCCAGGGGGCCTTGTCCGATCCGACGATGGCGCAGCACCTGGCGAACATCTTCGGCATTACGCAGGAGGAAGCGCTGAACCGCCTCAAGGACTTGCGCGATCCGTACCAGCCGACCAAGCACCGCGACGGGCGCGAGGGCGACTTTATCCGGCTGAACGTCCTGCTGGATAACTTCATCCGCGTGGGAGAAAACACGTCGTTCAAGAGCCTCTTCGGGGTCGCGCCGGACAGCTCCACGCTGGACATCCTGACCAGCACGAACGCGGCCGCGGTCCGCGCGCTGTACGGCATCGCCGGCTCGGTGCAAGCGCTCGAGGCGTTCACGCAGCGCTACGGCAAGCGCGTGGACGTGGAAACGCTGCTGCCGATCGCCGCGAAGATCGCGACCTCGAAGGACTTCAAGGACCGCACGCGCGCGCAGTGGGGCCGGGAGGCGGACGTGATCGACGATCCGGATAGCGCCGATCTCTTCACCGTCCTCTTCCTCGCGCAGCAGGAGGCGATTACCGGCCACGAGCTCTGGCGCTGGCGGCAGTTCCCAGTGGCCGCACAGTTGTCTTCCGAAATCCGGTTCTTGTCCAGCGAGCTGGGTCGCCAGCGGAAGATGGCCGGCGAGCAGCGCAAGGTGCTCGAGGCGAAGCTGGCGCTGAACCAGGCCGAGCTGGGCCAGCAGATCCTCCGGCGCGCGGTCACCCTCGACGGGCTGAGGGCGCGAAAGGCGGCCATCGAGGCGCGAGCGGCGAGCGCGCGCGCAGAAGCTGGCGCCATCGGCCAGCTCGCTTCCGCCACGCCGGAAGCGCAGCAAGGGGGCGTGGCATCGCTGCTCCGGCAGACAGACGATCCGCTGTTGGCGGCGGATCTGACCACGATCGAGCGGGAGATCCGGCTCATCGAGGATGAGCTGGCCGTGTTGCAGGGGGCGCCGGCCGGTACGACGATTTCACTCAGTGGGGATCTGGTCGGCGATGGGCTCCGCGCGCATGTGCAGCAGAGCGGAACAGCGTACCAACAGGCGCGCGAGACGTACCTCAAGGCGCAAGAGGCGCTGGTCAAGAAGACCGGGCAGTCCCTGGTCGTTGAGTACATGCCCTATAACCTTTCCGGCAACTTCAGCATCCGGATGCAGGGGACGACCCCGGTGGCGTTCATGCAGTTTGGGCTCAACCTCCAGCCGCAGTTTGTCCATGAGGGCGGACAGAAGGCGAAGGAGCAGGCCGCGCACCAGGAGGCGGAGCAGGCGCGGATCGCGGATCTCTTCCAGCGCGCGCGGGCGCAACAGGCCGCGGCTGCGGCGCAGCAGGCCGTGACAGCGCAGGGCGCGGTCGTGACGGCCCGCGAGGCCAGCCGGGACATCGCGAAGACCGGCCTCGAGACGGGCACGCTTCCAGACACGGCTACGATGCAAGCCTGGCTGGCCCGCGAGCGGCAGGGTGCGGGGGAGGATCGCGTGCGATTGGCCGACCGGCGCGCGGAGCAGGCGGCGGCTGAGTCTGAGCTCGCCCTGCTGGGCGGCGCGCCCGCCGCCCCGGTGGCGCTGCCGGATGATGACCGGATGCTCCAGGTGGACCTGCCGACATTGATCGCGAAGGCGCAGGGCGTGTACGGCGGGGCGATGCGCAGCTCGGTGCAGGCGCTCAAGGATCAGCTCGGCGCGCAGGGATTCGAGGGCGTCAAGGGGCGCATCCGCCGCGGCATCGCCATGAACATCAGCGCGGGGATGTACGGATCCAAGATGTTCGGCTTCGGTCCGTTCGGCCGCGGCGGCGGCACGCCGTTGTTGGCGTCAGCGCAGTACGTCTTTCTTGATCCGACGTACCGGGCGACCAAGGACCTCAAGCACGAACAGGTGAAGCTGAGCGAGGAGGAAGCCCAGCTTGCCGAGCTGGTCATCGCCGGGGAAGTCAGCGAGACCTACCGCGCCTATGCTGCCGCGGTGGACGCCAAACGCCTGGCGCAAGACAAGCTGGACGCGGCCATCGCCAAGCAGCAGCGGCTGACCACCAACCCGGATGCCACGATCGAGGTCGGCGGCAAGAGGGTTCCGCTGGAATCGTTGGCTTCGGCGCGGGTGGAGGTGGAGCAGCGGCGCGCAGATCTGGCGAGCACCGACCGCGCGGTGCAGGAGGCCAAGCTGCGGTTGATCGAGTGGTCAGGCACGCCAAGCTACGCGCAGGATACGGCAGCGTTCGTGAGCCAGGCGCAGGATCCGGCGGCGGTGCTGGCCGCCACCGCGCCGGCCCGCTACGCGACGTCGCAACGGCAGCTTCAGGAGCAGATCAACGCCAGCAACGTGCGCATGGCGGAGCTGCGGCGTGACATCGCGCATGAGACCAAGCCCAAGATCGCCATGGGGATCGCGGGCGGGCCGTTCGGCGTCACGCCGATTCCGCCGTTTATGACCGAGGGGGTGCTGTCGGAGATCCACTATGCCGGCGAGCAGGTGATTCGGCCGATCGCCTGGCTCTTCAGCGGCGGGAAGGTGAAGGCCAAGGCGAAGAACGCGTGGCGCGAGCAGCGCGCGAATAACCGGAAGGCGGCGGATGAGGATCTGAGGCAGTGGAACGCAACGGTCAAGCAAGACGCCAAGGATGCGGCGCTGCAGGATGCGCAGGCGCAGCGCGAAGCCGAGGAAAGCCGGCAGGCCTACGAGGCGATCCGCGCGGAGCGCGAAGCCAAGGAGCGCGAGCTGGCGCGATTCAGGGCCAACGCGCAGACCACTGATCCGGCGGTGATGGAGAGCGCGGAGCAGGCGGTGTTCCGGCTGCGGGACAGCGAGCTGCGCGCCCGGACCGCGTTTGACGTGGCGATGGAACAGGCGCGGCAGCGCGGTGTCGAGCCGGCGGCGGGCAATGCCGCCGCGCAGGCCGCTGCCGTCGGGTCCACGGCCGCGGCGACACCGGCGGAGCAAGCCGCGCGCTCAGCCGCAGTCAGCGAGCCGTTGCGCGAGCAAGCCAGGCAAGCCGGGTATGAATCGCAAGCCAACCGCGCCACCGCGTATGGTCCCAGCCAGAACATCGGCACGCGTGTGAGCGGGGAAGAGAAGCGGGTCTTCGTGCTCAGCAACCAGCTCGCCGGCCCGGAACAACTGGCGCCCTATCTCAAAAACTTCGAGCTGCGGATGGATTTCGGCCCCTTCGCCCGGGCGAACACGGCGGATGCGGTGCGCGCCGCGGAGGAGGAGCGCGCCGAGGTGATCCGGCAGCAGACGCAGTCGCAGTTCCTGCAAGCCGCGGCGCAATACATGGCGCTGCGTTCGTTGCTGCGCTCCGTGGAGCAGGTCCGCGCGACCGGGCAGGATCTTCGGCAGCTCATGGCCTCCTTCGGCGAAGCCTACGGGATCGATCCTGAGATTGTCGCCAGTCTGATGAATGAGCAGGGCGCGGTCACGGCGGAAATCCAAGGGCGGCTGCGCCAAGCCCGCCTCGCGCTGGAGCGGCTGGCCGGCGAGCAGCTCGGCACGGCGCCGGACTTGAGCGCTTTGGAGAAGCAGCTTGATGCGTTCGCGCCTACGCTGACCATCCAGCCGCTGACACCCGCGCAGCTTGCCGATTCCGATCACGAGGGGGCGCAGCTTAGTGGGCAAGCCAAGCAGCTGGTTGCCCAGGGCGATGCGGACCGCAAGAACGCGAAACGGGAAATCATACAGTTCAGCACCCGCCAAGACGTGCTGACGAACAGCCAGGGGTACTATCTGACGGTCTCCCTTCCGGTGATCGACATGGCTTCGCGCCACAACAACCGGATCAATGAGCTGTCTCTCAAGCAAGTCCAAGCCAGCATCGAAGGCCAGTCGCGGCAGCACGCGGCGCAGTTTGCTCGGCTGCGCGGTCTGCACGAGTCGTATCAGGCGGAACTGCATCAGCTTGAGATCGCCATCACGACAGGACGCCAGCGGTTCGAGCAGAATCAATTGGCGCACGCGAACCAGGATGGCAGCATCTACCAGGTGCGCAGCAGCCTCGAGGCGCACCAAGCCTTGGTCGCCCGGTACTTGGGGGTGGCTGGCAGCCTGGCCGGCGTGGATGCGCGCTTGACGGCGGAGTTCGGCGTGCAGACGACCCCGGCCGCGCAAGCCGCCAAGCAGCACCCAGCGATTGGCCCGCCTCCTGTCATCGCTGAGCAGCTTCCCGTCCGCCAGCCCACCAAAGCCCCAGAGACGACGGCCGCCCGAGAACGGCGGGAATTCGAAAACGGCCGGCCCACCAAGTCCACGTATACCGATCCGGAAGGCAAGGTCCACACCGTTACGTTCCAATACGACGCCGCCGGCGTGTCGTATGCGCACGATGACGTCTTTAACACCACCTCGGTCTACGCGGCGCAAACCCGCGCCGGCAATGCGCTCCAGCCCGACGCGGTGATTGAGACCGTGAAGGTCGGCCAGCGCCAGGTGCGCCAGCTGACGGCGTATGACGTCGGCCGCCGCTACAACATGACGATCACTGATCCTGACAATCCGGCCCAGCAGTGGACGCTGAAGCGGGATGGCACCGAGCTCCAAGTCCTGGATGCCAACAGCCAGCCGTCCATGGATCGGTACGCGATCGTGAAGCCGGATGGCGACCAAGGCTACCTGCGGAGCACGTATGACCACGGGCTTCGCGTCAATGAGGGCCGCTACGACCGCACCTGGTACGTGCGCGTACTGACAGAGTTCGCGCCGGATGGCACGACGACCGAGACCCGGCGGGATGCGGCCGCCACCGACGTGCCCGGCGGCTTGAAGGTGTTTGCGCAAGCGGCGACGATCCCGGTGGCCGGTATCGGCCAGGTGGCCGTGCCGGCCGGCGGCAGCCTGCTCAAGCTGATCGTCACCCCGCAGGGCCAGCCGCCGAAAACCGTCTATGTCTTGGCGGATGCGGCGCAAACGCCGCTCTACACCTTCAGCGTGGACCGCGGTGCGACGTACATCCTCCGCGGCAACGAATCCAGGCCGTTCGCCAAGCACGCGGGCGCTGTGACGGTGGCCGGCGACGTCAGGGACATCGGCCTGGGCGCGTTCGTCGAGCAGTATCGCTACCCGCAGGTCGCGGCGCTCACCGCCACTGAGCCGGTGCAGATCGCCGGTCCGGGAGCGCCACCCGTCACGCTCACCAACGCCAGCCAGTACGTCATGACGCAGGTGTTCACCGAACCGGGCGACATAGCGGGCAAGGCGCCGGCCAAAACAGTCCACGCCTGGTACAACGCGCAGGGCACTGTGCTGGCGACGCTCACGACGCAGCGCAACGCGCAGACGCAGGCGGAGGAGACGTTCGTGTCGTCGCGGGCCGATGGACGGCCCGATGAGCGGCATACCGACGGGCTGACGGTCGCGAGCGATGGCCGCCAAGCCACGCTGGGCGCGCTCAGCGAGCGGTACGCCTATGACGCCTTCGACGCGCCCACGGGCGGCTTCTCGATCACCGGAGTGTTCGGCGCGGCACCCGACCTGAGCCAGGCTGCGCGCGTGGAGAAGACGACCACGCGCAACGCCGCCGGCGCCGAGACGAAGCTGACCTCCACGCTGCTGGCCGCGGACGGCCAGCCGCTCCTGACCCTTACGACCGAAGCCAACCGCTTGACGAGCGAGCGCGGCGTGCCGAACGCCCTGGCCAACCAGCCGGTGACGCATGTGGCCATTGGCGGTCCGGATGCCCGCCCGACCACCAAATACCTCGGCCGCACCGAGCTGTCATCGAGCCAGCGCGACGTGCGGCTCGGCGCCATCCTGCAGGAGATGCGGGAATCGGCGAGGGGGCCGTACACGCTCGGATTGACTGCGTTCGTCGATTATTTCCGTAAGGATGGCACCGGGCCGGTCCAGATTCCCGAGCCGCTCAAGCCCTTCCTCACCTACCAGAACGGTCGGCTGGAGCTCGACGTGCGCGCCGGCTACCGGCTCGAGACCACCGACGGTTACTACTTCTATGAGCAGCAAACGGTCAAAGATGCGCGCGGAAACGACCAAAAGGTCTGGCGATTGATCGATAAGCAACGGGACGCGGCCTTCGGCCGGGTCCAGGCGCCGAATTTCCGCACCTTGGCGCTGATCACCCCGCAGGGGGAGACGCTCAAGCTCCTGACGTTCAGCGCAGATGAACCTCGCAAGTCTGATAATCCAGAGCTGGGGTGGATCACGGTCGAAGGCTTGGACTTCACTAACCCGATCAAACTATATCCAGGCGAAACGCTGCGCGATCTGGAGATCGAGCCGCAAGCGCCGGCCGCCCCGACGCCCGCACCGGGGCGAGCGGCCACCAGGGCCATTGGCGAAATCGCCTTCGGCCAGCAGCCTGGCATGGTGCGCGACGATGGGATGACCCCGCTCATGCAAGCGGCCGCCTCGGCCTTGCGGATGCCAGCCGGCGCGCAAGAGCCAGCCCCCCAGGGCGCCCCGCGCGGCGAGCTGCGGCTCCGCGGCGGCCGGCCGGCACAGCCGCCGCCATCGGATGTCCCAGGCACCCTGAAGATCTTCGAGCAGGCGACGACGGTTGCCGTAACCGGCGTCGGTCAAGTGTCCGTCCCGGCCGGCGGCAGCCTCACGGTGCTTGCCGCCCCGCCAGGCCAGCCGCCGAAGACAGGCTACGTCCTGGCCGACGCGCAGCAAACGCCGCTCTACACCTTCAGCGTGGATGGCGGCGCGACCTACATCCTGCGGAGCACGGAGCCGCGGCCGTTCGCCAAATACGCGGGCGCGGTCACCATCGGCGATGACGGCCGCGACATCCGCTTCGGCGAGCTGGTCGAACAGTACCGCTATCCGCAGGTGGCAGCACTCGCCGCCGGGCAGCCGGTGCGCATGGCGGCGCCTGGCGCGCAGCCCATCACGGTGACCACCGCTGCCCAGCATGTCGCGACCGAAATATTCACCGAGCCAGGCGATCTCACCGGCAAAACGCCGGTCCGCACGATGCACGAATGGCTCAATGCGCAGGGCACCGTGGTGCAGCGCCTCACCACGCAGCGCAATCCGCAGACGCAGACGGAGGAGACGTTTGCGTCCTCACGGGCCGATGGGCGCCCGGAGGCGCGCTACGCCGGGCGGGTGACCGTCACGACCGCCGGCCGCCAAGCCGCGCTCGGCGCGCTCAGCGAGCGGTACGCCTATGACGCCTTCAACGTGCCAGCCGGCGGCGTCTCGATCACGGGCTTCCGCAGCGCAGCCCCCGATTTGAGCCAGGCGGCCCGCGTGGACACCGTCATGACGCGCAACGCCGCCGGGGCCGAACTCAAGCGCACCTCGACGCTGCTGACCGCGGACGGCCAGCCGCTCGTGACCCTCACGAGCGAAGCCAGCCGCTTGACGACGGACCCGCGCGTGCCGACCGCCCAGGCCGCGCAGCCGGTGACCTACGTCGCGGTGGGCGGGGTCGAGGCCCGCCCCGCCGCCAAGTACCTGGGCCGCACCGAGCTCACCGCCACCCAGCGCGCCGTGCGGCTGGGTGCTCTCCTGCAGGAGATGCGGGAATCGGCGAGGGGACCGTATACGCTCGGCTTGACCTCGATCGTCGATGTGTTCCGGCGGGATGGGACCGGCCCGGTGCAGCTGCCCCCACAGCTCGCGGGGCGGTTCATGAAGTATGAAAACGGCCAGCTCACTCTGGACGTGCCGCCCGGCTACACACTTGAGACCACGGATGGCTACTACGTCTATGAACAGCAACAGAACGCCTGGCGGTTGGTGGATAAGCAACGGGATGCGGCGTTCGGCCGGGTCCAGGCCCCGAATTTCCGCACCTGGTCCCTAGTCACCCCGCAGGGCGAGACGCTCAAGATCCTCACGTTGAGCGTGGATGATCCCCGCAAGGCGGACGGTCCAGGTGTGGCACGGATTGCGGTGGACGGCCTGGACTTCAGCAACCCGATCCAATTGAATCCGGGCGAAACGCTGCTCAATCTGGAGATCGAGCCACAAGCGCCGGCTACCCCGAATCCGGTGCCGGGGCGCGCCGACAACGGTGCCATCGGCGGGATGGCCTTTGGCCAAGCGCCAGGCGTTATGCGCGATGACGGCATGACCCCGCTCATGCAAGCGGCCGCCTCCGCCTTGCGGATGCCAGCCGGCGCGCAAGAGCCGGCCCCCCAGGGCGCCCCGCGCGGCGAGCTGCGGCTCCGCGGTGGGCGGCCGGCACAGCCGCGCGGTCAGCAGCCAGCCCAGCCGCCGCGTGCCCCCTCGGCGCCGTCAACCCTCAGCCAGCGCCTCCGCGTCGCCCGCGAAGTGGTGGAGCAGCGCGGGACCTCAGGCGACTGGCGCGTGGTCGTGAAGGATCCGACATGGCCGGATGGCACGCCTGTCACGTACCCCAACGGCGAGCGGCTGACAGGGCAGTTCTACCTCGATGCCGGCGAACAGATCACGAAGGACGCCGCCGGCCGCGTCACCGAGCAGACACGATGGGTGGAATTCTGGAAGTCGCCCAGGGAAACCAAGAATCCATCCGATCCGAATATAGGCCGGGTCCTGGCCTACCACGCCGACATGATCAAGCGCGAGGTCACCGTCCGCTTGCTGGCGGATGGCAATAACCCGCTGGTGAAGGAGGCCGACAATATCTCCGAATCGGAGCGGGCGAAGCTGCGAAGCCAGGTGTGGACCGGCACGATCGCGTTTGCGGATGAGAAGGGCAAGAAGACGAGATGGAGGCCCGAGCTGGCCTTCACCGGCATCGCCCGGCCCGGTGCGCAGCACGCCGTGGCGATGGAGATCGGCCGCGCGATGGGGGCGACGTCCAATGACGAGTGGAATGTCGCGAAACAGTGGGCGACCGAGCTCTTGGCCAAACCGGCTGAGGATCGCGACGGGTATATCACCTTTGCCTTGTCGCGCCGCGCCGCGCAACTGGAGATTGGGCGGGTGCTTGGCGCGACCGCCGATCGATGGGATCGCGCCTGGAACCTGGCGGATCAGCTGTTGAACACCCCCGCGGACCAACGGGCTGCCTGGCTGGCTCAGCAAGGCGTCTCGGCCGCCGATGTTCGGGTGGTGCTGGCTGCGCTGCCGGCCATACAGAATCCGGCGGACTCCGTCGCGCCGAGCATCCTGGCGACGCTGCAAGCGAGCATCGTGGAGCGGGCGTACGTGAAGTATGACCTCACGGAAGGGCGGAGATTCCTCCGCGTCTATGAAGCGCCGCAGCAGCCTGGGAAGGAACCGCAGTTCTTGTTCGCCTACGCCAGCTCGCCCGACAATCCGGGCGTCGTCTTCATCCAGAACGAAGCCGGGCAGCAGGATGGCACGCACCAGGGCCGGTACCGCGGGGAGATCTATGGGCCTGGCGAGGCCCGGCCCGACGGCGTTCCCGGCCCCGCAGCGCTGATCGCTGGGCCTCAACTCGACACGCGGGAACTCGTCACAGGCTTCTCCATTCCCCTGAACCTCGCGGAGCGCCCGACCGGCCGGTTCACGTTGAAGAATTACTTGGGAATCCCATGGATCAGCAGGGCGTATAGCGAACTGATGCCGGCTGCGCATGTGCAGCAGACCCGCATCTTGGATCAACAGACCGGCGTCTTCAAAACCTCTTTCAGCGTTTGGGATCATCCGACGGAGACGGGACGCGAGCATTTCCAGGGCGCCTATACCTTTACGCCGATCGATCGGGACCACCCCACCGAGGGCACGATCTCCGCCGAGGGCTATCAGGAAGGCGGCCAGTCCACGCCGTTTCTCGGCGCGTGGAAGGGGCGGCTGGTCCAGGTTGGGACCAGGAGCACGGGCGAGCCGGCGTACCGCGTGGAGTTCGGTGAACCGCTGATCGTCAACGCGCGGGACTATGTCCAGCATACGGGCGAGCGGCTCAGCGAAGCCTGGCTGTACACGGAGACGCGAGCGAACGGCTCCCGATGGGTGCGTCCGTACGTCCGGGAGGGCAACGCCTTTCGTCCGGCCGGCTACGAATACTCGGACAACGGCACGACGGCGAATCCGGGAACCGAGGTCTACGTCAGCCAACTGGACCGCGACCCAGCCAGAGGATTCCAGCCGCTCGAAACGCTCGCGGGGCGGATCGACGAGCAGTTCCGGCTGGATCTCAGGCGCGGGGCTGACGGCCAGCCCGTCAGTCGAGAACGCGTCATCTACCGGCCGAGCCGCGAAACGGCTGTGCCCTACAGCCTCGCGACCTGGGATAACACGGGCAAGGTGACCAGCCGCCAGCTCCCGCAGACCATCATCCGCATTGGTCAGACGCCCGCGGGGCGGCCCTACGTCAGAGTCTCCGCGCCGGTGTCCGGCGGCGGCGAGCAGCCGTTGTTCGATTACTCGCAAGACGTCATGCGCGAAGGGGCCTCGGACATCCCGATCGTCTATGTCCGGCGGCTGGATGGCGACACCCCGAGCTATGTCGGCAAGGGGCGGGGCCAGATCAACCGCGCCACCGGGGACGTGGAGCTGACCGGCGACAAGATGAGAGAGCTCCCCACCACCTTTAAGGAAACCTTCACGGTCGCGGACGACGGGCTAGAGCCGCACCGGTTCACCGCGACCAACGTGGATCTGAAGCTCTCCCGCCTCGATCCCGCCAGCGCGTCGATCGACGTCTACCAGCGCACCGGCAAGCAAGACGCGGAAGGCCGGGAAATCCACATCCCGCTGCGCAGATACTCGGCGCTCAACGGCAAGGTCTACGTGGTCTTAGGGCGCCAGAAGGCCGCCGCAAGCTACGACGAGACGGATTTTGACACAGACTGGTCGGAAATCTGGCGTGGCGGGATTCGCGGCGAGCTGGGCTCATCCGACTGGCGCGTGGATCTGCGCGAAAAAATCGGAGGCATGCGCGTCATAAAAGCGGCCGGCCTCCAGAACCTCCAACCGTTCAACGCCACGCGGCCTCGCCTGCCGGTGCAAGACGATGATGAGGTCTTCGTGAAGTGGCAGGTCTACGAAGAGATTGGACTGAAGGAGCCGTGGAAGCCGCAGCAAGGGCGCAGCGTCTGGGCGTTCGCTTATGACAAGGCCAAGGGCGCTGCGGGGCGATTCCTCGCGGGCTACGACTACGAGTGGCCGTTGCCGGATGATTTGCGCGACCCGGCGAACCCCCAATTGCCGCCGCAGGAAGTGCTGAAGCGGCTGCTCGAGCGAGGGGAGACCCCGCCGCTCAAGCCCGAGCATCAGCCCGGCGAACACCAGATCAAGATCTACCGAAGCCAAAAGCCGGATCAGAAGTTCAATGAGCGCATCGGCCACATGGAGTTCTGGCCAGGCAAAATCGGCGACTACGGCGCCATGGAATTCTACGGCAATCGGCCCGTGCTCGAGGCGATCGTGGATGTGGTGGAACGGGAAGCGCCCGGCGCCCGCGGCGGCGCGTCGGCGCAACCTTCCAACCCGCAAGCGAACCCGTCTCCTGCGCCCGTTCAGCCGCGACCGGAGCCGGCCAAGCCCACCGGCCCCGATCAGCGGACGCCGGAGCCCGGCAAAGCGCAGCCGCGCGCCGCAGGGCCCAGTGCGGCGCCTGATTTCCGCGCTGCGGCAAGCCGCGCCGCGACATGGCTGCAGCGCGCGGCGACATTGGCGGCCGTCTACATGGCGCTCGGCGGCAGTCCAGCCCCCGCTCAGGCGAGGCCGGCGGAGCCGGTCCGCCAGCCTGCGCCCATCGTGGAACCGGCACCCCCCGTGGCGCGGCCGACGCTGGCATCCTTCCTCCGCGCCGGGCTCAATTTCGGGCCTTCGGCGCTGTTCGCTCAGCAACGCCTGGAGACGGTGCCGTTCACCGACTGGAAGATCTCGACGGCGTCGGATCCGGCGATCGCGCAGCAGCCGCAGCTGACGGTGGACAAGACCATGAATCTGACCGCGACGTGGACGCCGGCGACGGCGCGGGCGACCCTCGAGCGGGACATCCGGCAAGGCGGACAGACGCGGGACCTCTCGAACCGCGAGCTGTCGATACAGGTCACGGTGCCGCCGCAATTCATCGGGCCGCCTCAAGCGCCGAATGGCGCCCGGCTGTTCGTCAAAACCGTCACGCGCGACGCGCAAGGCAAGGAGGTTTGGCACACGCAGTACGGTCCCTGGGTCAATATGAGGCAGGCCGGGGTGCCGGTGACGCTGCGCATGCGGCCGGTGAAGGTCGCCACCGCGGCCGATGCCGCCCGCGCGCGCGCGGAACAGACCTTGACGTACACGGATGAGCAGTTCGATCCGGCCGCGGCGGTCCTCGTGGGTGTCGAGGTCAATACCAGCGAGGCCGGGCGGACCACCCTGGATCCAACCGGACAGCGGATGGTCCACCGGTTTGGGCCGCTGACCATCGCGCCGGTCACGGATCCCGCCACCACCGTCTTCCCTTCAAACTGGGCGCCGACGACGGATCCGGCGCCGCGCAATCGGGCCGCGCAACGGACCAGTGTCTGGTCGGACGACACCACGGCGATCCAGACCCAATTTGCTCCTCTCCCGGCAGCGGCGCAGGGGGATGCGCGATTCCGGAACGCGGAGGTCTGGCAGGATCTGCGCGAACTGCCCGGTCCGGCCACCTGGAATCTTGCCGGCCAGCGAGGACCGGACGGCCGGATGACATACCAGATGCTGTCCGCCACGCTAATGGTGCCGAGCGACTTGCCGGTTTCAGAAAAGGAGCCGTCGTCCGTGCAGCTCGTCCTGAAAGTGCGCAAGCCGGTCGGCAAAGATGCGGCCGGAAACACGGTCTACGACTGGAAGGAGATCAGCCAGTCGTTCAACGTGCCGCTGCGGGCGGGCGGCGGCAAGATGCGGCTGCGGATGCCCATTACGCCGGAAACGCTGCAGCGCGCGGGCAAGCCGTACGACGACCGCAGCGTGAATGTCGAACGGTGGAGTGATTCGAATGAACCGGTGCGACCCACGGACGTGGCGATGGTTGGCATACGGGCGTTCTTGCAGCCCAATGTGCCGGCGTATACCGGCCAATTCCTGCTGCAGGATGCCACCCTGGAGCCGGTCGTCGCCGCGCGGCCGGTCGGCAAAGATTTCGCGGCGCATTCCGGCGCGAACGCGTTCTGGGGCAACGATCTGGACCGGGGATTGGACAAATTCGGGTTCTGGGTCGGCGGGTACGATCAGAACGCGCGATTCTCCGCGAACGCCGAACACGTGCGCGCGGTGCTCGATGATCG
>JAHFGU010000002.1:22244-31425 GCA_023247285.1 Candidatus Omnitrophota bacterium
GATGGATATGGCCACCGGCCGTCGCCGCAAGAATGGGACGTGTTTCAGCAGACCATGGCGGACTTCGATACGCTGCCTCCAGCCCCGCCGGCACCCGCTGCGCTGGCGCTTGTTGGTCAGGCGGCGCCTCAGGAAACGACGGCAGAGCCCGCAGCAGCCGCAGCGCCGGCCCCCGATCTGGCCCGCCCGGCCGCCGGCGAAGGGTTTATCGGCGGCACATTTGTCGATGCGTCCGGTACGGTGGTGCCGCGGATCACCCCCGGCATCCTGTCGGGATCCGGGCAGCGCATCTACGTCAGCGCCGATGTCTCGAACCAGCAGCGGATCACGTATACGACCTCAACGGAGCGGCCGCGGGGATTTGAGCGGCGGCGCGATCTGCCCGGCTACGTGCCCGGCACGTACGAGTTCGCGCGAGCCTGGATCGCCGGCGACACGGTGATCGTCGATCCAACCGCTGCGGATCCGCAGACAGGCGCCGCGTTTGCGCACTACCGGCATTTCGACATCCCCCCGGCGCCCAACGCGCCCCCGACGTTCCATGTCCCTGACTACGGCGGGCGCGATATCCGGGTGCCTCCGGAGAGCCGGATCGCCGAGATGGTGCGCTTCACGTATGATCCGGCGACCCGCGCCCACGCCGCCTCGCAACCAGAACGCTCGCTCATTTTCGACTGGGACGCGATCCGCACCAGCCACCCTGAGACCTATGCGCGGCTGCAGCGGGCCATGAGCCGGTTCATCGGCCGAGCCAACCAGCCGCTGGATTTGAGCTCCGAGCGGGATCATGCGGTGATAAATCAGCTGTATTATCGCCTCTTGGTGGACGCGACGAATCAACACCAGGGGTCGCCCGCTTCGGTGTATCAGGAGGAGCTGTGGGAGACGCTCGCGCAGCGGGCGGAGGGTATCCGGGCGCAATTGGGGCGCCGGCTCGAGGAAGTCTTGAGGCAAGCGACGGGCCAGGAGCGATCCACGCTGGAGACTGATCCGACGACCGACCAGGGCATGGCATTCGCCAGGGCCTTGCTGGGCCTCGCGCTCCGGAACGCATCGGCGGACGATCTCTTGAAGACGCCAATCGAGATGCTGCGGACCCTGCGCGCCATGTTCCCTGACGCCGCGACGTACCGGCCGCTGGAGCAACGGCTCCTGCAAATCCGGATGGCACGCAAGATCGACGGGTATCGGCGGGATCTCAGGCGCTCGGCCGGCGGCGGCCTCACCCTGGAAGAGATCGCCCGCACCGAAATTCAAACGGAATTAAGCAACTTGCTCGCCGATATCCGGCAAGGCGGCCGCAGCTCGGAGGATCTGGCCATCAGCGAGCGCATTCTCGCCGCCTACCTCAAGGTCCACCAGGTCATCGCGTTTGAGGATCTGGTGGTGCAGCGCCGGGACCCGGCTGCGTTCGAGCGGCTGGTGACCTCGCTGCGGTCCGATCTCATTGGAACCTTGGGCGCGCTTGGCAGGACCGAGTTCGCGCGGGCGGTCTTCGAAGGGCAGGCGGATGTGCCGTTGTGGAACTTCGTGGCCGGCTATGGGGACGTGCTGGAGTCGCTGAGACGCGAGGGACCCGACAGCGACATCCGCTCAGTCGATCTCACGCCTGGCCAGCGGACGGAAAGCGTCAACTTCGACTTCGGCCGCGATACGACGTTCCTCCGAGAGCGGCCGACCGGCAGCGTCGATCTGCGCAACGCGGGGCTGGCGTTCCTGGTGAACGTGCCGCCCGGCGTATCAGGGGTGATTAACGTGACCGCCTACGATGCGCAGGGGCGGGAGAGCGGACGGGAGATTACGATTGGGGCGACCCCGTCCGCCCAGCGCTTCGGGATGCCGGCGGCGGGCAGCGGCCAGCGGTGGGAGTACATCTTCTTTACGCCAGGGTCGACGGGCTCGCCATCCGCCGGCTTCAATCCCGCTGCCATCAAGCGGGTGTCCATCCGGGCCATCACCCCAGGCGTGACGGTCACCGTTCGGAACCCGCTCATCCGCGAGCTCTCGCTGCCGACCGGCACGGTTGCACCAGATCGAACGCCGCCGACCAACACCTCGCCGGTGGACCAGACGATCCGTGTGAGCGCCGCCACGCAAGCGGGCGGGGTGCAAGTCTGGGGTCCGCGTCCGCAATGGCTGGCGGATCCCACCAGAAGCCGTCTCAACGACTACGCGATCTACTATCACGCGGACCGATCACCGGCGCTGGCGGCTCAGCGTTGGAATGGCCAGCACGTCAGGATCGAGGGCCCGCTGCCGGCGGATGCCAATCTGTCGCAAGGCGTGATCGTCTCGCTGGTGGACGGGCGGGGCCAACTGCTGCCGGCGGCGAATTTCCGCCTCAATGCGGATCGGCGGAGCTTTACCGCGACGTTTGACGTGCGGACCAGCCCGGACTTCGACGCCAATGATGTGCGGCTGGTCAAGGTGCAAACGCCGCTTGAGGTGCGCCAGTCAGTCGCCTCCAACCGGCTCCCCGTGGGCCTGTCGGTGATCGCCGCGATCGTGGCCGGGTGGCTTGCGCTGGTCATCGTCTGGGCCTTTACGCGCTGGTGGAAGCAGCAGCGCGATTTAGCCCAAAGCTCGATTCCCGTGAGCGAGCCAGGCGGCAAGACAATGGAAGCGCCCGTTGAGCGGTCCAAACCTGCCGCGACTGCGCCCGGCCCGGTCGAGATCAAGATTGGACCGGAGGCGATGTCATCGGTGGGCCGGCTGGCGTACGGCAGATCGTCGGACGGCACGCGGACCGTCACCGCTGCTTATACCGCCAGTGGCACAGCCACCGAAAGCCCTGAGAATTGGGATCGGCGCGGAATCACAATTGCAGGCCAAATCCCGGATGACGCTGATACGGACGGCCCGGTGCATGTGACGCTGGTCGATGCGGAAGGGCAGTTGCTGCCCTTGGGCCATGTCCAAGCGGATGAGGACGGCTGGTTTGAGATGAAACTGCCGTATCTTGAGTCCTTGGAGTCGTTCGATGGGACGGCGGTGACCCGTGTCCTCGTAACCGTCAGGCGCCTGCCGTGGCATCGACGCCTGCTCAATCTGTTCCAGCGGCGCAGTCCGGAGTCGATGAAAACCGCCGCTCCAAAGGTGAAGGAGACACAGCTTGGCAAGCGAGCCGGGGAGTATGCGGGCAAGTTGCTCAACTGGGCCAGGGACAGCGGCCTGAGAGATTTCCGCAAGCTCGGCGTCCAGATCGAGGAGCGGAACTTTTACCTGCCGACGCTCCGGCTGCCGGAGCGCTGGGCGTTCTTCGATCCGGACATCTTCCCGCGCTACTCGCTGGGCAACGTGGCCACCTCGGTCGGCCTGGCGGGATTGGGGTGGCTCCTCTCGCTCTTCGTGCCCTCGCAGTTCATGATCGCGGTGTTCCCCTTGGTGGTGCTGTTCGGGCTGGGTGCGAGCTTGAACCCGGTGCGCACCGCCTGGATCGTGGGCGGCGGTGCCGCGATCTGGGGCCTGCTGGCTTGGGGCGGGGCGACGCTCGGTCTTCCGGCCGGCACCGTCGCGGTGATCTTCGTGACCGGCGCCCTCGTGCTTCATGCTGTCATGCCGATGGTCCGGTACGCCATGCGAGTGCGCAACCCGGAACTCTACGCGAGGAATCAGGTCCGGCAGCTTCGGGAGCTGGAGAAGATCCTGTCGGCGCTGTCCAAGGACGACCAGGTGCTCAAGTACTTCAGCCGGCTCCAGCGGCCGCGCCGCACGCACGAGGCGGACGCCGGATTGCTGGACCGGAAGATCGCCGACGACTGGTCGATGGATCTGCGCCAAGGGCTGCAGGGGTTGAGTACGCCCGGCGGGGCGACCGAGCTCAGCCAGCCGTTTGCGCGGGAAGTTGAACGCGCCCTTGAAGAGGTCCGCGGGCTAATCACGTTCGGCGAATATCTGCAGGCGCATCCGGCGCGCCGCCGCGCAGCAGGCATCAGCCGGCAGACGACCCTGATGGCGGCCGGCGGTCTTGCTGCGCTGGTGGTGGCGCTGGCCACGTTCAACGGGAGCGCCGGCCTCGCCCTCGCCGGCATCCGAGCCGTCGCGCATGCCCTGGCGCCCATCGTGGCAACGCCGCTGGGTCTGGCGGTGGTGGGCGGGGTCCTGGCCGTGGCAGTCGTGTATGGCTGGGCCCGCTGGACCGGGCACCGGGCGCAGGAGCGGATCCTCCTGGAGCCGGCGGACATGACGCGGATCTTCCGCGACGTGTCGCCGACGATTCAGAACCATGCGCCGAGCGCGCTGGTTGAGTGGGTCACGGTGATGGAGGGCTATTTTGACGCGGCGATGGCGCCTTCCTCCGAGGCGACGCTGCTTAAAGGCACAGACCGCGTCACGGTGGACTTTGCGGCCAGGCTTCGGGATTTTGCCCAGGGCGTGCCGCCGGACTTCATCGACGCCATGGTGCGCCGCTTTGTGGCCGACGGCTTGACCTACGACGAGGCCGCGCGGCGCCTGCGCCTGCTGGCCTGGGCGCGCGATCGTGAGCTGGGGGCAATCGACGTCTTCCGGTCGTTGCTCGAGATCGGTTCGGCGACGATGCGGGCCACGGAGCGGGGGCGGTCTGTGCAGGTCGTGGGGAATCGCGCGAGCGCAACCTCCGCGGCCGATGTACAGGCGGTCAGGGACAGCCTTCAAGATGAGCTGCTGGCGCTCCAGATCCCTGCCGAGAACATGAGTGTAACCGCCATGATGCGCTCGTGGATGGATGCGGTCCCGCAGACGTGGAATCGGGGCTGGCTAGGCAAGCTCACCGTGATCGCGAGGCTGTCGATCTACCTCGGCATACTCTTCATTCTGACCGGTGCTGCGGTCGTGGCGCTGTTCTACGGGGCCGGCGAGCTGGTCCATCTCCTGAGCGACGGCGGGTGGCAGCCGTTTGACCAGATCTTCAGGCGGCTGTTCGCCGTGGATCAGATCGTCAACCTGATCAGGGCCAATGTTGCGGGCGAGCACGCCAAGGGCGCGCTGCCGGCAAGCCGCATCGCCATATCAGCGGCCATCGCATTGTTCGGCGCAACCGTCTTAGCCGTGCAGCACCGGCTCCAGCGGCCGGACAGGGCTCCCCATCGTCCGGCTCAGCGCCTCGCGATCATGGGGCTTGGCATCGGCGGCGCGCTGGTCGGGCTGGCAGGCCTGGTCAGCGCCATGTCCGTCAGCGCCGTGTTCGCCGGCACAGCCGGCTTGGTGCCCTTTGCCATTTCCCAGACGCTCACCGGCATCGTGGTCATCGGCTCGCTCATGCTGACCATGACCAAGTTCTACCCATTTTACTTCATGGGCAGCTACGCCAAGTTCTATCCCGAGGAGCAGCGCGTGACGCGGCAGATGCTGATCGGGATGGCGGGCACGACAGCGGTCTGCGCCGCGGCCGCCGTCGTGGGCACGTGGTTGCCTGGTGATTCGACGGTCGTGATCATCGCGCGGACCGTTGCAGCCATCGGCTCCCTGATCGCGGCGGGGCGGTTCGCCGCGGCGGCCGTCGGCCGGGACCGGTTCCAGGCGATCATGACGGCGGATCTGCTGCTGCATGAGAAGATCCTGGATTCGCACGGCGAGCCGCTCCGCGAAGCCAGGGGTCTAGACCCGAATGTCCGCCTGACGCCGGCGCAATTCCAGGACCGCCTCCGCACGAGCTTCGGGCGCTACTTGAATACCGTGATGAATCGGTTCGATTCCGAGATTCATCGCCGCGTGCAGCGGGAGGTCATTCTCGCCGGGAGTCCTGCCGGGCTGCAGGATGATCCGGATATCGGGACCAACCCAGACGCGCTCAGCGCCGCCATGAAGCGCATGATCTTCGAGCGGCTCTTCGGCCAAGGCGTCGCCCGGCAGCTGCTGGGCGAGGACGAAACCTTCCCCGCCATCTCGCGGACCCTGGCCGAGCGACAGGTTTGGGCGGCGCAGACAGAAACCGACCTGCTCATGCTCGTGCAGGGGCATGAAATCCTCCCGCTGCTGACGCATCTGGGACGCGTGCACGATATGCCGAGCGTTCCACTGGGGCTCAATGCGGCGCATCCATTGATGCTGGCCGGCCTGATGCCGCCTGAAGAGCTCCGGATGCTGCTCGTGTATCTGCGGTCTGATGTGCCGCAGCTCCTGCACAAGATGTCCGCGGTCGGCTTTGAGGAATTGCGCGATTGGTTAGCGAGAGAACGGGGCATCCATATTCCCAAGGATCTTCGGCTCTGGCATTTCCAAGAGAACCCGCAATTGGTCCAAGATTACTTGCTGGGCCAAGGTGTCGCGGCTGACACCATCCGGGAATTTCTCGAGACCTCGCCGCTCGAGCATCGCCTGGTGCTGGCCTTCGACTACATGCCGAAGGCGACCCCGTGGATCGTGACCGTGGCGCCTAAGGAGGAGCTGCCGAAGCTCATGGCCAGCCTCATGCAATACCGCTACCCTTTGCAGCGCGTCCGCTTCATCCTCGCCGGTGAAAGCTGGGATGCGGGGACGGCGGAGCAGATCCAAACAAGCAAGGAAAACGGCGTCTACCCGCCGCAGGTCATCATCCGTCAGATGGTGATCCGTGAAGGGAACCTCAAGCCGGCGGACATCGCGCGCCTCCAGGGCCTGGAACGCCGCGCGCGGCAGGGCGACCGCGCCGCCGAGACAGAGTGGCGGTCCATCCGGCGCGATCGCGAGCAATTGCTCTACCGGCAAGTCATCGCCGCGTTCCCGTTCACCAAGCCGGGCGCCAACACGGCGGTCCTGCACGATTCGGATGGGACCTTCGGCGTCATTTACGATTCGGAGAACGTGCCGCCCTCGACGCAGCTTTTGGAGTTTATCCTCGGCACCATGCAGGGCAGCGCCTCCGCCCGCGAACTGGCGCAAGGCCGGTTTGCTGACGCCTTGCGATGGGCGCGGAACCCGGACAACGTCAGCTGGCTGCGCCGTTTGGGGAATTGGCGGTGGTGGCTGTCGACGGGCAGCGTGCTTGACACCGCCGTCCACCGCACCGCGCTTTTCGGGCCGATCGTGGTGGTTGCCCTCGCGGCGACGCTTGGACTGAGTGTCACAACGGTGACGGCGGCTGTCGTGACCACGGCGGCGATCATCGGAAAGATGGTCCAGGTGCGCGCCAACCGGCGGCTGCCATTTGATCTGAACCAACTCAGTGATGTCGTGGGCCGGTACATGGAGGGGCTGAATCTCACGGACTCGTACCGGTTCAACTTCAAGCGCGGCCGCACGCTCGAGCGCCACCTCCATTGGTTCATCAAGCATGACCTGGCGAATTTCACCCAGCTCATTCGGGACGGGGGTTACCGCTACCTGTCGCCGGATGAGATTCGGCAGCGTTATTTCCGGGCAGTCCAGAGCGGCGGCCGCAGCCCGCTGTTCGACCGCAGCCTGCGGCGGCTGCACAACGTGGCGTTGACGTTCTCCACGTTGCCAGGCTACGGCGAAGAGGCGACGCGGTTCGGCAGGACCATGGCGCTGCTTCAAGAGGAGCTTGCAGCGGCCGGGGCCAGTGATCAGCGCGCTGCCATCGAGCTCAGGATGCAGGCGGCGGAGAATGCCTTCACGCTGAAGCTCATCGAGTTGGAATTCCGCCGCATCCAAGAGCCCAAGAACGGCCAGGGCCGCCTGTCCAAGATCACCAATGCGCTGCAAGCCACGCGCTGGGACCGTGTGCGCCGCTCGATCGGGCAAGTCGCCGCCTTCATGCTCGGCGAGTACGCGAGCTGGTACCGCTACGGCTGGAGCGGATTCCACGCCGCGCAGGACACCTTCAA
The DNA here is from genome assembly GCA_023247285.1 of Candidatus Omnitrophota bacterium. The sequence goes on from JAHFGU010000002.1 coordinate 29,990, forward strand.
GCCGCTGGGGGGCACGACCGGCTACTTCTCCACCGAGCCGGTCGAAGAGATCGACGTGGACGATCCGCTTATCCAGCAGCTGACCGGTTTGCGGCCAGGCGTTGCTCAGGCGGTGGAGCAGCTACTCGCTGGATTCCGAGAGCTTGGAACAGCGCCGGCCGTCCTTCCGGCCTACACCGGTTCAGGGGATACCGCGATCCACGTCGCCTTGCGCCGCGCCCAAGAGGATTTGAAGGATAAGGCCAAGGCGGCGGGTGCGCGCGCCCAACTCACAGATCTGTGGTTTGACCTGCGAGCGGCCCAAGCCGCCTACGACGCAGCCGCCGATGACGCTGCCCGAAGCGCCGCTATCGAGAAGCTTATGGCTGTCTGGAACAGCCGCCTGAGCATGCCGCTGGGCGGCGACCTGCTGGCATCCGATCTGCCGGCTGCGATTCAACAAGCCGGCGCAGCGCTCCGCGGGTCGATCACAAATGGCCTTGAGCTTCAGCAGTGGTTGTTGGGCACGATGGAACGCATGGCGCCGCCTGGCACGGGTGTCGGAAGGCTTCGGGACCTCATGGCGAGCGTCAAGGCCACCAAGAGTATGACCCTGTTAAGCTTCGAAATCACCCTGCGTCGCCTCGCACTCGACGGCGATCCGATCGCTCGCATCCACCAACACTCCCGGCGGCTCAACAAGCTGCTCGTGCTGGGCGCCTGGGATGAATTCCAGGTCGCGGAAGATTACATGTTGGGCCTCGTGGCGTGGATGTACGGCTTCAACATCGCCAACTTCTACACCGTGACCCCGGAGAACCCGGGTGGCATTGAGGCGGAGCTGACCGCGAACTTCCGGCCCAAGCAGATGTCGCGCTGGAACAAGGGCTACATCATCGGGGTGCTCGTGTTCATCGCCAACCCGCTGAACCTGCTTGAGCTCTACGAGCGCAAAGGACTATGGGGCATGTTCGTGTTCTTCGTGCCCACGTTGAACAGCGCGCTGCAGCCGCTTTTCTTCTCGGTCGCCCGGGTCGTGACCAAGCTGTGGTTCCTCTACTTCGTCCCGCTGCGCGCCGTAACCTTCATGCTGCACGGCAGCCCATTGGTGCGCGGCCTGGAGGAGCAGTTGGGCATCGGCGGCGCTTTCCAAACGCTCAAGGATCTTGTCGAGCAGGTGGTGCCGGTCAGCATGAACTGGATGCCCTCGGATCTGGCGTGGATCATCGGGCCGGCCATCGTGCTGGTGCCCTGGATCGTGTACAAGTGGTTCACCGTTGCCAGCGTCTATCACGGCGATGACTACCAGACCGGCTTCTCGCGGCTGCTGGACGAAACCGATGAGCTGATCGGCAAGTCGCTGGCTGCCGCCGGGCGCGATGAGCCAACGTGGAAAGCGCGCATGAAGGCCAGGCTGGCGGTGATCCATCCGGATGACGTGAACCCGCGTGCGCTGG
>JAHFGU010000002.1:31525-53984 GCA_023247285.1 Candidatus Omnitrophota bacterium
CGGGAGATCGCCGGGTACATGGAGCGCATGGCCGAAGAGCCTGGCGTGCGGTCAAGGCCCGGCGTGCATGCGGCCTCGGGGCTGCGGCGCGAGCTGCAAGTGCACGGCCGCCTGATGCTCGCGGCCGCGTTGGCGCCGGCCACTAACGGCGCGACGCGCGCGATTGCCGAGAACCCGTATGAACCCGTGATCCAAGATGCGCTCGAGCGGCGCCGGACGGTTGAGTCTGCCTCGCTCCAGGATCACGCGGGGATTCTCTCGCCCCGGCCGTGGTTCCGCGGCGCTACGTTCCTGGTCACGCTGATGCTGGCGACGGGCAGCCTGGTTGCCGTCTTCGGGTTGTCCGCATCGGTGCTGGCCGCAGCAGGCCTGATCGCAGCCGTCGCGGCCGTGGTGGTGGCCGGCTGGCCCATGACCTGGCGGCCTCGATCCGTCCGCGGTCAGCCGAACCGGTGGCTCGATGGGCTGCTGGTGGTGGCTGGGCAGCGGTGGGTGGATCGCGCGCCCGATGCGCATGAACAGGGCATCCGCGCGATGGCCTTCCGCGCCATGGCGCCGGTGCTGGCGATGGGCTTGTACCACACGCTCTACATCGATGGGAATCTCATCGCCTGGCAGGAGACGCTCCATGGCGGCCGGCTGGGCTATTGGTGGCGCACGCTGCGAGACACCGGCATGCTGTTGGAAGTCGAGAACCGCCACCTGAAGATGCCACAGGACTCGCCTGAGTACCGGGCCGAGGCGCACCGCATCAGCCAACTGCGCCCGCGGGCGCGCGATCTCGTCAGTCGCCGGGCGTTTTGGCGCTTCGAGCGCGAGCTGGAATACACGCGCTTGCTGCTGAAATTCCTGAACAATTGGGGATTCGTCGCGGTGATGCTGTTTGCGCTGAGCCTGGAAATCGGTTTGGACACGCACAGCCATCTGCTGACCGAATCCGTCAAAGTTTCGCAGGTGTTCAGCCTCACGCCGCAGGTGGCGTCCTCCTCTCTGGGCGGGCTCCTCTTGCTGGGCACGCTTCTTGCAGGCGTGGGAGTGATCGAGTTCGCCTGGCGGGCGGCGAATCGCGGCTGGCGTCCAAGCCGCCGGCTCATGTTCTGGGCCACGAATGCGCTGGTCGTGAGCATCGCCTCTACCGGGCTCGGTCTGGCCCAAGACCTCGCGGGGCAGGGAGCGTCGCCGGATGGCGGGGTCTCGGCCCTCGTGTTTGGGGCCTTACTCGGCGGTTTCATCGGGCTGGCGGCGGCGTTGGTCTATGCCGCGCGCGGCCGGCGGATTTCGAGCCGGCGTCCATTCGCGGCCGGCGCGGCGCTCATGACTGCCGGCGCAGCGGTTGGCAGCGCGCTGGGGCCCGGGTTCCGAGCGCTGATTCGGGCGCTGCAACCGGCGCCGTATCCCGGCTCGCCGCTCATGAAGCCGCGGGATCAAGCGTTCCTTGAAGGCAGCGGCGCCTGGGTCCCCGGCAGCCCGGAGCTGTCGTATCGCGGCGGGGGATGGCGGGCGGGTGGCACGATCGGCACGACCCCGTGGGGCTACGTCGGCATTGGCACGGTCGGCGACCGCACGCTCGAGCAGCTCACGGCGCTCCCGCCCAGCGTCAAGACCGTCGGGTTCGACGTGTTCTTCGACTTGCGCGGCGTGTGGTTTGCGAATAGCGACGATGCGACGCCGCTGCGGAGGGATTCCGCTACGTTCGTCGATGACGCGCACAAGCTCCGCGTCCGCGACATGAAACTCATTCTCGATGCGATGGCGGCACAGGGCCGCACGGTGGTCTTCAACCTCGTCGACTTCCATGTCTTCGACCATGCGCAGCCGGTCAACGGTGCTTCCATCGGCGGGCGCAGCGATGCCCTGCTTGATCCCGTGAAACGCCGCCAGCTCATCGAGGAGGTCTTCATTCCGTGCCTGAGCGAATTCCGGCGTCATCCGGCGGTGGCCGCGTGGACGATCTTCAACGAGCCGGAGCAAGCGCTGGATCCGCGGGCGGACCGGCGCCAAGTCACCCCGCAGCAGCTCCAAGAGATCGTGCTGGACATCGTGCAGGCCATGCGGGCTGCCGGCATCGAGCAGCCGCTGGGGGTCAAGAGCGCGGACGTGGAGTCGATGCTGCAGCTCTGGGCCCCGCTGCGCGCCGCTGACGGGCGGCCGGCGCTTGATTTCCTGGCGCCGGATCACTACCTCTCTGTCCTTCCGCCGTCGGCCGAGTTCCTGCGGCTGCGCCTGCGCCAGCAGGCGGAGGCGATCGCCGATGCCGATCCGCGGCTGGCCGACCCGGCGGCCCGCGCGGCGTTCATCACCGCCTATGTCAACCGCCCGATCGTCCTGGCTGAAATTCCGGCTGACCGGTCGCTCAAAGACCTGCAGCGGCGCGTGATTGCGCCGGAGTGGATCACGCTCTCCGACTACGTGACGCAGATCAGCCACCTGGACTACGCCGCCGTGTGGATCTGGAGCCTGAACGGCGATGATGGGCACTCCGACCCGCGGGCCGGCCAGCTCGTCGGCAGTTGGTTGTCGGCCAACGCCGGCCGCGTCACGCGGGAAAGCTGGCTGGATCATCTGCTGGCCAAGCCGCAGCTGGACGAACAGGACCGCCGCGAGCTGGAGATCCTGCAGCGTCTGCTCCAGCGGACCGACGCGTGGTTCGCGTCGCAGATCGCCGGCATGGAGGCGCAGGTCACGGCGCGCCAAGCGGCGGTTGACGAAGCCGTGGCTCGGCTCGCGGAGGTGCAGCGCTCCCGCAACCTGAACGCTGAGGAGCAGGCCCGCGTGGCGCTGCTCAAGGCGCAAGGAGAGTTGGCCTCGGCGATGGCCTACCAAGCGCGCCTGCCGCAGACGCGGGCGTTCTACGCGCAGCACGTCGAATTCATGATGAATCGGGTCCTCGCCGTCCGCCGCCGCCACGGGCTGGTGAGTGATGCGCGGCCGCGCGTTGAGGGCCCCGCAGTGGCGGCGTCGATAGGGGTGGAGGCGCTGAGGGCCTTCGCGCAGGAGCAGCATGAAACGGCTGCCTTCGAGCAATTTCTCACGCTGCTGCAGGGGCCGGAGGAGCAGGCGATGGCGCGGATCGAAGAGCTCCGGCGCCTGCTGGCCGCGTGTCAGTCCTGCCAGCGCGTGATGGATGAGCTTGCCGAGCGCGGCACGCCCCAGGAGCGGGCCCTCGTGGCTCGTGCGCGCGCGCCACAACCAGCGGCCGCGGCGTTGCCGGCCAGCGCAGAGCCAGTCCGGGTGGCGACAGGGCAAGCGCCATTGATGTTGAGCGCGCGCGAGGGTATCCGTCAGGTGAAAGCGGCCATCGAACGCGCGGTGGCTGGAGACTCGCAGCGATGGCTTATCATTGTGCGAGTTGATGGAATGACGTTCGGCGTTGGGAAGTCCACGTTTGTTAAGACGATGGTGGATGCCCTGCGAATACCGGGGACCTCTATCGAAAATATGGAGGATCCTGCAACATCAGCTGGAGAGGGTCCCATCACGATCCTGGTGGGGCAGGGATGGGGCTACCTCGGGACCCAGCTCCATAAACGAGAGCGCTCCCTCTCCCGAACGACACTGCTCACGGTTTATCTGGCAAGCACAGGGGAAACAGAGGAGACCGTGGGAGAGGAACACGAGCGCACAGAAGCCATCCATAAGCACGCAGACTTTATCATTCGGGCGCCGCAAGCTGACGGATTGTCTATTGAAGAAATGCGCGCGCTCTGGGCTGGCGTTTCGCCGCAGCAGCCCTTCTCCGGCAACGTACTTGAGACGACCGCCGGTCAAGTGCGGGAGCTGACCAGCGCGTGGGATTCCAGCGATCGAGTGCGCATCGCCGAGTTGATTCAGGAGGTCCTGGAGGATCAGCCGGTGCGCGACCCCGAGTACTACATTGATAGTGAGCTGCGCGCGGAGGGTGAGCGGAAGCAGGCCGAACGGTTCGAAGACGTGCTCAAGCGCTACCGATTCGGGCCGTGGAGCGCGCTGCCTCCGGAGCAGGCCTCAGGGTACTTGACCTGTGTCGCGAACATCATCGGCCGCGCCTACTGGACCGCGACACCCTCGATCGAAGTGGCGGCCTTGCGAGCGGCGGTGACCGCGGCAGCGCGGGCGGCCGTGGATGACCCTGCTCAGCACCCGCTCACGCTGCAGGAGGCGGCTGCCACTGTGCCAGCCGGGACCCCATTGCGCCATGCGCTCGATGCCCTCGCCGACATCCACCATGCGCGCGGCATCGTGGACGGGGAAGACATCGAGGCCGTCAGTCACCGGTTCACGCTCATCGACGCCGAGCAGACGGCCCTCACCCTCGCGGTCCAGCCCGGCCAAGGGAGCAGCGGCGCCGGCAACGAAACATCCGAACCACAGGGCAACGAGTCGCTGCTCATCGCCGGCGAGGGGCGTGTGTACGGCATCGCGGGGGCGAGCGGGTTCATCGGGGGCGCCTTCGCGCGGCACGTCGGTGCACAGGGTCACTCCGGGCTGCTCATCGACCGCTCGGCGGAGCGCCTGGACCAGCGCGGCGTGCCCGGCGATCGGATCGTCGGGGATATCCTCGACCCGGCCGTCGTGCAGCGGCTCGTGGAGGCCTCCAATGTCGTGCTCTACAACGCCGGCCCGAACGATCGCCAGAGCGCGCAGGAGGATCCGGTCGAGGCCTTCGCGGTGCATGCGCTGGGTGCTTTGCGGGTGGCCCGAGCGGTGCGGGGCACCGGCAAGCGCCTGATCTACGTCTCCACGCAGGAAGTCTACGATGCCGGCGGGGTGTCGCGGTGGATCGACGACCAGGAATCAGTGAAGCCGGTGAAGGAGGATGCCGTCCTGCCGAAGTTCCTGCCGGGTGAGCTGAATCCTGACGGCAGCGTGCGGTTGCCGGGAACCACGTTGGGCAATTGGCTGCGCGATGCGCAGGCCGCGTTCGCGCTCTATGATGGCGAGTATCCGGATGCCACCCCTGGAGAGGTACGCGCCTTCACCCGCAGGTACCTGGAGTACCACCCGCTGCCGGCGGATGCGCGGCAGACCTTCCCCCTCGCCAAGTATGTGGGCGAACGCCTGGTCCTCTCGGTGCTGGCGCGCTCGCATCAGTGCACGGTGGCCCGGCTGTCGAATGTCTACGGGCCCGAGGACACCTCGAACAGCCGCGTGCCGCTGTTTGCCCGCACGATGCTCCGCAATCAGCCCCTAACCGGAAGCACCATGTCGGTGTGGAATGACCGCCGCAACTACCTCTATATCGACGACCTGGTGCGCATCCTCTATCAGTTGGGCTCGCTCAAGAGCCCGCCGGCGCTCCTCAATATCGCCGGTTCGGAATTGATCGACACCGCGCCGAACGCCAGCGGAACGGGCTTAATTGATCGCATCCAGCGGTTGACCGGCTACGACAATGTCATCGAAGTGTCCGGTCAAGCCCGCGAGCTGCCGCTCGACACCACCCTCCTGCGCAAGACCATCGGCCGCCGCTTCCAGTTCACCTCGCTTGACGAGGGGCTCGCGCCCACCATCGCCTGGTACCGCCAGCAGGAAGGCCAGCTCCCGCCCGGCCAACCCCGCAACCTCGGCTCGGCGGCGCATGATTCGTCAAACCAGCCGCCCATGGATCAGGTGATGGAGAGCTGGCTGGGAGAAACGTCTTTCGACGCAGCGCGCGCGGCGCAGGGTGTCGCAGATGAGCTTAACGCCCTCCTCAACCGGATCGATGAGGAAGGCAATCAAGCGCGGCTCGCGCAAGCCTTCGTGGCGATGGCCAACCTCATCCGCGGGCCGGACGCGGCGCCAGCCCGCCAGGCTGCACTGGCGGCATGTCGGTTGGTCCTTCAGCAACATCCGTACGAGCAACTTTCCTCCATCATTAACGCCCTCGGTCCGCAAGGCAATCCGCAAGAAAACGTGGTCGTCCACGAGTTGTCCGTCCTCTTGCAGGAAGCCGCCACTGGTGTGCCCCAGCCTGACCTGACCCGCTCCTATGCTGTCGTCATGGCGGGTGGCGCCAGCTCGCGATTCTTCCCGGCGAACAAGATCTTCGCGGATCCCACGGGGGCGGGCCGAACCATGATCCAGCAGGCCTTCGACCGTGCGACCGGTGCGATCGATGAGGGGCCGTTTAAGGCGTTCATGCCCACGGATCATTTCTTCATTATCACTGGCAAGGATTATCAAGCCGAGATGGGTCGCCAGCTTGACCGCGTCCCCCCTGAGAACATTTTGGTCGAGCCCGGCCGGCGCAACACGTGGCCCGCGATCCTCTGGACCATGGCGCACATCCGCCGGGATGATCCGAGCGCCACGATGGCGGTCCTCACGGGCGATCATGTGATCCGTGACGTGCCTGCATTTCGCCTGGCGCTCGCTCGGGCCATCGCGGTGGCCCAGCAGACCCCATCCATCGTGACCATCGGGATTGTGCCGTCCAGTGTGCCGCGCGAATGGACAGGATTCGGCGCGATTCGGGCCAGCACCGAGCCGAGTATCTTTGGCGATCAAGTCCTGCCCCTGGAATCGTTCGAGGAGAAACCCAGTGATCAGCGGGCCGAAACCATGATCGCCATGATGACCGGACAGGGGATCCGGTTTTTCTGGAATTCCGGCATGTACGTCTTCGGCATCAAGACTGCGGAAGAAGCCTTGCGGCGGTACCAGCCGGCGATGTTCAACACCTACGCGAAGATGTGCGACGCGATCACCCGTGGCGATACCGGGGAGGCCGCGTGGCTGTTTAACCGGCTGCCCAGCAAGATCGAACATCCGCTGGAGTCGGGGGAGCAGGCGGATGATTCCATCGACTACGCCATCTCGATGCCTGCGACGTTGGACCATGAGAAGACGCGGATTCAGATGTACGTGATTCCGGGTCAGTTCTTCTGGGTCGATCTCGGCAGTTGGGACGCGCTGCGCAAGGTCACGCCTGCGGATGCGCAAGGCAATGTCACCGTCGGCGATGTGCAGCTGCGCGACACGGCCAACTCAATTCTTGTAGCTGAGCCCGGGCTGCGCATTGAGGCCAGCGGCCTTGAGGGCACGGTCGTCGTCCAGGGGACGGATGGCACAGTCTTGGTGATCCCTGCAACAAAGGCGCAGGAGGTCAAGCAGCTCTTTGAGGCGGTGAAGAAAGCGGCGGCCGGGCAAGATGTGTTGCTCGATTGCTCCAACTGCATCACGCGCAAGGATGGCGGGCGGATCACCGCGCTGGGCGTGTCCAACTTAGAGATCGTGAAGCGGGGCAATACGGTGACCGTGCGGTCGCTGGCTGGTTCGGAAGCCTTGCCCGCGTTCTTCTCCGCGGCCGAGCGCGAGGCTGCGACGATCGATGCGCGCGGCAACATCCTGGTGGCCGAAGCGGATCAGGGCATCAACGCGCAGGATGTTTCGGACCTGATCGTCATGCACCGCAAAGACGGCACAGCACTCGTGCTGCCGAAGAATCGGGCGCAGGATGCCGATCGGCTGCTCGAGGCGGTCAAGAAAGCCGGCCATCGGGAGAACGTCGCGCTGGACTGCGCCAATTGTCTGGTCTTCGCCACGGCGGGCCGGATCGCGGCGCTGGGCCTCTCGAACATGGCGATTGTGCGTCACGGGGACTCGGTGACCGTGCATCCGAACTGGCTCAGCGCTCCGCCCAAGCCGCTGACATTCGGCACGAGCGCGCTGCGGGACTACGTGAAGTTCATGACGGATCTGGAGGTCTACATCAGCACGCGCGGCTATATCGAGTACCTCATCGCGACAGGCGACATCCAGCGGGGCGAGGCGGTCCCGATCGCGGGCGATCTGCGCATCACAGACCCGGACACAGGGCTCTCGAGCACCCCGCGCATCGCCGAAGCCGTCGCCGCCGCCATCCGGGACTCCGGCTGCCAGGTGGCGAACTATGGCAACATCCCGACCCCGGCGCTGGCCTACTACGCAACCCTGGAGGTCCGTGATCCGACGACCGGTGCCATCATCAAACCCAAGATGGCGAGCCTCATGATCACCGGCAGCCATATCCCGGCGAACAGGAACGGCATCAAGTTCTACAAGAAGTCGGGCGAGGTGCTCAAAGACGATGAGGCGCCCATCCTGGAGCATATGGCACAGGCCCGCGCGCAGGAATACGCCAAGGGTGCTGACGGCACGCTCTTCAACGAGCAGGGCATGCTCAAACAGCCGCAGCCCTTGGTGGAGCCGGTGGAGCCCGCGGCGGTGCGCGCGTATGTCCAGCGGTATCTCGGCGTCTTCAGCGCTCCCCAGCAGCCACGCCCGCTCGCCGGCAAGCGGATCGTGGTCTATCAGCACTCCGCGGTGGGGCGCGATATCGATGTCGCGGTGCTTGGCGGCCTGAGGGCCCTCCGTGCGCTTCGGCAACAGCGTGAAGCGGCTGGGGATTCATCCGCCGTCCAGGAGATCGGCGCGCTGATCGAGGCCCTCAACGACCTGCCAGGCATTGAGGACGGCCTTGGAGCCGACGTCATTGCCGTCGACCGCGCCGCGCGCGGCGTGTTTGTGCCGATCGATACCGAGGCGATTAAACCGCACGACCTGAAAAAGTTCCGCCAACTGGCGCACGAGTACCAGCCTTTTGCCAGCGTGTCGACGGACGGGGACGCGGACCGGCCGTTTGTCGTGGACGAGCAGGGCACGTTCCACCGCGGGGATGTCCTGGGTGTCGTGACCTCGCAGTACCTGGGCGTGCGCCACTTTGCCATCCCCGACACGGCCAGCAGCGCCGTGGACCGCCAGTTCGCGCAGGACGGGATTGCGCTGGTCCGCACCGACGTCGGCTCGCCTTACGTGATCAAGGCGATGAACGACCTGATCGCCAATGGGGCTGAGCGCGTGGCCGGTTGCGAGGTCAACGGCGGCTATCTGACCGGGGATGACTTTTCGGTGAACGGGTATACCCTGACCGCGCTGCCCACCCGTGACGCCCTGCTGCCGATCCTCTCGGCGCTGAGGTTGGCAGATGCGCGCAACGTGCCGGTCTCCGAGCTGTTCGCCACGCTGCCCCAGCGGGCTACGCAAGCCAGCTTGATGGACCACTTTGCCCAGAAGACGGCCAACGAAATCACGCGGATGTTTGCCGCGTCCGATTCCCGCGTCACGCAGGTGATGTTCACCAGCGACGGCGGTCTGGAGGTCCTGCGGAAGGATGAGACGACAGAACGCGTGGATGCGACGCATCCGCTTGCGCGCGAGATGTGGGCGAAGAAAGCCGCCCTGGAGCGGTTCTTCACGCCGGCGGATGGGTTCGGCCCCATCAAGCGGATCCGTAGCCTGACGCCCACGCTTGGCGTGAAACTGTTCTTTGATAATGCCACCGAGGACCTTGCCCACCTGCGGGCCTCTGGCAATGCCGACCAGTTCCGCATCTACTCCGAGAGCGGTCCGCAAGACCGCGCGGACGAGATCGTCCGCCTGGCGCTCGCCGAGCCCAACGGCATCTACCGCCGCATCGAACGCGCCATGCCGCAGCTCAGGGAGGAATTGGGGGCCAAGGACCGGACGCCGAAGATCTTTCCGCTGCATCGCGACCAGATCGTGGCGAAGCTCTCGCAGGGATTCGAGCCGGTGACAGCCTTAGGGCGCGAGGTCGCAGGATGGGTGGATCGCGACTCGGCCAGGGCCATCCGCTTGATGAGCACCTTCAGCAGCGGCGCGGGCAGCCCGGTGTTTCAGCAAGAGACGTGGGTGCCGGATCCTGCGACCCTGGCGGATGCCGAGCGCGAACGGCTCGCGCGATTCCTGTTGCTGTACTTCTACGGCCGCCAGTTGGCGTTTGGCGTCAGCCGCATCGATATCCAAGCCTCGCACGCGTCGCCGGGGTTGTCGGCGATGCTGGGCGAAGTGAGTGCGACGTTGCGGGCAGGGGGGGAGCGGGGGTACGGGGCCATTCCGACGGCGCTGGCCACCGTGCACAACGAGCGGGGGCTGCAGATCACGCTGACCCAGCAGTTGAGCGACTTCACGCTGTCGGTGGCGCCACTTGATGTGGTGGTCTTCGGTCGGGTCACGGACGGCGCCGCGGGGCGGCAGCTTGTCGAGCGGGCCCGTCAGCAGATGGGGATGGTGCCGGTGCGCCTCCATCTGGCATCCGAGCTGGCTGCCGATGATCCCCTGGCCCAGCGCTTTGGCCAGAGTCTTGGCGCGGTGTACTTGGCGGTCCAGGCACTGGAGGAGAAGAAAGGCCGCCCGGTCCCGGCCGACCGCCTTGGCGAACTGAAGCAGCGGCTGGCCGACACTCGGGGCACCGTGATCGGCTTGGACGTGGGCGGCACTGACGTGAAGCTCATGGTCTTTCATGATGGGAAGCTTGTGCTCGAAAAAGAGCACAACTGGCGGCCGAAGACCTTCACCGCGTCGGATCAGTACCTGGAGCATCTTGAGACGCTGGTGCGCTTCGCGATGGCCCAGCTCTACCTGGATACGAGGGAAGGCGGAGCCGGCCCGGCATTTACCGATGCGCTGGCTCGCGCGACGCCGCGTGAGCGGCTTCAGGCGCTGGTGCAAGAGACCGAAGCGCGGGTCGGGAAAGCGGCATTTGAGCAGTTCACCGCCGAGCACCTTCAAGCGATCGGCATGGGGTGGCCGGATGTGATTCTGCACGGCTTGCCGACAGGGGTTGCGCGCGCCAAGACGCCAAACCTCTCTGACGCGGAAGTCAAACGGCTGGGGCTGCTGCTCAAAGACGGCCTGCCGGCGCGCTTCAACCATATCCCGGTGGTTGTCGCCAATGACGGGGCGATTGGCGCGCTGTACGGCGCGGTCCAATTGGGCCACGGCCACGTGCTGGCCGCCAGCCTGGGCACGAGTTTCGGAACAGGTTACGTCGATGGGCAGGGGATGATCCCCGATATGCCCTGGTACCTGGGCCATTTCGTCGTGAGCCTTGCGCCCGGTGCCGCGCACACCCAGACCGGCGTTGAGGGAACCGCGCAACAGCACCTCTCCCAGCAGGGGGTCCTCCGGCTGCTGGATGAGCTGGGCCGCGAGGGCCTCATCGAGCTCAGCGAGTTTCCGGCGGACCCGCAAGCGCGTCTTGAAAAGGTCTTGGCTGACGCGGAACACGGCGAGCCATACGCGCAGGCCATCGTGGAGATGCTCAGCCGCTATCTGGCAACGGCGTTCACCGAAGTGGTCCCCTATTTCAGCGGCTGGGCCAAGCCTGCATTCACTCAGCCGGCGCCCGACGCGCTGCGGGCGGCCATGCGAGCGGCCGCGCGCTCACGGGCCCAGACCATTGCGGATGAGGCGCACGTCCCCGTGATTGGCTGGGCGAGCGGGATCATGACGGGTGCCCAGCTGAAAGAGGCGGTGGCGCTGAACACCATAGGCTACGATGCCGCTACAGAGCAGTGGTACTTTTTCGGTGTCTCCGGCGGCAGCGGGCTGCCTGAGGGGCGCGCCTCAGCGGCGGCGACGCAACCGGGCAATGGCCTGCGCGCGCTGCAGCGCGCCCGCGAGATCGCGCAGCTTGCGGAGCAGTTGCAGGCCCAAGGGCTGCGCCCGACGGTCAATGGCAAGGCGCTGGCGTCGCTCTCCCCTGAGGAGCTTGGCCCGCATCTGAAGGGATTCAGCGCGTTGAGAAATCTGGATGACGCGGCGCTGGTTCTCTCATCGATGCTCGAGGTCTCACGGGGCCGCGCGCCGCCAGGCTGGGACGCCGAGACCGTTAAGACGCTCTACCAAGGCCTCTTTGAACGCGACACTTTCCTGCAGACCAGCTTTACGCCGCAGCGGCCGCTGCGGCTCATCCTCTTCCGGGGCGGCCGCGCCGCAGCCGAGTTCACCAAGTGGTTGAAGGACCTGCCGCACGTCGTATTGACCATCATCGTCGCCGGCACCGATGACGGCCGCAGCTGGCGCCGCGCGGCCCGCCTGTTCAACGCCACCGGGGTGCCGGATGCCGGTAAAGCGTTGCTCGACCTCGCGAATGACAAGCACGTATACGATGCGCTGAACATGCGGCTGGACGAGGAACCGGGCCTGGAGCAGGAACTGCTGAAGCTGGTCTTCAAGATACGCGAGGGCATGGGCGAGACGCTCAGCCTGCACGATCGTGACGCGCACCAGCACCTCCTTCAAGAGCGGGGCGTCGAGCTCAGCCCGCAGGTGCGCCAGCTCTATGAGCGCATCATGGAGATTGACCAGGCGGGCAAGCGAGCGCGTCTCATCTACTATCTGGACCAGTTCCTCAAGACGTATCCGAAGTTTACGCCTCCGTCACCGTCCCCGGCCTTCTCGTTTGACAAGATCCCTCTCCGCTCGGTGGTGTTGGTGGGCGCGGCCTGGTACCACGGCGGCCAGCGGAATCCGGCGTGGCAAACCGCGGTGGATGAGGTGGGCAAACTGCTGGACATCGGGCCCCACCGCGTGCTCTTCCCGACCTTTGAGCGGCTGCACCTAGTGGCCTTAAAGAAGGATGGGACCGTCCACTTCAGCGAATCCAGCATCAATGAGATGTCGAGTCGCGACAAGATCATCGCCGAGTTCCTCATGGACGAGGCGCCTGATGTGGCCGCCGTGACGCAGCAGCTGCAGGCCATGGGCATTGTCCTGCAGCGGCTCCCCGAGGAGGAGCTGAAACCGCTGGGAGCGGGTGACGGGCTGCGGCAAGAGGTGGACGAAACCGCGCGGCGGATCGCCGACCCAGATCCGCGCGCCATCCAGCGATTGGCGGTATGGTTTGCGGCGCGCTCGCGCACCGCCGAATCATCACAGAACGGAATCGTGCGGGCAGCGCCCGACGCGGTCGCAGCATTGGGACAGGCTGACATGGTGGCGTATGGCAATACCACCGTCCAGACCAATATCTTCCCGGCGCTGATCGTGCCTGGGATCGCGCGGTCGATCGCCGGGAATCACGACGCGGTCAAGGTCCAGTTTGCGAACCCCACGCTCGAGCCAAGCGATCCGCCGCAGACGACCGCGCTCGACATGGCCGAGCAGCTCATTCGCTTCGCCCGCAGCGGCGAGGATGGGGCGCCCGCAGCGGCCTACCTCAACTACACCATCGGCCGGGGAGACAACTTCGACAAGCTCGATGAGGCTCGCCGTTCAGAGGAATCGAAGCGGCAGCGGCCTCCCAAAACCTACACCCCATTCAACGCCGAGCAGATCATGCAGGCGTTCGGCGGCCAGGTGATGCCGGTGCCACTGAACCTCGAGAAGGCAGAGGCCGTCTTGCAACAGACGAAGGATTATAAATCTCAGATTCCGGAGTTTGGCTTCTACGAACCGCAGGTGATGGTCGAGACGCTGCTGGGGCTGCGTGCGGTGAGCGCCACCGGGTTCCAGCTCACCGCTGATGGCTCGCTGATTGCCACTCCCGATGGGCGGTGGGTCAAGCCGGTAGAGTCCCTCCTGGCGGTGTACCACGCGGCAAAGGAAGTCAGCGCCGCGTTCGGGCATAGCGCGGCACCCATTCAGCGTGGCGTGCTGCGCGAGCTGCGGCTCCTGATGCGGGAAGAGGGCTCGGCTGAGCGTGTTCGCTTCGCGCGGCGCGGCGCGCGGTGGGTGCTCGGAGAAATCCTAGGCGTGCCGGTGCAGGACTGGCTCGACCAGGCCCGGGGACAGGAGATTTGTGACACCATCTGGAACGCGAGGGACGGGCAGCGCACGGTGCATGGCGTGCCCGTGGTGACGCTGCTGGAAGAGATGCTGGCATCAGTCCAGCCCAGCGACGAGGCGCCCGGCACCGCGGCCTGGGTGCTGAACGAGCTGCGCTCAGCCGAGGCTAATCGCCTGGCCATCGGTGAGAACTCAGGCGGCGGCGAGTGGCTCGACGGCGAGCGGCATCCGTGGTACCGGCGGTACATTGCCAAGTGGGAAACGGTGTTTACCGCCATATTAACTAGCGCTGAAATATTTGGGCTCGCACGTTACCTGCCGGAGGAGTACCGGTGGCTCGCGGTCCTCGGGCTCCTGCTCTGGCCGGCGCAATTCTGGCTGGGCCATGCGTTGGGCAATCGCGAGGCCATGTTCAGGTGGGGCACCCCGCTGAAGCTGACCGCGTACAAGACCGCCGCGGTGGCGTTGGCCATGCTGGCCTATGGCACGTTTGGGTTCGGGGTCGCGCTGGGCGTTGGCCTGGCGTCCGTCGTGGTCGTGTTCTTGGGGCACCATGACATCCAACAATTCCTCGTTGAGCGGGACCGGCTGATCGCGCTCGTCCTGAGCGATCCGCAGCGGGCGGCCGCGGAGCTCGCCCTGTCAGATCAAGATCCGCGCACGCTCTTGGTCGCGATGAGTAGTGTCTTACAGCAGCGAATTGTCGAGAATCCCCAGGTGAGCGCGGCCGTAGAAGCGTTCTATCGGCTCACGATTTACGAATGGGCTGGTGCGGGTCAGCGAGGATTCGCGCCGCGTGCCGAGGCATCGGCCATCCAGCGCATCGCTCGCCAAGCACTGAACATCCTCTACCGCGCAACGGCATTGGAGCGACGGCTCGTCCAACGAGCACAGGATCTTGGGCTCCGCAACCGCGTGACCGCCCGGACAAAGTTCGTGCTGCATATCGGCAGCCATTTGAACATTGGGCGGCCGGGCGGTTCGATGACGCACGCACTATTCAACGATGCGTTCGCCGCCCTGCAGGCGACTGATCTGGTCTATCTGCCCTACGAAGCCGAAAACGAGACACAGTTCCGAGCGCTGCTGAACGAATTCGCCGTCAGCCCCCATGTCATCGGTTTTGACACCGGCGCGCCGTTCAAAGACATCGCCGAATCAGCGCTGCCCGGTATTCAGCGGGTCTCTGGAATCGCCGGGGAAGGACTGGACTTCGTTTACAAGGATCAGCAGGGGAACTTGGTTGGCAGCAATGAGGATGGCGTGGGGTGGATGCGCTGGTATACGAAGAGCGTCGGCGATATTCGCGGCAAACATGTCGTGATCGCGGGCGGCGCAGGGGCCGCGGGACGGTCGATTGCTTTGGCGGTGGCTAGCCAGGGCGCGAGCAGCATCATGATTTCCGACTTCAATGCCAGCAACGCGGAATCGGTGCTGTCGATGCTTCACGATCGGGCGCCCTTATGCCAGGTCGCCTTCCTTCAGCCGGGCGACGCAGCGCTGACGGCTGCAGTGCACCGCGCGGATGTGGTGATCAATGCCAGCGGGTCACCCTCGCCGCTTTCATCCGAGGCGTACGCCGCCATGAAGCCGGAGAGTGAGGCGATTGACCTGAACTACCGGCCCGAGACGAACGCGTTCCTTGAGCAGTCCAAAGCACGCGGGGCACGGGTGTGGAATGGGTTGGGATTCTGGATCGAGCTAAATGCCACCGCGGCGGCGCGTGTGCTCGTGGCCACTGGACTGCGCGCAGGCGACGAGAGTTCGCTGATTGACGAGATCTCGAAGGCCATGTACGCCTTGGCAGCCGAAGAGGCGTTCGGCAGGTTGTATACGGTGCCCGAACCTCCAGTTAGCCAAATCGGCAACGAGGCCACGGTGACGGCCGTCCGCCTCGAGGCCGGCCAGCCTATCCTCACCATGCAGGTGGCGGCCGACCCCACCACTCTCCACGACCTGCGCCTGAGCCCGGCTCCAGACGTTGATCTGCGGCGCAGCCTGGCCGTGATGCTGCCGAATCTGCTTGTGGATCAGGTCCAGGGGCAGCGTGTCATCGAGGCATTCCAAGCCGAGCTCCAGCACGCCCCGCCCATCTACACCTACTTCCAGCTCCTCGGCGATCTGGAAGGCTACGCCCACTACGATGCCGTCGAGCCGACCCTCCGTTTTCTGAGTCTCTACCAGCCGCTAGCTGCCAATCCGTTAGCCTACCTCCACGAGTTCGAGGAATTCCTCCATAGCGCCGGGCGGCTGCCCACCGCGTACGATCCCGCCACCCAAACAGTCACCCTGACGTTCGCCACCGGACCGGTCACCGTCAGGCTGACCCGGTCTGATGCCATTGCCATCGCCGCGAAGGCCGCGACTGCCGCCCATCCCACCCACTACCACCTCTGGGCAGTCTCACGGCAGATGTTTGGGCAGCATGACGGCGAGCTGACGGAGCGAATTCAGGCGCTGAAGAGCGGGTTGTGGCTCGACGACTCAGGATCGGAGCCGGACGGTGAGATCATTCAGCCCGAGGTGTACACCTACCTCAATGCGCAGGTGTCGGCGAGCCTCACGCCCGAGAACGAGCACGTCGTGCTCATCGACTACGATGTGATTGATGGTCCCGGAGGCTCGCCGAGCCGCGCTCAAATGCATCTCTTCATCGCGAAGATCCAGAAGGTCACACAAACCGGCGGCCGCGTCGTCATTGTGATGTCGAACCACCAAGCTGAACAAGGCTCGCGTCCGCTCGAAATGCTGCGGACAGAGGCGCAGCAGAACGCCCGCCTCGAGTTTCAGACTATCGAGGACACCGAGCAGGGCCGGATGAGCGCGTTCGAGCAGGCTATGCACGGGCGGCGTGGCGTGGGCCGGTACGTTGTTTCCTCGGCAGCGGTGAACAGCGGCAAGGCGCGCGAGCTCCTCGCGCGTGTCATGAAGAGTACAGCCTCGGGAGCCCGCTTCAAGCTCGTGGCGGCGGCCAACTGGATGGTGGCCGAGCTGGCGCTCGATGAAATCCAGTCGGTTATGATTTCGCGATGGATCTTGAGCGAGATCGCCAAGGGACGAGCCAATACCGATCCACGCTTCCGGCAGCATGCCATGACGTACATGACGTCTCAACCGCGCTTCAAGGATTACCTCGGGCACTACACGGTGCTGGATCCCTCGTATACGCCTGAAGAGATCATAGCGTTGGACCGTGAGGTCCTCGGTGTCATCACCGACCCGGTAGGCTGGATCAGGAGCCCACAAGCTGCGGGCATCTCGATACGCGCGGTGCTCCTGCGCGGCGGCCGGGCCGCCGCCGGCATCACGGAGTTGCTGCGAGCGCTGCCCGGCGTTCACCAGGACATCCTGGTGGCCGCCACCGATGACGGCCGAAGCTTTGCGCAACTCGCCTATATCTTTCCGGCATTCTTTGGGAATGCGGACAGCGTGACCGGCGTGCCGGATGTGGGAAAGACGCTCCTGGATCAGGCGAAGGACCGCCAGCTTGCCTCCCTGTTCGGGTACCGGCTCTCCATCGATATCGTGCGAGAGCTTGAGCGACGAACCGGCAAGCGCGTCAAGGCGGATGCCTACGTGCCCGAGGCGCTCGAAGGCTATCGACAGGCCTTGGAACGGTTCCACCTCGACATCGTGCAACCGCTTGAGCGGATGGAGGCCGGAGAGACCGTGGCCTGGGATTCGTTCGACTCGGAATTTGGCCAGCTGATGGCAGCGGTGAATCTCTTGAAGCGCGACGCGATCGGTCGCTATGTCTTGGCGTTCTGGAAGGCCGTCCAGACCCCGGCGTTGCAGGAAGCGATCGCCGCCTATCCACAGGAGATGCGCCAGTTGACCGACTACTACACCCAACTCGCAGCGGGAGAACAGAATCTTGGGAAGCGGGCGATCTACCAGGGGATCGCAGACGAGTTTGAGTTGGAGGCTAACAAGCCCGCCGTCTTGGATGTCACCCGGCTGCCGATGCGAAGCCTCGTGCTGATTGGGGCCCGGATTGTTGAGGGGGATTGGCAGGTGGCGAGTGAGAAACTCGGCCGGCTGCTGGATGCGGCAGGCCGCGCGATCCGGACCACCGAGCGGGCCGGACACTTGGTCGTCATCCTCCGCAATGGGGTCTTGATGCCGAATGAGAACGCGGTGAACGAAGTGCCGCGCGAAGGGCGTGGAGGATTGATCTACGCCGAGGCCCTGTTGCCAAGGCCCCCCACCCTGAAGGAGATCCAGCGGATCAACGGTCGCGCCGCCGCGGAGGAGAAGCTGGCCGTGGTCCGCGACATCCAAGCGGAGCTGGGCTTCACCGTCAAGTCCAACCCCGAGGCGCTCAAGCTCCTGCACCAGGCGGATATCATCCTCTTCGCGAATACGACGGTTGCTTCCAACGTTGCACCGGGTCTTCTCGCCCCGGAAATCGGTGAAGCCATCGTGAACAGCCGCGCGGTGGCCACGCTGGTCGCCAATCCATCGCGCGAGAACGAGCCGGTGGAAACGACCATCCTGGACCATGCAGAACTGCTCCTGCGATTGCTCCACAACCGCCAGGGCCGGCAGGCGCTGCCCGCTGAGGCCCGCCGGGGGATCGATTACGTCATTGGTCGGCATGACCGGGGCGATCCATTGCAGATCAGCTACATTCCGATCGCCAGTCAGCAGCTTGCCGATGACTTCGGCATCTACACCGCGATGATGGATCTCGTGGAGCTTGATCCAACCGATCTGCGCGTGCCGGCGAAGTACGATCCCTACTTGCTCAGCAAGGGCGTCCTCTCGCTTGCCCTGCTCAACCAGATGGGGTACCACATCAACCCGAAGACCCGCCGGGTCGTGCGGCGATCCACCCCCCCTGCCGTGCGGAAAGGCGGCGAGTGGCTCAACGGCGAGCGGCATCCGTGGTACCGGCGCATCGCGTGGCACGAGACGCTGACGACCTTCGCGCTGGCGGTGGCCAGCGTATGGTTCTTGGGCTCGGCCCACGCGCCGCAAGGGCTGCACGCTTGGGCGGCAGCCGGCTGGTTGGTGTGGCCGTTGAGCTTCTGGCTGGGCCACCTGCCATTGAACCGTGCGGCGCTCCGCAGCCAGGCGGTGCGGCGGCTCACGATCGCCAAAGGAGTCACCGCGCTGGCTGCGATTGGGCTCACCCTCATGGGAGCGCCGTTGGTCCTCACGGCGGCGCTGCTGACGCTGCCAGCCGCGGGCATCACCGTCTGGCACTGGATGATCCAGCGAGAGGCGCTTAATCGCTGGCGCATCCGCACAAGAAGGGACCAGGTGGAGCCGGAGGTGATAGAGAACGCTGCTCAGTTTGTGGCGGAGGTCATGCTGCGCGATCCGGTGCAAGCGGCGGAGCGGCTGATGCGCAACCCGGCCGGGGCGATCCAAGCGATGCCGCGGCTCAGCGCCGCGATGCAGTATCGCTTTGCAAACCAAATACTGTCTTCGCCGGAGAGTCTGCGCACGTTCTACCTGGAAATCATCCGGCGGGCCCTGCAGGTGTCGGATGTTGAGGAATCGCGCACGCTGCAGCTCATGGCCCGGCAGGGGCTCAATATCCTCTATTGGATCGAGCGGGCTCTGCCAGGGGCGGAGCAGTTGCGCCTGACCGCCGATCCCGACCGGATGGTGAAGCATAGGGCGCTGAGCTATTTGGATGCGGATTCGGTGCGCGCCGCCGGGTTGGAGATCGCCTCGGCCGAAGGCCAGCCAGGTCTCTATGACCGCGGGTGGGAAAGCCCGAAGAAGATGGGCCTGACCCATCCAGCCCTGCAGCACATCGCCATGTATTTGATGCTCCACGGCTGGCTGCCGGTGCCGGATGGGTTGCGCGCAGCGACCACGACAGGCCGCATCAGCACGATCCACCGCACCACGTTCCTGCATGATAGGGTGACGGATCCAGAGACCGGTGCCATCCATCGGACGAGCACCGGCGCCGGCCATGACCAGAAGTCCCAACTCGATCTGAAATACGTGACGAGAGGCCAAATCACCCAGCGGCTCGTCAAGAAAGATGCAAGCGGCCGGGTGGTCCACACCATCGAGCACACCGTTCGAGAGGGCCAGTGGACGCTGGCCCTGCCAGGCTACGTGGACATCATCGAAAACCACGGCGGCGCCGAGTTCGACGACTTCTCCATCAAGGTCAACGATGAGGAGTACCGGGTCTTCGAGGCGCTGGCCGAGGCGGCGGCCAACGGCGCGCTGCCGACCAGCACGCTCCTCGCAGCCTTGGCCGCCCCGCTCGCCGGCAAGACCTGCATCGATGTCTATCGCGCGCTGACGGATGAAGATGATGTGAAGCGAGTGGTCGACCAAGTCCGCCGCCAAGCTGCGCTGGCGCTGTACGCCGCCCATCCCATGCCGCTCGTGATCCGTGGAGCGATTCAGCAGTACGAGTGGGGCGACACCACCTACATCCCGGCTCTGTTGCGGATCGACAACAGCAAGGGTGAGCCGTATGCGGAGCTGTGGATCGGCGCGCATCCCAAGGCGCCATCAACCGCGGATGTGCTCGATATTCCGATTAACCTGCAGGAGCTGATTGGCAGCGCCCCCGCCACGATCCTGGGCGCGGAGATTGCGCAGCGATTCCAGAACCGGCTGCCATGGCTGCTCAAGGTGCTTGCCGCCGCTAAGCCGCTGTCGATCCAGGCGCATCCAAGCAAGGCGCGGGCCGAGGAAGTGTTCCGCGATCCAGCGCTGCGCGCCTTGCACCCGGATTACAAGGATGATAACCACAAGCCCGAACTGATCGCGGCGCTCACCGACTTCTACGGTTTGCGCGGGTTCCGGCCGCTGGAAGAGATCGCGCAGGTGCTGCAAGACGTCGAGGAGTTCCGGAGTCTGATGCCGGAGTTCGCCGAGAGCTTAGCCGCGGTCGGCCAAGATGCCGAAGGGCGCAAGCGCCTGCTGCGGACGCTCTATGAGCGCATCATGGCGATGAAGGATCGCCCGGAAGAATCGGATCGGCTGCTGAGCTCCTTGGTGGATCGTTTGACACGGCAGCACGCTCAGAGGCCGTTTACCAAGGATCAGCCGGAATACTGGGTGCTCCGATCCGATCAAGCCTTCTCCACGGGCGGCCACCATGATATCGGCCTGTTCTCCATCTACCTTTTGAATCTGGTGCGCCTGCAGCCCGGCGAGGCGATGTATCTGCCGGCCGGCCAGCTCCATGCGTACCTGGAAGGGGTCGGGATGGAGATCATGGCCAACTCCGATAACGTCGTGCGCGGCGGCCTAACGCCCAAGAACGTGGACGTGCCAGAGCTGCTGTACATCGTGAGCTTCGACAGCGGGCCGGCGCGCATCCTGACTGCCGCGCAACGTTCGGCCACGGAATGGGCCTATGAGACTGATGCGCCTGAATACGAGCTGAGCCGGATCCAGGTGCGGGCCGGCGTGCCCCACACCGGCGGGCCGGCGCGCACCGCCGAAGCCATCACCTCCTCCGTCCTCGGCAATAGCGACGTCGTCGTCACGGTCGGCCAGCAGGTCTTCACGTTGCGCGTGGGAGACCACCTCTTTGTTCCGCAAGGCGCACAGTACGCCATCCAGACCGATGGGGCGGCAACGCTCTATCGCGCCACAACGCCGCTGGCAGATTCCACCCAGCGCGCGGCGCCATCTAGCGAGCCAGGAACTACGGTGGCGACAAGTGTCAGGTTGCCTCTAGAGCGCCAGGCTGTCGAGCGCGCACTGGGCGAGTTGGCCGCGCGCGGGGCGACGGTCCTGGCGCATCCCACATTAGGAAAGATCATTCTCGCGTTGCGCCGGAAGACCGACCGCGGCGTCACCTACTATGGCTTGGACGGCTTTGTGGCGGACCGGCCTGACCACGTGAATCATGTTGGGTATCGGGATGTGTCCGTCGATTCACGGAGGCCGGGGCTGGCCTGGGCTGTTTGGCGGAACTTTGGCGGCTTGTCCATGACCCCGCGCGATTCCATCCGCGCGCAGGCATTGGAGTCCGCCGAGCATCGCAGCGAGGAAGAGCCACTCGTGCAACGCCTCGGGGAGCTGCTGACATCAGCAGGCCTTACGGTGAATGCCACCCACCTGCTCGTCGATCTCGAACAAGGCCGCCAGCTAAGCCGGTATGGTTTCTACGTCAAACCGGTGTATCAGGACCAGGGATTTGGGCGATTGCTGCATGGCATGATGCTGGGCCTCTTGGCGCACGACGGGGTCGAGCAGCTCCGAGTGGCGAGCCTCAATACCATCAGCGAAATGCCCGGGGTCGTGGAATATCTTGCGCCATTGATCGAAGGGGAATCGGCCTATCAGTTTCATTGCCAGCGGTACTGGGAATATCTCAGTGCACGGCCTCAGCCACAGGCGGCGACGATGAAGGCGATCGGGTCGTCGTTGACGCCGGAGGAAGCCGAACAGAAGCTGCGCGCGCTCAACCCGGAGTTCGACACGTACTCCAAGCAGCAAATGGCGGAGCTGGCCGATCGGCTGGTGCCGGGGGATGAGGCGTCCTCTCCCAAGTTCCAGGCCGCGTTCCCGCACTTTGAGCAGGAGCTGGCGTTTGTGAGGCGCCTGCTGACCGGTGAACCGCTAGGCCACGTGCTGCAGGGCGTACAGCAGTTTTACCGAAGCGTCTATCCGGACCTGGCGGCAGCTCCCGGGGTAGAGAGCATCCATCACATGGAGATCCGCGGAATCAGGGAGCGGGATCTCCGGGATGACGAGGGGAAGTTGATTGACGCGGTGGCGACGGTCGAGCACGGGGTGCTCTGCGTGTACGTCAACGGCCATATCGACCCAGCATCTGCCAACGGCTGGTTCGAGGCGTTCCATGAGCTCTATGAGCGGCTGATCCTGCCGTTTGATCCCACGATCACCCCTGAGCAACGCCGGCTCAATGTGCCGCATACCTTGGCAGCGCTGAGCGAGGCGGGATTCGGGAATCACCTTCCGCCCGAGCGCG
>JAHFGU010000002.1:54084-73334 GCA_023247285.1 Candidatus Omnitrophota bacterium
ACGAGGCGCCGATCACGGGCCGTGATCTTTGGAGCGCGCTGCTCCAGGCCACTGAGCCGGCGGCTGGCCCGGCGGTCACGGAACAGTCCCAGGCGCAGATGATCGAGCAAGTCGTGCGGCGTCTCTTCGATTTAAACGAGCTGCCAACGCATCCTGAGCGGTTTCCGTTCTTGCTTAAGGCCAGCACGTCGGATTCAACCTTGGATATCGACGCGGCTTCTGATGATCTACCTCCCCCCGATGTCAAGGCCTGGCTGGCGGCATTCGAGCTGCAAGAGGTGCTGGGCGAAACCTTCCAGCTCAAGGTGCGGCCATCCGACGCCACGTGGGAGGAATTTCTCCGCGCGCTGCTGCACCGCGTCGGCACGATCGCGCAAAGCGGGCTGCCGATGGTCGCCCATGCGGGGACGCGGCCGCCGAAGGACTGGGATGAGGTCACTGAAACACGGCCAGGCGAAGAGGAGCGGGATTTTCGGTTCCTTCCCGCCCTGATGGCACAGGCCGTCATCACCGCGCTCTTGCTGCTCTCCGCGGACATCTTTTTCCAGATCAACCAGGTCAGCGGGCCGACGGAACCCTTACTGGGGACGCTCGACTTGCTGACCGGCATCATGGGCTTGACGCAGCTCGGCGCGATTGTGCTGTTGCCCTTCGCGACGAGTATCTGGTTCGCGCTGTCGCATGATCGCCTCTTCACAGGGTTCGATGCAGAGGGCCGCGCCCTCAACCGGCCTGCCACATCCGCCGAGCAGCGCGCGGTGTTCAAGATCGGTTTCCGCTATGCCTTGCCGAACAGCGCCATTTTCCTGCTGCAGGCGCTCACGTTGGGCGTGGCGCACATCGCGGTGACCTCCTTCGCCGTGGCGGTTGCTGAGGTGCTGGTCTTTTCGGCGCTGGTCGCGCTCGCGCTGTGGGGCGCCTCACAGTTCACCGCGTGGCGTCATCGTCGTCACAACCGCCGGCAACGCGAGCTCCTCGAACAAGGCCAGCCTGCGCTCTTCCTGGCGGCTCCAGCAGGACATGGAACCGGCAGAACACCATCAGCCGGCGGCGTGCTGCGCCGGCAATTCCTCGCAGCGGCAACGGCGGTGGCAGCCGCGGGTGTGGCGGCGACCCGCGCAACGTACGATCCCGATGCCGAATATCGCCAGTTCCTCACCCGGGCATTTGAGGAGCTGCGGCATGACCACTACCTTCCTGAGGTGGATGCTGAGTGGGTTGACCGGGCAAGGTTCTTGCCACCCGGGCAGCCGTTCCTCGTGGAGCCGACGCCGCGTCACAGTCTGTTCACCGGCAAGATCACTGGCGGGCAGTTATTGATCAACCGAGGGCTGGCGTTGGGCATCTCCGGACGCGTGCGCGCGATGGAAGACATGGCCCATGATCCGAAAACGACGAAGGACGATGCGGAGTCCCTCCACCTCCTGGTTGGGTTCTACATCCGCCTCTATAAGGCGTATCTGTTGCGCGGGGGCTTGTTGATGCTGGCGATGGAACACGATCCGGCGAGGTTTGAGGCGCTTGAGCAGGTTCGCCAGCGCTTTGAGACGTTCCGGCGCCGGCTCCAGGCCGGTCAAACCCTCACACCGCAAGAGCAGGACGCCTTCAAGGATGTCGTCCGGCGGTTGGTGGTGCAGTCGGTGGGGGTGTCCATCGGCCCGACCGAATCCCTGCTGAACTTCCTGCGGCAGCAAGGCTTCAACCGAGCGGTGTTTCAGCGATTGCGTGAGAACGTGGAGCCCGCCATCACGATGACTCAGGGCGATCCGCGGCAGGATCGCGTCCAGCGCGCGCTGACCTCATTGCACGAGCTGTGGAACTTCGTGGTGAACCAGGAGGAGGGCGAGGTCAACACGCGGTTCTTGCAACTGTATCTCGCCTTCGCGCTGGAGCCGCCGGGTTCCCTGGAGGAGCAGAAGTGGGCAAAGAACTCCGCCGCCGCCGCGATCGGCTGGGCATTGCAGTTCGAAGCGGACGAGGGCCGTGCTACTCGAGCGGGTACGCCTCTGCGCCTGGCGCGCGTTGCCGGCTATCCGGCTATGTACCCAACAAGCGAGTTTCTGAGCTTCTTGGGTGAGGATCGCTATCTCGAACCGCTGCCGCCGCAAGCCACGCCGGGCGCCTCCAGCCTCACCCCGGAACTTCCGCCGCAGCTCGGTCGTCGCGGCTTTCTGCGCGGCGGTGCGCGCGACTGGTTGCGCGCCAACAGCCGCGGGGTGACTGCAGCCAGCCTGAGCATCCTCCTCATCGGCGCCTACCTTGCGCACGGAGTGGTCACCGGCAATTGGAGCCTGACGCTGGGCGGCGGCCCGGTGCAGACAGCCAATCTGTTTGGCGGGTCGGCGATCTGGCTTGTGGGAAGTCTGGTCACGGTACTGATGGTACCCATGGCTGTCTCCCAGGACAGCGTTGTCGAGCGGCAGCCGTGGCACCGCTGGTTGGTTTCCGATGGCTGGTACGAAGCGACGGCACATGCCATCCGAGTGGAAGGCTGGTCCTACGTACCGGCCGAGACCACGGACGAACAGCTCAAGGCTGTTGGCATTGCGCCGGAACAGGCGATTCGAGTGAGTGATTTGCGCAAGGGCCGTGACGGCGTCCTGGGCTTTGACAGCGGCTTCCATACCCTACTGGCGCTGAAGATCCTGGCCGAAACCAAAGAACGGATTCGGGGACATGTGTTTGTGGACCTAGGATCCGGCTCCGGCGTAGTGGGCCTGACGGCGCTCAAAGATGGCGCGACACGAGTGATTGCGGTGGATCACTCGCCGGTCGCCATGGGCCGCCTACGCGAGACGCTGGCTGCGAACGGCATCGCGCATGCTCCGTGGGCGGCTCAGGGCACGTCGGCGCCCGTCCAGATCTTCGAGGGCAGCTTTGAGGCCTTCGGGGCGCTTGCCTCAAACCCCGGATTCCCCGCCGCATTGGGGGATTACCAACCGGTCCTGTCCGCTAACGTCGATCACCCCACAACCCTCGATCTTGCCCTCGGGACGCTTGACCCGATCTTGCGGCTGCCTGAGCTGGCTCCGGCATTCCTCTCTGCCGGAACGAGCCTGAGCCCCCTCGGCGGGGATAACGAGCTGCTCGAAGAGCTGGCGAAGAGTATCTTGGAGCAGGTCGTCGAGGGCCGGACCGCTTCTGGGCGACGGGCAACCTTCCGCGGATACGAGCTCGTTGGCGATGAAACGCTCCACTATGGATTTCTGGCCGCCTGGGAGCCCAGTCTAGGCGAAGTGGTTGCGCCGAGCTCGCCCCAGGAGATGGTATTGGCCGAGGCCCGGCGGCTCGCTGAGACGGGGCAGAAGGCGCGGGCAGAGGCGCTCCTCGACCGGACAGTTGGCTATCCGGACGATGAGGTCGGGGTCTACCGTGCGTTGTCGGCCGCCTTCGTTGACGCGCTGCGGCCCGACGACGCCGCACAGCAGGTCGCTCTCGCCGACATCGCACGCGCTGTCGCAGCGCTCGACGACGCGCTGCGGCTGCACCCCCACCGCTACCTTGAGCACCGAGCGCTCGCCGGGTATCTGCGCGATGCGATCTCGACCGGTTCGCTGGACTTGACCACGGTGCGCGATCCGGCGGACCTCCTGCGAATTCTCCGCCGCGTCATTGAGCGCAGCGAAGTAGCCGATGCGCGCGTCGCGCGCTTCCTCGACGACCTTGGACAACGCTGGGACACGCTGTGGAACGATTTCCTCGATGGCCGAGGCCCCAGGGGAGCGCCGGGATTCGCCTATGACCGGTTCTACCGAGTCGGCATCGAGCCGGCCGAGACGCCCGGTGCGACGCCGCCCAGGATTGGGCCGCTGGGCATCGAGTTTCAGCTGACGCTGGATGGCGTGCGCGCGGCCCTCCAACAAGAGCTCGACGCGCTCGCCGGTCAGCCGGACCAGACCGCGCTCAACGAGGTGCTGACCGGGCTCTCGTGGGTGCTGCAAGGCGAGCATCTTGATCCCGCCGCGCTGAGTCCGGCGGCGCGCCGGGAACTGCGCCAGACGCTGACGGCAGCGCTTGAACGCTACGTACGCGAGCACCCGGATCAGGTGTCGCTCGTCGGCAACTTCCTCGAAGGGAAGATCTGGGGTGTGGGCGATCCCGAGACGACCTTCCGCCAGGGCTGGGACGCGCCACGACGCGCGGCCTATTCGGCCACGCACGGCTGGCGCTGGACGGTCGCCGCCGAAGTGCCGCCGATGTTCAGCCGGCCCAAGGAGCTGCACTACAAGTTCCGGCTGTTGCTCGAACGGCAAGGGCGCACCTACGGCGATCTCCATCTCAGCGATCCCTCGGTGGCTCGACGCGAGACCGGCAGGCGAAACTCGGTGATCACGGTCGCCCCGGATTGGACAGGCAGCGAGATGCAGCGGCTGATGCGGTCCGCGCCGCAGTCCGGATCGCGTATCCTGATGTGGAACGCCGATGTCGAAGCGCCCTCAGCGCGCGACTTGGCGGCGCAAGGATTTGCGAGCCCCATCCAATGGCTGACGGCGAACCTCCGCCGCCTGCGAGATGAGGACGGCTATAGCGCCATCATGCTCGGCCCAGGCTCCCTGTTCTTGTCCGCGCTGCCGTACCTGTCGCCGTACGCGCCGGCGGCCTTTACGTCGCCCTACGGCACCACGGCCGACTTCATCGCGCTCAGGTCGGCAGCGGACGCCCTCGGCATGGAGGTGATCTACGACGCAGTGCTCGGGCACACCGATGCGCATCGCCAGCCCTTGCCGCCCGGCGACTACATCACCGGCCTGGTGGATGGGCGGCTGCAGCCGATGGTGACCTGGGGCGCCCGCATCGATGACCAGAATCCGGAAGCGGTGGCGCGTCTGATCTGGTCGCTCCAGGCCGCCGGCGTGACGACGATCCGCGCCGACCAGGCCGGCGCGAACTCTGCCTGGCTCCATTGGGAGCTGCGCCGACGCGGCTTCCGCATCATCGCGGAATGGGAAGATCCCAGCGTGCGGGCGCCCTACAACCTCTTCTATTCCAACAATTGGCGGCGGGCCATGGCGCGATCCGGCAGGGCGGACGACGTGTCCTATCACGAGCTTGAGCAAACCCTGGAGGGCGTGATCAGCGGGGATGATGTCCACAACGGCAAGCAGGGGCTTCTCTTCTGGGACAATCAGGACGAGAACGTGAACCAGTACGTCGAGCAGCAGAACGGGCGATCGATTGAATTTCGAGGCGGGCTGCAGGACTACATCGTGGGCCTCGACCAGGACACCGGCTATCGGCGGCTGCATGCGCTCTGGACCGCCATGGTCATGCTCCACCTGACCCACCTGCAGACCACGAGCATTATGGAATACTCGCCGAACCGGTATGGCAACCTGAAGCCGGTCTCATTCATGTACGGCGGGCCGGCTGAGACGCCGACAGCGTACGGACTGGCAGGCGGCGACAAAACGTTCTACCGGCGCCATACCGAGGTCTTGCGGCTGGCGAGCCGCGCGGTTGCCGAGGGGTGGACCATCCAGAAGTTGCACACGCGGAACGCCGATCTCGCCGTCGGGGCCGTGCTGCTCACGGCGCCCTCCGGTGAACAGCGGGTGCTCATCACGAACCTGGCGAACAGGCCGAAGACCATTGGCGTCACGCTGCCAGGCCATGAAGGTGACGCGCCGATCTGGTCCGGGGCCCTGGTCGGCTACGAGGCCAAGATGGTCACGCTCGCCACACAGAAAAATAGTTCGGCCGGGGCGGCATCATCCGAGAGCAAGTTTTTCCGAGTGGAGCAGGGCGCCTGGCGCACCCCCGGTGCCGTCTGGACCTTCGTGACGTTGGCATTCGGCGCATTCTTCGTGGTGGCCGGGCTCCTGCCTGTGCTGACCGGAACCGGGTGGTTCGCTGGGTTAGCTAGTCTGATGCTCGGTGCGGTGATTGTAGCGATTCCATTTTGGGCTGGGCAAAAGCTGCGGCTGAGAGGCCGCGGCGCAAGCAGCAATCGCCGGGGGCCGGCAACTCGGCGGCCTGAGCCGCCCCCTCATCCGCCCGCTCGCGGCAAATCCGATCCGCGCGGCACCGACACCTTCGCGCAAGGGCCGCCTGCGCAGCAGGGCCATGCGGCGGCCGCCAGGCCGCCTCAATCCGCAGCGCTGCCGGGCGCGTCCACCCTCACCCCGGAACTTCCGCCGCAGCTCGGTCGTCGCGGTTTTCTGCGCGGCGCGCGCGACTGGTTGCGCGCCAACAGCCGCGGGGTGACTGCAGCCAGCCTGAGCATCCTCCTCATCGGCTCCTACCTCGCGCACGGCGTGGTCACCGGCAATTGGAGCCTGACACTGGGCGGTGGCCCGGTGGACGCGGGGAATCTGGTGCCAGGATGGCTGATCGGCAGCGCGTTCGCGATACTGCTCGCGACGTTGATCTTCAGCCCGCTGGTGCGGTTCTTCCGGTCACAGGCTGGGGAGCGCTCGCCGCCGTCGCAGACCCACGGTCAAGTCACCATCCATGGAGAGGCGTATCTGCCGCCGGAATACCGTGAGGATCTCCAGACGATCCTCTCGTGTGTGGGTGAAGAGCGCCGGCGCCAGTTGCAGCCGCTTCGGATCACGGTGTTGCCGTGGTGGCATCCGGCGGCCACTTATTACACCTTACGCAATGGCATTCTCGGCCACCAGGCCAGCGGCACGGAAGGGCTTGTGCTCGTGGCGCTGCCTCGCCGATTGGCTTTCCGCCAGCTCCTCATCCATGAATTTGCCCACCGACTCAGTGAGGATCCGAAGGTGCTGGCCGCCTTGGCGAAAGATATTTTTGATGCCAATGAGAACCTCAAAGAAGGCGCGGCGTTACCATCCTCCTACGCAGGCAAGAGTCCCACCGAGTATGTCGCAGAACTGGTGGCGTTTGCCGCGTTTCCTCCTGCTGCCGATGATGCCGCAGGTCGCGCGCGATATGACACCGTCGTGGGACATCGGCTGCCCCTCATCTACGCGCTGTTTGATCTGCCGAAGGGGGCGCGTTTCGGATTTAGCCCTGGGGAGACGAGGACTCGCTTACTCACATTCCAAGAAGTACTCCTAGGTACCGGCCTCGTTCACCTCGGTGTGGTCGCGTGGATGAGTGGCCCATGGGCGATGCTGCTTGTGGCCGGACTCGGTGCTCCTTTCGTGAGCGCATGGATGACGTTTTGGCTCACGAATGGCACGTTCCGTGGTGATGTCCACGCCGTGATCGCCTACCGAACCCAGCCGGATCTGCGGACCCTGCCAGCGATTGTCGCCATCCCAATCGGGTTGTTGGGCGGGTTGGGAGACATCGTCTCCGCCGTGCTCGAACGATTCAGATCCACGTCGGGACCCTTCGTCCTTTCGGCTGCCGAGGCGCTGCGGATCAGGGCTACGGGCCATTCGCGCGCCTGGAAGACGATCGTAGGAACGTTGCGTATGGCGCTGCCACTGATCGTCGTCCTTGGCTTGGTGATCATGGGCGGGAGGATGGTATGGCGTGCTGCCAGCGAACGCTGGTTTGCGGAGGTTCCGAAAGCTGCGGTGACATTGAAGCAGGCTGATGCCATTCCACGCATCGAAGCGCAGTTAGTCGCCAGCATTGCGGATCCTGAGATCCGTCACCAAATCGCCGTGGCGGCCGTCACACAGCCCGAACAAGCGGATCGGCTCCTGGACCAGTTCCACATATCCAATGAGGTGCGCGCCGCGGTCGCGGCGATCGCAGCTCGTGCACGGGCCGTGGTGGTCTGGACCACCAGCCCTCAACCGTCGCCGTCCGCCGCTTCCGATACGGTTCGATTGCCGTGGAAGAGGTTGGCGGTGAACGAGGTCAATCCGGTCATCGGCGCGTATTCTATGATCTCGCTCCCGAATTCCAGCCGCGCGTTTATAAGCTTCCTTAGTCCGTTGAGTACTGACAAGTTCCAATCGGTGAGGATCCAATTCGCGGTCGAGAAATTGGTGGTGCTCGGCCAAACGGCGCGGGTTAAGCTGACGTTAAAGGGGGGGGTGTTCCCTGATAGCGTGACTGGTCCGAAGGAGAACGCTCAGGGCGTGGTGTCGGTTTCGTTGGATGACTTCCGCGCGCAATTTCCTGGCCGAGGCGTCCAGACCATCTTTATTGAGATTGCGGAGGTTCCGAAAGCTGATGAGCCGCCGGTCTCTCCCGAAGCGGTTGCCGACACGATCACGGCGATTGAGTTTGTGAAACGGCCGCGAACACCGATGGCTTCAGTCTCCAGCACGGCCGTACCGATCACCATTTCCTGGCAGCCGGGCAGCATCATCGAAGACGGCAATCGCATCTACGACATTGGCATGTATGCGTATCAGCGACGAGGGCTGCTGGGGATGCGGGATGAAGTGACGGCGAATCCATTCGCCGATGCCGAACGAGGCGTCGGGGTCTTGAGAACGAGCATCATCCTGCATCCTCGGTATACGAGCGGATCGGTTCCCCGCAACACACCGTTGCCAACTCCGCTACAAGAGATCGTGATTTATTTGAAGGATTCGGCCGATCTGGGCTGGCTGGACGCGATTTTGTATAGCAATACCCGTCCCGTCGAGGGAATCGCCGAGCGGTGGTATGAACTCAAGCCGAGAGGCCCTCAAACGATTCACATCTCGTTGTCCGAGGCCGTCAAGGATAGCGCGATCAGCGCGGAGGGCAGCTTGGTCGACTCCAAGTTGAACGTTGTGCACTTCCGATTCTTTGGACCCGAAGGCTCGGGCAAGGGCAAGGACATTCGTCCGAACGTCCTGATTGAAAAAATCGAACTGATTCCGCTTGTAGGCTCGCCCATCGGGCAGGCGCAGCCCTTGGGGGTGCTGGAGCACGGCGCGCGAAGTGCCGCACCAGATACCGATGCTCACCAATCCTTCCATGCTGAGATGGGTGCGCTCACCATCGACTTGGCCGCGCACCTCACCCTCGGGCTCGGCGTGGCCATCGCGCTGGTTGGAGGCACGGCCTACGCGCTGCTGACCGGCCACCTCGAGGCGCTGCGCGAGGCGCTGGCGTTCCCGACGGACGTCCAGGTGCAGATGGCGGACCTTACGACAGTGCTCCTTGGGTTCTGGGCCGGGCTGGGAGTTATGATGGCCGCGTGGTGTACCGGACTACTCATCCGGTCCTTCAAGTGGATGCGCCGGGCGTGCGTCGTTGGCGCAGCCGTGATCCTTGGAATGGTTGTTGGCAGGAGCGTGCTGGAGAATCGCTTACACGATTCCTCGCCTTCGATTCGAGCCTGGGCGGCCTACGGATTGACGGCCTTCCGCGCTCCGTCATTCCATAATGCCCGACAGACCCAGGCCCTGCTTCAGCTTGTCCAATCGGATCCGGACGAAACGGTGCGCGCGGCCTCCGCTGGGACACTAGGGGCGTGGAGAGATCCGCAGAGCATTGATACATTGCTCGAGGCGTTCAGGAGAGATCCCTCCGTGAACGTGCGAACCGCCGCATGGGAAGCGCTGGGTGGATTTGATCCTCAGGTGGAGGCGGACCGGTTGACGGTATTAGGATTGGTGCCGCCCAAGGTGGAGGTGCTTCCGAAAGAGCGCGGGAATACCCCGAAGGTGACGCTGGTGATCTGGGATTATGCTGACCCAGTGCGGGATATGAGTGGCGAGGTCAACCGTAATACCCATGGAGATGCGGTGCGGGGTCAAGCCGAACAAATACTTCGCGCGCTGGGCGCAGGCGATACCGTTGATCTCCGGTCGCCCGAATTCCGGAACGATTCAACGGGCCGTGTGGATCCCGCGAGTCTTGAGGAACTTGAACGCTCGGTGGCGAAGTCCCCCGACACCATCTTCGTGGTGAACCTGAGCCTGGGAGGATTCGATGTGGATGCTGTGGAGCAGGTCCTCCCCCCTGACTGGGTCGCGCGGCTCGGCAGACAAGGGGTGGTGTTTGTCGTCTCGGCGGGGAACGACCATCGGCTCCGACTGGGCAACCATGCGCAATTTGATAACGTGCTCGTGGTCGCCCGAGCCGATGCAACGACGAACCCCAGGAGAAAAGCGGCATCGTCCAACGTAGGCTCGGACGTCTTTGTCGCGGCAGACGGCGTCTTTGTCCGGCCGCCAGACATTGGAGCAGATGGGAAGCCTGTACCGGACATGTATCCGCTCCAGAGGAGAGTAGTTGGAACATCGGTCGCATCGCCGAAGGTGGCCGCCGCATTGGCCGTACGATTGGCCCGCAACCCGGCATTGTCAGAGCCCGACGCCATTGAGCAGCTCGGACGGGAAGCTCAGCCGATGCCTAAGGAGCCGCTCTGGAGGGCAGGGTTGCTGGGTCGAGGATTTTTGCCACTCCTCTTCGCTTCTCTCCTCAGTGGCGCTGTCCTCTGGGCCCTGGCGACCGGCCAGGACCTGGGCGGCCAGGCCGGTCCGATCGAAACCGCAAGTCTCATCGGGATCCCGACAGACACGGACCGTGCTGGTGGGGCGGATCATGAGCGCATCGCGGCGGAGCGCGTTGACAAGGTCAGTGATGTCAGCGCTGGGAATCGAGCGTCGGAATTCAGGGCGACTCAAAACGTCCAGCAGTTCGGCCAGCATCTCGTCGGAGACGATGCACACCATGTCTCCGTTGAGGAAGGCTTCGTACACGCGGCGGGGAGCCTTGCCGTGCAGCAAGGCCGTGATGAAGACGTTCGTATCAATGACGGCCCGCAGCACGTCGACGCTCAAATCGCTCTTGACGGACCGCCTCGCAGATCCGACGGATCTCTCCAGCCGAGAGCGGGTGGGCTGCAAACCGCCGCCGCATCCGTTGCACTAACGGTTCCCAGCGTGCCCGCCGCGTCTGACGGTTCAGTTTCTCAGCCAGACGGAGCTTTGCCGGCAGGTCCAATTGCTCGACCAACTGGTCCGTCAAGTGTTCCATCTGCTTCGCGGGCAGGTCAAGCTCAACCGGTCGCTTCATTGCTGCCTAAGGATACTGTAGGCGGTCCATCCCGTCAAGCCGCCACGACCGGCTCTGTCGGAGCGCCGGCAGGGACGACGGCGACTGCTGGCTCGCATGCGGACATGACTCGTCGGCAGATCTTGATGCGGCTGCGCGCCAATCGTTCTGGCATCACGTCCGTCGCCCTCAGCATCCTCGTCGTCGGTGGTTACCTCGTGCACGGCGTGGTCACCGGGGACTGGAGCCTAACGTTGGAAACGGGCGCGCAGCACTCAGCCCTTCTCGGTGGATCGCTCGTTGGGCTACTGGGGTGGCTAACAGGTGGAGCGCTGCTGGGCGAGCTGCTCGTGAGCCTATTCGTGGCGGGCGGCTTAGGACTTGCGGGCGTGCGCCGCGAGACGCTTCGCGGTCGTGAGCTTGGCCAACAGGCCGTGGAGCAAGTGCAGTTCGATCGTGGTCAGTCGCACAGTTTGCATTCTTCTGGGCGTTCGGAACCTCACCCGGACGGGCGCCAGCTCGCCCCAGAAGTCCGTGATGTCATGCGTCAGCCAAAACTGACGCTCCTCTTCCCGAGAGCGAAACTTCGGGATGCGGCTGCTCATCTAGCGTCTCAGATACGCTCGGCGTTCGTGTTCCGTCATGTCTCTCGCCGTCACAATCTTAGCGTTTCCTCCGCCCAGCGACTCCACGATGACGGTCAGGTACCGCCCGGAACCGCTTTGCCCCAGGACGAGGTAGCGGCCGCCTCGGGTGCGCAAGACGTATGGCCGTCCTCGACACGCCTGGGCCGCTTCTTCCGGGTGCACCCCGTGCTTCGCCAGATGCTCAACCGTGTCATCGTCCCATTCCAGGGCGAGGATGCGCACCCGAGGAGTGTAGCCGAAGCCATCGTTACCGTCAAGGGAGACCGCCGGCAGGACATCCAGCTCGTCCGTGCCCTGTTTCCGGCGTTCCTGCTGGCAGCGGCTGGGCTGCTCTACGCGCTGTTGACCGGCCACCTCGAGGCGCTGCGCGAGGCGCTGGCGTTCCCGGCCGGGATGCCGGTGGATCGGGCCAACATGATTGCCGGGCCGATGGGATGGCTGGCGTGGTGGATCGCGGCATCGGTAGTCGGAGCGCTCGTGAGGCTGGCGGTCCCATCGGCCATTCGCGGCGGATCGCCGGTGCGCCGCCGGGTGCCGGCAACTCGGCGGCCTGAGCCGCCCCCCAATCCGCCCGCTCGCGGCAAATCCGATCCGCGCGGCACCGACACCTTTGCGCAGGGGCCGCCTGCGCAGCAGGGCCATACGGCAGCCGCCAGTCCTCCGGGATCCGCAGCGCTGCCGGGCGCGTCCCCCTCGACAACATCAGTGGAGGAGGAAGTGCTCACGTATAAGGCAGCCGGCCAGATGTCCGCGCTGCCGGCTGATGAATTGCATGGCCCGCCCAGGCGGAGGACGAAGCTGATCCAACTGGCCCAGGCGCCCGGTGCTCGCAGGCCGGGCAGTCCTGTTTTTTCCCCTCAAAAGGTAGCGCTTCCTTTCGCCGAGCCAGGACCCCTGATCGGCCATGGATTCACCCGCGGCGACATGGAGCGCGTGCTCTTACGGGCCGGTCCGGCGATGGATGAGGCGCTGGCTCGGTTAGATGCCGTGCTGGAGCGCGCCGAGGGCGATCCTTCGCCACAGATTGGGGACGAGGTGAAGACGCTGCGGGACGTGCTGGCCCGGTTTCGCGCCGGCCACGACGGCTATGAAGCCGGGTTCATGCCGGAGACGTATACGCACGCCGACCGGTACGCCCTCGGCTTTGGACTACCCAAGCGGCTGGGCGTGAGCCAGGCGTTCGTGGATCCGGCCAGCCCGCTCTATGATGCGGCCGGCGATCGTCTGCTTGAGGCGGTTTTCCATGAGCTGGACCACGCAGCCTTCGGGCCGGCTGGGGCGGAGGCGTCTGCGGATGCTGAAGCCGATGTGAGGGTTCACGCGCGGGCGATCCGGCTTGCGGCGCTGCTGCTCTGGGATGTGTCGCCTGCCGAGCGCGAATCCTGGCGCGGCTGGTCCGATGCCGACCTGCTCGCGGGCATAGAGACGCTGGAGCATCACCCGGCCAACATCTTGGGGACAGCGATCCAAGCCTGGAAACATCAGAAAGCGATCGGCGACGCGATGCGCGAGGAGGATTGGAAATCGCTGCTGGCCGAGATGCAGCTGCGTCTGACTGACCCGGCAGCGCTGGTCTGGTTCCTGGAGGCGGCTGATCGCGGCGTCCGAACCCCCCTGACGCCCCCTGCGCCCAGGGAATGGCATCAGGAACTCGAACGCCTGACCTATGCCATGTGGGAAGCCGCCGGCCGGCCTGAAGATCCCGCGGCCGCTCAAGAGCGCTGGTGGCGCAAGGCCGAATCGCTGCTCCGGATGCGCTATGGCGCGCCCGCGCATACCGCGCCGAAAGAAAGCCGCGATCCGCTGTTGAAGGCGGTCACGCTGCTCAGCGCCGATGAGGAAACGCAACTGGTGGAGAGCCTGCGGTTCGCCGTGCGGGGCGATCCGGACCTGCGGCGGATTCCGCTGGTGGATTTCCTCCTGTTGATGAATGGCGACGTGCCGGATGACTATGTCGCCCGGATTGCGCCGTACCTGCAAGGCCGGCGCGCGTATCACATCGCCGCGGAAGGCCGGCAAAATCGGAAGGGCGGGTTAGGCTGGGTCGAGACCTTCCATGGGAATGCGGAGTTCAGGCTGGGTGACAGCGCGTTGCGCCACATCGAGTTTGAGCCGGACTGGGACGTCGGAGGCAACAACGGCTCCGCCACCGGCAAATTCTCAAGCCCCTTGCGGAACTTACAACCGTTCACGGAATTCGAGATGCCGTTCTTCGACAGCATCGTGCGCGTGCGCGTCACGCGCGCCAGCGGCCCCCATGGCGAAGAGGTGTATCTAATCCGCGACGTCATCCAGCCTGACGGCGGCTCCTACTACACCCATCGCCTGTATGATCCGGCCACCGAACAAGCATCCGCCGAATTTTTCTCCATGGCGTCGCTCTATCTGCTCGCCTGGATGGAAACGCAGGCGCAACAAGCCGACCCCGCCCAGTGGAAGCCGCCGATCATCCACACCAACGAGTGGCACACCGCCTTGTTGAACGTGTACCTGCAGCAGGTCGATCGCCCGGCCAATCCGCTCATGGCCTGGCTCCCGAAGGCCCTGCCCATCGTGACTACCCTGAAGACGCAAGCCGTGACCGCCTTCACCACCCATACCTACAAGAACCGCAAATGGTTCCCGAACATGCCTCACGCGCGGGCCATGCTGAAAACCATCACCGGGATTCAATCCGACCAGGTCCTCGATGAGCTGTTCCTGCGTGTGGAGATGGATGCGCAGGGCCGCCAGCGCGAGTGGCTGGACCTCTCGAGCGCTGCGCTGCGCAGCGCCGTCTGGAAGGGGGCGGTCAGCCGCAAGCACGCGCTCGATGTGATGCGCCTCTTTGACCCCGGCTTGGACGTGATCGGCGTGACCAACGGCACGGACTTGGAGTGGGCAGGCGGCCTGTTCCGCGGCATCCTGCGGGAACTATTTGGGTACGACGTCGACGTCCGCAGACCGGTCGTGGAAGAGGTCGACGGCCAGCTGGTGGACCAGATCACGCCGGCCAAGCGGATCGCGAGAGGACGATTCCTCCAGCGGATTCTCCAGGATGACGCGCCGGACATTCACGAGCAGGCGAAGATACGCGCATACGAGGCATCGCTTCGGGCCGATTCGCCGCACGGCCAGGCCGACGACGTGGGGCGGTATGTGGATGCCGAACGGCAGATCAAAGACGCGTATGCCAAGCTCTTCACGCTGGGGGAGGGGGGCGGTCCGGTGTTCGGTCATATCGGCCGCATGACACCGGAGAAGTTCAACATGACCCGCGCCTGGGCGCCCCAGAACATCGAGCTGCTGCTGGCATCGGGCGCGGATGTCCTCATCGTGGGGCCGATTGTCGATGAGGCGTTGGGCGCCCGGCTCCGCGAGCTGCAGGACCAGTACCGCCGGTCGTGGGCGCCTGGCCGAGGCCGGTTCATTTTCATCAACCAGTTCAGCGATGAGCTGAGGCAGGCGGCATTGACCGCCCTCGATCTCCTGGTGATAGACTCCGATGAGGATAGCGGAGCGAATGAGGCGACCGAAATCGCAGGTTCGGCTGCCGGAGCCGTGATCGTCGCCCCGCCGTGGGTGGGCGGCGAAGGCTACATCGTCGGCCAGGGGATTGAGGAGAACACGCTCAGGCCAACGAGCGTGCACTGGACCGCCTATGCGGAGGTGTTTCGAAAAGCCATCACCGAGTACAAGGACCAGCGAGTCAAGTTCGCCAAGCGTCAGGCGATCTCGGTGCGCCTGAGCCGCATCCTGGACGCGCTCTTCACCGCGTCGGTCTACCTCCGGGAGTGGAATACAGCGATGGCGCGGCCGGTTGAGGTTGCCCAGGCCCCGGCCAGGCATGCGAGCGCCCCGGCGGATGCCGAGGTAGCCGAGGTCACACTCCGGCAGGGCATTCCAGTGGATGATGTCTCCGTCGACTTGCTGACCGCTTCCGTTGACCAGTGGGATGGGCCCTGGCGCGTGCAGCGGTCGGTGCCGATGCATCTCACGCACTCCCGGCAGGATGGCGGCTTCACGCATGCCTACTACCAGGCAAGTCCGAGGTTGTCCCCGGGCAAACACGAGGTGATCCCACGGGCCAGGACGGGGATGGACTCGCTGGGTGATCCCTGGGTGTACGCTGCGCGGAACGAACGGGTAGAGGTTTCGCATCCGGCGTCCCATGATGGAAACCCCGGCGCGCTGGGATTCTGGAAACGCTGGAAGTGGACCGATCCGGCGCGCAGCGGGGCATGGGCGTATGCGCTGATTGCCGTCGTTGAAGGCCTTGCCGTGGGCGGCATGGCTGCGCTCACCCTGATGGGCCAAATGCCGCACGGACCTCCAGCGGCTTTTCAGTTCGCGCTGACCACCCTCGTGACCTTCGGAACATTTTTCTGCCTCCTCTTAATCGCTCATCGGTTGTTGGGCGCGCTCCAACCTGATGGCATGCCGGCCCACGATGTCGACAGCGTGACCCGGGCGTCCTTGATCGCCAGCACGAGTCTCCTCGGCGCTCCGCTCCTCGCGCAGGCCTGGTGGAGCTGGGCTATGCCGTCGGCATGGATTCCGCTGCTCGCGGGAATCTTGTTGGCGGTCATTCCCCACCTGCTCCTCGATATTCGAGAAGACCGGTTGTACCGGGTCCCCACGCACCAATACCGCGCGTACTCGTCGGAAGACATCCTGGACTATGCAAAAATCTTTCACGGGATCCGCCAATACGGGCTGGTCACCCCGGAGCGCGCGCAGCAGCTTGGCTTGTGGGTCATGAGTACGACTGACGAGTCAACACCGGCTGTCGAGCGCAGGCGGTTGTACGGCGTCCTGCTCGAGCCTCCGCCGCAGGGCGATGCCGGTGCGTGGCAGGAGTTCTTGATCACGCTAGCGGCGCAGTTGTACACCACCGGCTACGCGATTTTTGCGGTGCTGGGCTGGCGCAAGGGGCGTCATCGCGGCATGGATGAAACCAGCCAGAAGGTGCTCCAAGAACGGCTCTCCCACAATGCCGTCGTGATCTTGGACCCTGACAAGTTCCGTTGGAAGCTGATGGTGCCTCCTGCCGGGGAGCCGTCACAACGCGAGACGCGGGATCGGCATGACGTCACCGCTCAAGCGGCCGGCGATCGGCAGGAAGTTCGTTTTATGCAGCAGCAGGTCAGGCCGCCGGCGATCAAAACCGTGATCGTGCCGGAGCCGTTGTTGCAAATCGCGAAAGTCGCCTTTGCCATCGATCCCCGCATCGAGGTGATTTCGGTTCCCTTTATTCGGCGGTCCCTGGCCTGGAATGTCAGCCGTCCTCACAAGGGCGGCACGATTACGGCCCTGCGCCGCACGCTGTCGGTGCCCTACGTCGAGGCGATCCTGCAAGCCTTGTATGGGCGGCACGTGGCCACGGGCGTCCGCCTGCCCACACCGGCTGAGCTGGCGGAGCGCAGAGCCAGGGCTTCTCAGGCAGGCACGGGAGGTGAAGTTGAGCAGCTCGCGACGGCCATGGAGTCTGCGGCAGCCGAGCCGCACAGCCTTCCGGACGTCGCCCGTCTGCTCAGCGACGCAGCCGCGCTCGTCCGCGAGGACCCGGCCACATTTCCCGCTGATGTCGCCGCGCTGCGGGCGCTCCTCCAGGGTGATGACCGGGCCCTCAACGCACTCGGCCGGTTCTCGCCGCCTGAACGCTTCCATCAGCTTCGCGGCGGCCGGTCCATTGCCCTGGATATCGGGCTCCATCTCCATCCTGCGCCCTACGCGTCGATTCCCCCTGAGCGGCTTGCCCCGGCGATTGAGCAGCTCCGGAACGTCTTCCCGCCGCTGGCCGAGGCGCTGGAGCGCGAGGTCCTGCACCGATATTTTGCCGACGATGTGCCGAACGAGGCCGTCCTCTATGAGGGCGAGCCACTAGGATTTCTGCTGGCCAGGCGCTTCGAAGAGCTGCCAGCCGGCGTCTCGCCGGAAGCGTGGGCGCTGTTGATCTACCTCTATTTCGTGCGGGCGCTCACACCGCTGGCCCCGCGCCAGCCAGGGGCAGCCCTGACACCGTCCGTGCCGTGCAGCCTCATTGCCTTGCAGCTTCAGGCGCTCGCCTACCGCAAGCTCCCGGAGGCGGATCAAGCCCTCGTGAAACAAGCCGCGGCGGCGTACGACCAGGCCGAACCGGAGGACTCGCAGAAGCTAACACCGCTCCTCGTCCGCTATGAGGATCTTGATCAAGCGAACTTGTTCGGGTATGCGCCGGAGCAAAGCCGCGCGGCGTTGTTGCGAGCCTTCGAGCCCAGCGTGGCGGCGCAACCGGACGAGGCGGCGCGCGTGGAAGCCGAAGTCCAAGCGCTGCTCACCGCCCATCCCGCGCTCCTGCCGCCCGCGCCCCAGCAGCCGCCGGGTCAGCGCGCCAACCCGAAATCCCGGCTCGTGACCGGCTTGCTCGCGCTGATGGGGTTCGCCATCGGGTTTGCGCCGGCGGTCCTGGGCGGCGACGGGCACTGGCCCTGGTGGGCGGCGGTCGCCGGCGGGGCAGGCGCGATCTACCTGGCGGAGCTCCTCCTGTGGCTCTGGGGCTTCGGCTGGCGGGTCCGGCTGGCACCGGTCGCCGGGGCCGGGGCGGCCCGCAGCCCGCCCGCGTGGTGGTGGTTCCCCCTGGCCGGCAACGCCCGGGGGAGACTGACGCACCACGCTGCCCCCCGCGCCCCCGCCCTCCTGCGCACCGCGCTC
Organism: Candidatus Omnitrophota bacterium; assembly: GCA_023247285.1. Next base: position 72,267 of record JAHFGU010000002.1, read on the forward strand.
GAAGCCGCCCGCGACTTTCGCGAAACCTGGAGCCTCCAGCGTCGGCGAGTCCTCGGCGATCCCCTGACGCATCTCGTGGATCCCTTCCTCGTGGCCGCGTTCGTGCTCAAGACGTGGCGCACGCAAAGACACCTAGCACGACTGAGGGCGCAGACGCAGGCGCTTCTGCTCGCGCTGGCGGCGGCTAAGCGCGCTGGCGCGGGTGGTCACGAAGACGCCCTCGTGCAGCACGCGGCCGACGCGCTGCGGGCGACAACGCTGCGCCATCGCGGGCGCCCCCACGACAAACGACTGACCCTCGAAGCGCTGCTCCAAGACCCGGCGATCGCCCATGCCCCGGCGCTTGCCGCCTTCCGTCAGGATGTCCGCACCCATCTGACGACCGATCCGTGGTTCGCAATGGCAGCCCCGCCCGGGCTTGAATGGAACATGTGGGTAGGGATGGTCGTGGTTCTGGCGAGCATCGTGCCGCAGTTCCTCGGATCAACAGGACTCGGAGCCATCCTGGTGGCCATCGGCCTGGGAATTTTTGCCGGCGGGGATGTGCTGCTGGAAGGCGCAGGCCGCTTGATCCAACGTATCAGGTCCGCCCGCAACGCACCGCGGCCAGGCCCCAGTGACCTGTCCCATCCAGAAGCGCCCAAGCAAACGCCTGCTGTGGTGGTGTTTTCGGCGCTGAACATCGCTAAGCCTAAAGAAGAGGCCGAATTCTTCAGGGCAACACAATGGGTGAACGATTTCTTAACTCAGATTGCGCACAGGCTGCATATTCCAGATGATCAGCGGGAGGCGTTTGTCCGCGACGGGTTAGCGCAGCTTCCTGGACAGCCGGTCGGCGTCCTCATCGACTATGTCCTGGCCCGCTATCTCGCCGCGGGTGGTCACCTGTCAACTCCAGAAGACAGCGGCCCGCCCGGCACCCCCCGCCAGCTGCCGTGGAAGCGCCCCAGCGACCCGGCGAGCGGGACCGGTGACCGGTCGCGCGATGGGTTCATCATCGGGTCGGAGGCGCTGCAAGATCTCGCGGAGGTTAAGGCGATTGCAGCCTGGATCCTGGATTCTGCCCAC
>JAHFGU010000002.1:73434-75376 GCA_023247285.1 Candidatus Omnitrophota bacterium
CAGCGACCCGGCGAGCGGGACCGGTGACCGGTCGCGCGATGGGTTCATCATCGGGTCGGAGGCGCTGCAAGATCTCGCGGAGGTTAAGGCGATTGCAGCCTGGATCCTGGATTCTGCCCACGTCGAGCTCATGCGGTATTTGGTCAACCGCGCGGAGCAGGGAGATATTCCCAGGGATGTGCCCGAGGAGGTCTTGCTCCACGAGATCCTGGAAGGGCTCGGCCTCGGCTGGTCCCACGAGGACATCGTCGCGTTCATCCGGCAGTTCTTCAACCGAGGAGCGGAGAACCCGGCCGGGGATGCCATCAACGCGTCCCTGGACCGGGGCGCCGAGGAGCTGGGGCTGGATGAGGCGATTGTCCAGGAGAATCTGGAGACGCTAAGACGAGTAGCGAAGGCGCTGGCCACCTCTGGAGCGGGCATGGCCATCAGAGTGGTCTTCGTGAATGAGCAGGGTCGCTTTGTCGATCGGCCGACCCGTCGGCGCTTAACACTCTACTTAGATGGTCAGGGAAAGCTGCAGGCCAAAGGGGTGGGGCTCACGCAGCGGACGGATAAGACGATCTGGGAGGAAGAGCTAGACCCGAGCGATTCTTCCCCCAACGTCTTGCACGGGAACGCGCGGCTGGCCCTCCTGCGGCACAACCGAAGGGAGCCTGTGGGGATCGACCAGCTCGCGGCGAATGAGAACGCTCTTCATGGCATCCCCCAAGCGAAACAGCTGAAGGAAATTTTGAGTACCGTTTCTCAGGCATCGAATTTCGGACCACGTCCTAGTCGCACCAACGCCCAAGTGGAAGCGGTGCTCACTGAGCCCACTCGGCATGCCGCTGCTGAACGGTTAGGAGTGCATCCGAAGACTGTATCGAATCTCCTCGAGCAGTACGAACTTCCAAGTCCCTGGGGAGAGAACCCTTCACTACCCAGTCGCACCAAAGCCCAAGTGGAAGCGGTCCTCACCGAGCCCACTCCTTCCGCCGCCGCTGAACGGTTAGGGGTAAGTCAGAATTCGCTTCATCGTCTCCTCGCGCGGTATGGATTTCAGAGTCCTTGGGCACGACCATCCAGCAAGATTCAGAAGGGCATCAACCACGTGCCAGGGAAGCACAACGACTCGAACGAATCGGTCAATCCACCCAAGCGGAAGCTGCCCGGATCGATCGGCGGCGGTAGCACGCCCAGCGATCCGGCGCCGGTGAATGCCGATGGGCCGATTTGGGTATTGGTTCGCCGCAGCCTGCTGTCTATTGTCAACGCTGGTCCTGACTACCAGAGCGCTGCGCTCGCGTCGCAGACCCTCGACACGGGCATGCATCGGCCAGAGCAGATTACGGCAGCCACGACGTTCGAAACCCTCCTGGCAGCTCGTCGTCGCCTCAATCCTCGCACTACTCTTGAGGCCCTGGTCTGGGATCTCGTGGACCAACATGTGAATAAGTTTGTGGAACGGGACCTTGGATTGGATTTGAATCGGGAGTTCCACCTGTCTGTCAACGAGGTCATCGATCACTGCCCCACGGTGGGAGATGCCGTGCGCCTCATTGAGCAACGCGTGGAGGATGCCACGCTCCAGCGATGGGAACGTCTCGCGACCCCGACGCACCTCAGCGTGGTCCGCGAAGCGCGCGCCGACATCGAGGTGACGTGGTCCGCTGCAGCGCAGCAGATAACGGTCCGTGCTCCACAAGAGACGCAGGCCGGGGCCGTGCTGCGCGCCGCCATGGCCGCCGCGGCGCATGCGCCCCCTGGCGTGCCGCCAACGTTCGCATCGCTGCTGACGCGCACCGCCCCGCATCTGGCAGGCGCTGCGGAGGCCATCGAGCTGGAGCTGGAGCAGCAGGCTAAGCAGCTGCGGAGCAGCAGCGACCGTGGACGTCGGGGCAGGGCATCACTGTGGGGTGTGCTAGGGATGGCCGCAGCCGGCGCGGCTGTGGGCGTCGCG
>JAHFGU010000085.1 GCA_023247285.1 Candidatus Omnitrophota bacterium
GTCCCTCCAGGATGTCACCGACAGCAGCTTCTCATGGTGCGCCTGGGTGAAGCCGGCGGATGTCCCGCCTGCGTGCGACAGCTACGGCACGCGGTGCGTCTACGCGGCGATCGCCCGGCCGGGCTACCATTCCTATCTGGGCTACACCAACACCCAGCAGTTTGCCGCCCAGATCTATAACTCCAGCAACACCGGCTTCAGCTTAGCCTCCGGGGCAATGGGGCCGGGCGCCTGGCACCATCTCTGTCTGGCAGTGGATGATGCCGCGAAGCGGGTGGCCCTCTACGTGGATGGGGCGCCGGTGGCTGGGTCGCCGAAGGTGTATTCGGGGGCCTTGAAAGACTACGGCGGCACGCCGTACTACATCGGGGCGGCCAACCCGAATTACTGGGGCTGGATGTGGTTTTTCAAAGGGGCCATCGATGAGGTCCGGATCTATAACCGGTCGCTCAGCGCGGCCGAAGCCGGCGCGCAGTATAACGGCGGACGCGGCCAATACGGCGTCGTGGAAGCCGGGCTGGCAGCTGGATGGCACCTCGACGAGGGCGCCAGCTGGGTCGCGGGAGATTACAGCGGATCCGGCAACACCGGGATCCTGGCGAATGATCCGGGGTGGACGGCCGGGCTGGTGGCAACGCCGGCCGGCGCGACCCCACCGCCCACCCCCCAAGGAATCACCCTGGAAGCGGAGAGCATGCCGACGAAAACCACCGGTTCCTCCAATGGGTGGGCGTGGACCCTCTATACCAATGGCTCCATCGAGCAGCCGGTGTCGTTCTCGCCCGCCACCCACTACGTGTTCGCGGTGGTGGCCGCGGGCAACTGGGACGGCATCTATCCAAAATTCGAGCTGCGGCTTGACCAGCAAGTGCTTGGCGCGGATACGCCGGACTCGAGCGCCATGAAGACCTATGGGTTCTTCAAAAGCGGAATCTCCGCCGGCACGCACCAAGTCGCGGTCACCTATACCACCGACTATAACAACCAAAATATCACCATTGACCGCATCCGCATCGTACCGGGCGGCGCGAGCGCACCCGCGGACACGGCAGCACCCACGGTCAGCGTCACAGTCCCAGCCGCAAGCGCGACAGTCACTGGAAGCGTCGCGGTCAACGCCACGGCCGGCGATGACGTGGGGGTGGTGGGCGTGCAGTTCAAGCTCGATGGCGCGAACCTGGGCGCCGAGGATGTGGCCGGCCCGTATAGCGTCACCTGGAATACGAAGACGACCCCCAACGGCGCCCATACGCTGACCGCGGTCGCGCGGGACGCGTCAGGCAAGAGCACGGCCTCGAGCCCGGTGACCGTGACGGTGAGCAACGACGTGACCCCGCCCACGATCTCCGGCATCAGCGCCACGTCCACATCCACGACGAGCGCTGCGGTCTCGTGCGTCACGGACGAGCCGGCCACCTGCACGGTGGACTACGGATCGACGACGAGCTACGGGCAGGCGGTCACGGGGGCGGGACCAGCGACGAGCCACACAGTGTCGCTGACCGGATTGTCCACCGGCGCCACGTACCACTATCGGATGCGGTGCAGGGACGCGGCTGGGAATGAGCGCGCCACGCCGGACGGCACCGTCGTCACGCAGGCGGACACGACACCGCCGAAGATCACGTTTACGTCGCCGAAAGACGGGGAGATTCTCGTCGCCCCCTGAGGGATGCGTGGAGCAGCAGATGCCACGATCAGCGCGCGTGCTCGTTGATGGCGGGATCTACCACGTCATGAGCCGCGGCAACAACCGCCAGCCGGTGTTCCACGCCGAGGCGGACTACGAGCGCTACCTCCAACTGCTCGCCAGCTACGCCCTGCGCCACAACCTTAAGGTCTACCACTTTGCGCTGCTGCCGGCCCAGGTGCATGTGGTGCTCGAGGTGCCGCTCAGCGAGGCCTTGAGCCGCGCGATGCGCGGGCTGAATTTGGCCTACGCGCTGTTTTACCGGCGGCGCTACCAGTACACCGGCCATCTCTGGGAGGGCCGCTATCGCAGCTTGCTCATCGGCCGCGAGCGGCTGCTGGCCTGGGGGCGCGTGGTCGAGCTGGACCCGGTGCGGGCAGGATTAGCCAGCGGCCCGCAGGCGTATGCGTGGAGCAGCTACCGCCGCTATGCCGAGGGCGCTGAGCACCCGCTGCTGGCCCCGCATCCGGTGTATCACACGCTCGGCGTGACCACGGAGGATCGTCAGGAAGCCTACCGGCGGTTCATGCGCGATGGGCTGCACGAGCGCGCGCTGACAGTACCGGTCGGGCGGCCTGGGCGGCCGAGCAAGCTGCAGCAGTTCGGCGCTGCGATGCTGCTCTGGCTGTCGTGCGCGGCGAGCGCGGGGGCAGTCCAGGAGGCCGTCCGCGTAACGGTGACCGGCACGGTGGACGAGCCGGCGACCATCGTGGTGAACGGCGTTGCTGCAACCGTCTCCGGCTCGACGTTTACCGCCTCTAACGTGCCGCTGGTCTTCGGCGGCAACACGATCACGGTGGTCGCGACCGATGCGGCCGGCAACCGGTCCACGGCCTCGATCGCCGTCACCGTGATGAAGCGGTTCGCCATCCAAGGCACGGTCAACGAGCCGGTGACCTCGGTGGTCGTCAACGGGGTCGCGGCCGCGGTGAGCGGCACGACGTTTTCCGCCTCGGTGCCGCTGCGGCGCGGGCTCAACACGGTGAGTGCCACGGCGACGGATACGTCTGGCAACACGGGCACCTCCTCGATGGACCTCTTCGCCGCCTACGCGCCGGTGGATCATCCATGAGCGCCGTCCTGCCCCGCAAGACGTCGGTGGGCCGCCGCAGTGTTGCCGGTGCGGCTGCGGCGGCTCTGGTCGTGGCGCAGCTTGCGCTGCCGCCGGCGGCTGAAGCCAACCACGTGGCTTCGGCCTCAGCCGGTTCGGTGCCGCCGCCGAGCATCTCGGTCACGCAGAACTTCCAGCCGGATCTGTTCACCGGCCGCGCCACCATGGCGATCCCGCTGATCGTGCCGCCGGGGCGCAAGGGCGTGCAGCCGAATCTCGCCCTCACCTACTCCTCGTCAGCCCGCAACGGCTGGGTGGGTGTCGGCTGGGGTTTGGACCTCGGCTCCATCGAGCAATCCACGAAAAACGGGGTCCCGACGTACGCCGCGGGCGCCCCGCTCACCCTCGTCATGCAGGGGGTGGCGCAGGAGCTGATCTCGGTGGCCGGCGGCTATCGCGCCAAAGACGAAGGGCTGTTCCTGCGGGTGGAACCCAACACCGGCGGGGCTGGCTGGGTGGTCACGGACAAATCCGGCACGCGGTACGTCTTCGGCCAGACCTCCGCTTCCCGCATCGATCCGAGCGGCAAGGTCTTTCGTTGGGCCTTGGAGAGCGTCGTCGATCCCAACGGCAACTCGATGTCGATCGCCTACACCAAGGATCAGGAGCAGCTCTATCCGGCGCAAATCCTCTACACGGCCGGCCCCGGCTTGTCGCCCACGCAGCGGATCGATTTCATCTTGGAAACGGGAACCCGGCCCGACGTGGAGCGCAGCTACCGCCACGGCGGCGACATCCCGATCGTCACCGCCAAGCGGCTGCTGTACGTCCGGATGAGTACCTTGATCGGCGGCGCCTGGACGCTGGTGCGCTTCTACGAGTTCCCCTACACCACCAGCGCCCGTACCGGCCGCTCGCTGCTCGCCAGCATCACGCAGGCAGCCCCCGTTGGCAGCCGGCTGCCGGCCACTCGGTTCACGTACCAGTCCCAAGCGCCGTCGCAGGCGATCACGCCGGTCAGCGAGACGGGCCTGCAGCTCCTCGCCGATGTGGACGGCAACGGCTTCACCGACTTCATCACGTACAGCGGCGGCACCTGGACGGTGAAGTGCCCGCCCGGTGCGACCTGCACGTATACGTCAGGCGCGATGTGGCTCTCCGGCTTCGGCAATGACACGCATCCGCTCAGCAGCCCGCTCATCGCCGACTGGAACGGCGACGGGCTCGCCGACGTCGGCTACTTCACGTACGGCGGCGTCAGCGGGTCCTTTGCCTTTGCGCTCTCCGACGGCCGCGGAAAGTTCCAGACCGGGATGATCCCATCCGCCAGCTTCAGTCCGACCGGCTATCCGCTCGTCGGGGATTTCAACGGGGACGGGCTGCCCGACGTCGGCATCTACAGTCATGGGTACTGGTGGGTCGCGCTGAATACCGGCGGCAGCTTCACGGCCAGCGCCTTCTGGCAGAGCGGGGTGGATACCGACGGGACCCCGCTGACCGGGGACTGGAACGGGGATGGGCTGACCGATGTCGGCGTGCTCGCGAACCAGGCGATCGCGGTGGCGTATGCGACAGGCCACGCGTTTCGCGGCAGCCCCACCCCGGTCCTCACCGGCCTCGCCACCACGCCGACGCCGGCGGACGTGAACGGGGACGGCCTGACCGACCTGGCCGGCTACGATTGGGCTACCGGCTCGGTCTGGTCTTACCCGTCGATGGGGGCTGGGTTTCTGCCGCGGCAGAGTGCGGCGACCGCAAGGTTCACCCAGTACGCGACCGACCCTGGACTGAGTGTCACCTTCGGCGAGTTGAACGGAGACGGGCTGGCCGATCCCATCATCTTCAAGCCCACAGCGGTACCAGAGCTCGCCGTGTCCACCGGCTCGATCCCGGATCTCCTGAGCGCCATCGACAACGGCGTCGGCGGGACCACCACGATCCAGTACCGCTCCTCCGCCACCTGCAACAACGTCTGCCCGGTGGAGAACATCCCCAAGCTGCCCTTCGTGCTGCCGCTGGTGCAGGCGGTGACGCTGAGCGACGGCATGGGCGGCGCCTACACGACCCGCTACCGCTACGAGCTGGGACGCTACGACGGCGCGGCGCGGGAATTCCGCGGCTTCGGCCGGGTGGACGTCCTCGACGCGGACAACACGGTCGCGACGACGGACTTTGCCCAGGACGCCTGCCTGAAGGGGCATGCCACGCATCAAGAAGTGAAGGACGCGGCTGGGGCCCTGTGGACGCGGACCGAACCGACCTGGACCTGCCAAGATCTCGGCTCCGGGATTCAATTCGCCCGGCTGGACCAGACCGACACCATCACGCAAGACGGCGATGCCAGCGCCCGTACCGTCCGCAGCCGATTCGCGTATGACGCGTATGGGAACGTCGTCACAGCCTACGAGGAGGGCGAGCCCGGGATCTTAGGGGATGAGCGCGTGACCCGAACCACGTTCCTCTACGACACCGCCGCCTGGAGGCTCAGCCAGCCCTCGCTCATCCAAACGCTCGATGCCGGCGGCGCCGTGGTGGCCCAGCGGCGCTTCACGTACGCCGGCGGGGTCAACCTCACGAAGGAGGAGGAATGGCTGGCCGGCCCACCGGAGCGGTGGCTGGCCACCGTGCTGACCTACGACGCGACCGGCAATGTCCTCACGGTGACCGACGCGCTCGGCCGCACGACGACCAACACGTACGATGCCGAGGCGCTCTTCCTCATCAAGATCACCAACGCGCTGGGCCACAGCCGGCAGCTCACGTACGATCCCCGGTACGGCCATGTCACCTTCTCCACAGATCAAAACGGGCAGACCACCCAGACGATGTACGACGAGTTCGGGCACCCGTTCGCCCTCGTCGGCCCCAACGACAATGTGAGTTTTCCGACGGTCCAGTACACGGAGGATCCCTGCATCAACACCGGCTTCTGCCGCGCGCCGCTCATGACGACCATCCGCACCCGGCTCCAATCCGGGACCCCGGAGGCGCTGCTCTCGTACGCCTTTACCGACGGGCTGGGCCGGACGATCCAGACGCGCAGCCCGGCCCAGGATCCCGCGCAGCAGGTCGTGACCGGAGCCGTCGAGATGAACCCGAAAGGACAGGTGGTGAAGCAGTGGGCGCCGTACCTTGATCCCGCTTCGACGACGTATCGCGCGCCGAATGCCGGGGCGCTGGCTCCTCCGGTGACGTACACCTACGATCCGCTGGGCCGGCTGCTGACGGTGACCGAACCGGATGGCGCGGTGAGCTCGACCGCCTATGACGACGGGACGGTCACCGTCACCGATGCCAACGGCCATCGCACGCGGCGCACGACCGATAGCGCCGGCCGGCTCGCGACCGTCGACGAGGTCAACGGCGTGGACACCGCCACCACCACGTATCAGTACGACGCCCGCAACCATCTCACCCAGGTCACCGACTACGCCGGCCACGTCACGCGCCTGACCTACGACAGCCTGGGCCGCAAGGTCGCGATGGCGGACCCGGACATGGGCGTGTGGACGTATGCCTACGATGACGTCGATAATCTCACGCGCCAGACCGACGCGCGCGGCGTGGCGACGGCCTTTGCCTACGACGCGCTCAACCGCCTGACCCAGAAGAGCTATACGGTCCCGGCGGGCTCCGGCATCGCCAATCCCGGCCCGGTTATCTACACCTACGAGGATCCGACGCAGCTCTACGCCAAGGGCCAGCTCACGAAAGTCGCGGATGGGTCCGGCTCCTCGAGCTTCACCTATGACAATTTCGGCCGGCTGGTGACCGAGGCGAAGACCGTGGATGGCACGAGCTACACGCTCCAGCGCGGCTATGACTTGCTGGGTCGGCTGACCCGGCTGGCGTATCCGGACGGAGAGGCGGCCATCTACAGCTACGACGCCCAGGGGGGCCTTGCCAGCTTGCAGCTGGGGACCCAGCCGATTGTCACCGCGACGAGGGCGAATGCGGCCG
>JAHFGU010000200.1 GCA_023247285.1 Candidatus Omnitrophota bacterium
CTGCACACCCCATGCCAGCGTTTCTTCGGCAACCTGCTGGACAACCCCATCAAGGGTCAGGACCACGTCAAGCCCGTCGATGGGCGGGGTCTCAACGGTCCACGGCCCGATGATCGGCTCGCCGCGCGCATCCCGCAGCGTCTGCCGCCATCCTGCCTCTCCCCGGAGCACGCCGTTATACGCCAGTTCTAATCCCTCAAGACCGCGCGAGTCGATATCCACAAATCCCACAAGCTGGCTGGCCAGCGTCCCCTGCGGGTAGAACCGCTTCGGTTCTTCGAGCAGTCCGATCCCATCATCACGGAACGGGAGGAGGTCCGGCGCCGTCACCGCATCCACTTGGCGCGCCACCCAGACGAAACCCTTGTCCCGCGCCAACCGCCGTTCAATCATGCGCGCGTCTCGTCCCACGAGCTGGCCGAGGGCCGCGGCGACTTGGCGCTTCGCCGCCACCTGGCGCGCGTTGGCATAGACCGATGGGACAGGGACGCTGACAGCCAGCGGTCGCGCGTTCCGGTCAAAGAGGATTCCGCGGCGGGCGGGCAGGATCTGGGTGAGGTGCTGCTGCGCGCGGGCAAGCGCCGCGTAGCGATGGGCCCCCACGACTTGAAGCCAGGCGCATCGAAGCCAGAGCAGACCCAAGACGGACAAACCGACCACCAGGGCGCCGAGAATCCGATCATCGGTCGAGGCGGGCCGGCGCCGTTGGGCCATCAGCGTCAATCAGACGTGTCATCCGTCTGGTCCCAAGCGGCGAGTTGCGCAGGCCGTTCGTCCGGACCAGTCATCCCGGCGACCCCAGCCTGGCTGATGCGAGACCAAGCCACGAGCTTCAATTGCTGTTCCTCAGCGATGCGGGCCAAGGCCGTCGGCGACTGCAATCCTCGCAGACGCGTGTCCATCAGCGCGACAGCAATTTCCCGATCATGCACCTGCCGCAGCCGCTCCCCGACCCCGTACCCTTTCAGCACAATCTGCGTCCGCTGCGCCACCATGAGTCCCCCAACCATGACCATGAGGGCGAGCCATCCCAGCCACGCGGTCAGGCGCATCGGGCCATCGCCCGCAGCTTCGCGGAGCGGGCACGGGGGTTGGCTCGGATCTCATCCGCATCCGGCCGCACCGGTTTTTTCGTGAGCACGGTTCCCCATCCCGCGCGGGCAGCCTCTAGGAAGCGGTGCTTGACCAATCGATCTTCCAGCGACTGAAAACTGATGATCACGGCGCGGCCCTGCGGGGCCAGCACATCCGGCAGCGCATCCAGCACATCCGTCAGCGCGCCCAGCTCATCATTGACCGCCATGCGCAAGGCCTGGAACACGCGCGTGGCCGGATGCAGCCGCCCGTGCCGAGCAGCCGGCGGCACCGCCTCGCTCACCACGCGGGCGAGCTCGACCGTCGTCGCCAACGGCTGGCGCCGGCGCGCCTCCACGATGCGGCGGGCGATCCGCCACGCGAAGCGCTCTTCCCCGAGACTGGTGAATAACTCTGCGAGCTCCTCCGCCGAGCGCTCGTGCAGGAGTGCCGCAGCCGTGAGCGGTTGGCGCTGATCCATCCGCATATCCAACGGCCCTTCGCGAAGAAAACTGAATCCTCGCTCCGCCGCGTCGACCTGCATGCTGGACATGCCCAGATCAAGCAGGAGCCCATCAACCCGCGGACGGCCAAGCCGCTGCAACACGGCTGGGAGCTCGCGAACATTGCCGTGGTGAAGCTCGACTTGGGGAACGAACTCGGCCAGCCTGATACGCGCGGCAGCCAGGGCCTCGGCATCTTGATCGACTGCGATGAGCCGGCCGTCCGGCATTAAGCGTGGGAGCACCAACAGGCTGTGCCCTGCGGTCCCGACGGTGCCGTCCACAATGACCGCCCCTGGCCGGGGCGCAAGGAAGCGCACGACCGCCTCGCCGAGCACCGGCTGGTGCCAGACCGAATGGGGCTGGGCGTCGCTTACCATGGTTGCGATCTCGGCGTCATGCCACATGCGGCGCGCTACTCCAACATCACGCGCTCGGCGACCTCTTCATAACTCTGCCGCGAGCTCTCATAGAAGGCCTGCCACCGCTCCTTCGCCCAGATCTCGATGCGGTTCGACACGCCCACGATGATGACGTCCTGCTTGATCTGCGCATACTCCTTGAGGGACTTCGATACCAGCAGCCGTCCCAATCCGTCTACGTCCACTTCGGAGGCCCCGGAAAAAAACATCCGATGGAATTTCCGACCCTCGGCTTTCGTGAAGGGGACTTGCTTGATCTTCGCCTCCGCGGCGCGCCATTCCTGCTCGGGAAACAGGAAGAGACAGCCATCGAGGCCGCGCGTCAGAAACAAGCCGCCGGAGTGCTGGTCCTTGAGGGCCTGGCGGAATTTCGCGGGGATGATGACGCGGCCTTTCCGATCGATGGTGTGCGCGTATTCGCCGTAAAACATGCGGGCAACCTGTGAAGTATGATCTCATCCACTTCCTACCACTTCAAACCACTTCGGTGCCCAAAACTATACCTGGGTCACCACGCAGTGTCAAGGGTCAAACGTATGTTTTTTTATGCAACTTTAAGCGGGCGCACGCGTTGAGCAGGCTGCGAACGCAGCGGGAGAAGATCCGAACACCGCGTGGGAGAAAACTACTGGAGAGACGAGGAGAGACGGGCCGTGAGCCGACGAGCTCGCTGCACGTCGCGCTGGATGTGCCGCCGCAACGCCGCCGCGCTGGAAAAGCGGCGCTCCGCGCGCAGCCGCGCGAGCAGATGCACGATGAGGGCCGCGCCGCGCAGCGAACCGGAGAATCCCAGCACATGCACTTCACAGACCACAGGCCCGCCGCCGAACGTGGGCCGCACGCCAAGATTCATCACGCCGGGGCCTCGCCAGCGGGCGCCCGGTCGCTCGACGGTCACGGCATAGACGCCCTGCGGCGGCAGCAC
>JAHFGU010000201.1 GCA_023247285.1 Candidatus Omnitrophota bacterium
AGGAGGGGCTGACGGTGGAGCTCGAGGTCTCGGGCCTGTTCCACCTGTCGCCGGACAAGGCGGTGGAGGTCTACAAGACCGTCGGGCCCCTGTACATGGAGGTGCTGTTCGTGCCGCAGTTCCGCGCAGCCGCGCGCGGGGTGACCGCCGGCAGCGAGGCCAAGGCGCTCTACACCTCCGAGCGCGAGGCGATGGCCAAAAGCGTCCTGGAGCACCTGCAGGCGCTAGTGCAGGACCGCGGGATCGTCGTCGAGAACATCCTGCTGCGCAAGGTGGCGCTGCCGACGACGGTGCGGGACGCAATCGAGCAGAAGCTGAAGGCTGAGCAGGATTTCGAGCGGATGAAGTTCGTGAACCAGCGCGAGGAGATGGAAGCCGAGCGCAAGCGGATCGAGGCCAAGGGAGTGCGCGACGCGCAGGCCATCATCAGCGAGACGCTCTCCTCGGAGTACCTCAATTACCTCTGGGTCAAGAACCTCGCGGATAACCCGAATGCGATTTACGTCGCGACGGAGGCGAACATGCCCCTCTTCCGCAACGCCGCGCCGCAGGGGCCAAAAACGAAGGAATGATCCGCCATCCATGAAAGCGAAGGTGACGATCACGCTCAAGCCCGGCCTGCTGGACGCGCAGGGCAAGACCATCAAGGGCGCGCTGGCCTCGCTGGGGTTCAAGGGCGTTAAGGACGTGCGCGTAGGCAAGTACCTCGAGATCGAGCTCAACGGCGCCAAGGGCCGTGCGGCCAAGCAGGCGGTGGAGCGCATGTGCCAGAAGCTCCTCGCCAACCCGGTCGTCGAGGCCTATCGCATCGACCTGAAATGACGTTGGGGTTGTGCACGGCGTGCAAACGCCGGATCACATCCTCATGCTTATTACGCGCGACAACAAGATCGAGGCCATCAAGCAGCTGCGAGACATCAGCCGGCTCGACCTGCGCGAGGCCAAGGAGTTCGTTGAGGAGCTGGACCAGGAGCACCGGCGCACCGGCTCCTGGTAGCGAGGAAAAAGTGTCAGGCACCAAAAGTGCCTGACACCAAAAGTGCCTGACACTTTTATGAGATTTGGGGTGGTGGTGTTTCCAGGGTCGAACTGCGATCAGGACTGCGTGGACGTCCTGCGCGATGTGCTGGGCCAGGCGGTCATCACCCTCTGGCACGAGGAGCCGACGCTGCAGGGGGCGGACGCTGTGGTCCTGCCCGGTGGGTTCAGCTACGGCGATTATCTGCGCACCGGCGCCATCGCGCGGTTCTCGCCGATCATGCGGGCGGTCCAGGAGCACGCGAAGCAGGGCGGGCTGGTGCTGGGGATCTGCAACGGGTTCCAGATCCTGCTCGAGGCCGGCCTGCTGCCGGGGGCCATGCTGCGCAACACGCGGCTGCAGTTCATCTGCAGGTTCGTGACGCTGCGCGTGGAGCGCACCGACACGCCGTTCACGAACCGGTTCCAGCACGGCGAGATCATCCGGCTGCCGGTGGCCCACAATGAGGGCCGGTACGCGACCGAGGGGCGCGCGCCGCGGCCGGTCCGCGACCAGGTCGTCCTCCGCTACTGCACTGAGCAGGGGCAGCTCACCGAGGCCGCCAACGTCAACGGCTCCGCGGACTGGATCGCCGGGGTCTGCAACCCCGCCGGCAACGTGCTGGGGTTGATGCCGCACCCGGAGCGGGCCAGCGAAGGCGTGCTGGGCTCTACCGACGGGCGTCGTCTCTTCGAGTCGATGATTCACGCGCATGCGAGCCAACTCTGCGAGGCCCAGCGCGCCCCCCTTCGACCTGGCTCAGGGCGGCGTCCCGAGCCGGGGTCGAGGGACGCCGGCGTCCGATCGTCGGCGTCCGGGTGACCCGCAACGCGCCATGCCGACCGCGACTCTTGCGGCACGACGGAAGACGACAACCAAGCGCGCCGCGGCTGCGCCGGATGCGCGGCTGCGCCAGGTCGCGCGGTCACACAACCTCACCGATGAAGCCTACGACCGCATCGTCCGGATATTGGGGCGGCAGCCGACGATCACCGAGGTGGGCATCTTCGGCGTCATGTGGAGCGAGCACTGCGGTTATGGCAGCTCGAAGCCGTATCTGAAAACGTTCCCGACGCGCGGGCCGCGGATCCTGGTGCCGGCGGGCGCGGAGAACGCCGGCTTGGTGGACATCGGCGACGGGCTGGCGGTCGCGTTCAAGGTGGAGAGCCACAATCATCCCTCGGCGGTGGAGCCGCACGCCGGTGCGGCGACCGGGGTGGGCGGGATCATCCGCGACATCTTCACGATGGGGGCGCGGCCGATCGCGCTGCTCGACTCGCTGCGCTTCGGCCAGGTGGAGCGCGATGCGCGCGCGCGGTTTCTGCTCGGCGGGGTCGTGCGCGGCATCGCGGACTACGGCAACTGCGTGGGCGTGCCGACCGTGGGCGGCGAGATCGCGTTCGATGACAGTTATGCGGAGAATCCGCTGGTGAACGTCCTGTGCATCGGGGTGGTGCCAGAGGGGAAGGTGGCGCGGGCGCGCGCCGCAGGACCCGGCAACACCGTCTTGTACGTCGGCTCGTCGACCGGGCGCGACGGCCTGGGCGGGGCGAGCTTTGCCTCGCGCGAGATCACCGACGGCTCTGAGGCGGACCGGCCGGCGGTGCAGATCGGCGATCCCTTCGCCGAGAAGTGCTTGATCGAGGCGACGCTCGCGGCGCTGGCGACGGGCGATGTGGTCGGCATTCAGGACATGGGGGCGGCCGGGCTGACGTGCTCGAGCGCCGAGATGCCGGCGAAGGCCGGCACCGGCATGGCCATTGACGTGGCGAAGGTGCCGCGCCGCGAAGCCGGCATGACGCCCTACGAGGTCATGCTCTCCGAATCCCAGGAGCGCATGTTGTTGGTCGTGAAGCGCGGGCGCGAGGCGGAGGTCAAGCGCGTGTTCGCGCGC
>JAHFGU010000008.1 GCA_023247285.1 Candidatus Omnitrophota bacterium
AAACGGCCCCTCGGCCCGGGTCACCTGGTTCTGATACAGCTCCATCGGATTCAGGGCCCGGCTGCCGTACTCGTCATCCCGGGCATACGGTCCGAAGACGCTGGTGAGCAAGATCTTGGCGCGCGAGCCCAGGGGATGGATAGGCGCCGGAGCGTTCATGCGTGCCGGTCTCCGGCTCCTTGAGGAAGGGCTTCGGCCACGCGGGCTTCAAAGATCCGCAGTTGCCAGCACAGGCGAGAACCGCGGGGGATGAGCCGGAGGGCTCCTGAGGCCAGGCATTCCCTCACAGACTTCAAGGCGTCCTGAAGCGTCTGCGGGATGGGAAACAGCCGTTGCGTGTGTAAGCGAAGATTCGCAAAGAACCGCTGCGCTGCTTCAAGGATCCGGAGCTCATTGGCCAACGATAACACCGGGAAAATCAACCGGCCTCTTGGCAGCAGATGCTGCGGGGCTTGCTGGAGCATGGTGACGGTCGGCTCCGCTCCATCCGGGCCGCCTGAGGGAACCGAGGGAGGATACCAGGGCGTAGCGCGAGCGACGTCCTCGGTGATGCCGGAGACATCGTCCACGATCACATCGGACCGGACACCCGGCAACGGCTCGAAGAGCGACCCGGTGAAGGCTTCAATGCGGGATGCCACGCCATTGCGCTGGGCGTTGCGCCGCGTGAGCGCCACGGCCTGGGGCATGATGTCCACCGCGTAGACCTTCGCAGCACCCCGTTTGGCTGCCAGGATCGAGAAAAACCCGCTGCCGCAGCCCAGGTCGATGACCACCTCGCCCGGCTGCACCGCAAGCGCCTCAGCAAGACATTCGGAGGTGGACGTCGGCCGAAACACATCGGGCCATAGTTCCAGCGCGAATTCGACTCCGCACAGCGACCAGGTTTGTTCACAGGTGTGTTGGGTCATGATATCTCCTCATCGGTTAAATAGCGGGCGGAGTCCGGCGCCCACGGGTCTCCCGTTGCCTGAAGCGCTCGGACTCGAAATGAGCCTTCATAGAGCGACTTCCATCGGCACGACCCACAGCGACCCTTGAGCCGTGGCAGCCGGTTGCGAAGGCCTGCGAGTAATGGGTCGCTTTTCTCCATCCAGCTCTCGCTGAAGGGTCGATTGATGTTCCTGTTCTGTCGGGTGTGGCAGACCGTGCTCAGGCCCATGCTGATGCCCGTAGCGCAGCGGATCGCTTGCGCTGTCAATGCCGCAATACAGCTTCGTGACGTTGATCATGGGTGCGCGGGAGGTTGTTGGCCGCTTCTTTCAGCGCCTCGAGACACACGTCGATGTCGGCTTCCTTCGTAAAGTAGCCCGGGCTGATCCGGACCGTGCCTTCGGGAAACGTCCCCAAGGCCTGATGCGCACCGGGGGCGCAGTGCAGTCCAGGCCGGACCGCGATGCCTCCGGTCTGATCAAGAAACTCCGCCACCGCTGCTGGCGAATACCCCGCGACGTTCACGGAGACGGCCGCGATGCGGTGCTCAAGTGCAGTCGGGCCATAGACCTTCATGCGCCCATCAGCGCGCAACCCGTCAAGGAGTCGTTGTATCAACGACAGCTCATGGCTGCGAATCCACGCCACCCCATACTGCAGGATGAACTGAATCGCCTCCCTCAAGCCCGCCAGCCCCAACGTGTTGGGCGATCCCGCCTCAAGGGCATACGGAAACTCATCAGGCTGAAGGGGCAATTCCGACAGCACCCCTGTTCCGCCCTCGCGCCATGGCGACAGCCCGGCCCGGGGCCCCACGCACAACCCGCCCGTCCCAGGCAGACCCAGCAGCGCCTTGTGTCCCGGAAACGCCAGCAGGTCGATGCACGCCGCCTCGACATCGATGGGGACTGCGCCTGCCGTCTGCGCAGCGTCCACCAAAAACAGCGCGCCATGCTCTCGCACGATCGGACCGATCTCCCCAATCGGCTGGAGCGCGCCCGTGACGTTGGAGCCATGGATGACGGCGACGAGCTTGGTGCGCTTGATGAGAGCGCGGCGGATATCGTCTGGGTCGACAAGCCCCTCTGACGACGCGCCGATCCGCGTGACGCGGATGAGCCCTGTGCGCTCCAGTCGGTTCAACGGACGCATCACCGAGTTGTGCTCAAGCGCGGTGGTCACCACGTGATCGCCGGGGACAACGGCGCCCTTGATGGCCATGTTGAGGGCGTCGGTGGCGTTCAGCGTGAAGATCATCCGCCGGGGCTCCCGCACGCCAAGCAGCTCCGCCAGCAGCGCTCGCGTCTCGTCGATCACCGCCTCCGTCTCTTTCGCCATCCGGTAGCTGCCCCGCCCCGGGCAGCCACCGTATCGCTCCAGGTACTCCCGGAGCCGTTCATAGACCCGCGGCGGCTTCGGAAACGACGTCGCGGCGTTATCCAGGTAGACAGCCATGGGCATGCCGGATCGCTTGGTCAACACCGTTAATTTCAGGAAGTGGGGGTGCGGGCCGGTACGACCCGACAATCGCCTACGATGATACGGCGAACGTTCAGCAGGTTCTATGATCCGCGTCAGCCTGACGGCCAACCGCCGGGCTGCGACATAGTCGGCCGGCGTATTCAGATTACAGAAGCTCCGGCCTCCGCGGTCTAGGGGACGCCACTGCTCCGGCTCAATGATTCTGGTGCGCAGCGTGGATGCTAGGACGCACAGATCCCAGCGCTCCTGCCGAAGCTGTTCCTGAACGGCCGGTAATGCCGAGCGCGCATAGGCCGCGTGGAGCGGCTGGAGGCCGCGGGCGGTGTTGGGGATGACGAGGTCGCCCCCATCAAGCTGTTCATACAGGAACCGGACAAGCGGCGCGTTCAGAAACGGGGTGTCGCACGCGCACACGAAGCACTGCTCATGTGCCGCCAGGGTGAGGCCCGTGCAGAGGCCGCCCAACGCATGGGCGTCAGGCACGAGGTCTTCAACAACCCGCACGCCCAAGTCGGCGAATGCCCGAGCGTCCTTGACCACCACGAGCAACTCATCCGTGACAGGACGCAGCGTCTCGATGACGTGCTCAATCAGCGTCGCAGAACCCCAGGGCAGGCGAGCTTTCTCGCGACCCATGCGCCGGCTAGCCCCCCCGGCCAGGATAATCCCTGTGATTCTCAGCGTCTCAGCCGTCGGGGCGCTTTCGCCGCGCGGCAAGGGCGGCTACCCAAATCGAGACCTCGTACAGCGCCAGCATGGGCACGGTCATGAGCAGCATGGTCGAGGCATCGGCGGTTGGCGTCAGAATGGCGGCGGCAACAACCATCGTCACGAGCGCGTGGCGCCACTTCCGTCGAAGCATCTGCGGGGTGGCCACCCCCAACTTGGTGAGCAGCAGCACGGCAATCGGCAACTGGAAGACCGCGCCAGACACCAAGATGACCATCGTGGTGAATGAGAGATATTGACTAATGGAGATCACGGGCTCCAGCTGCCCGCCACCGAAGCCCAACAAGAATTGTAGTGAGACCGGTAGCAACACCCAATAGGCGAAGGCGCCGCCGGCGAGAAAAAGGACGCTGCCCCACCAGACAAACCCCAGCCCATAGCGCTGCTCTCGGGGCATCAGGCCGGGCCTGATAAACACCCAGAGTTCGTAGAGGATGACCGGCAGGGAGAGAACCAGCCCCGCCGTTACCGCGACTTTCATGTAGGCTAGGACCGCCTCGGGCGGGCTAAAGAACGCCAGTCTCGGCAACGCCGCGCCGGCTGGACGCTTCAGCCACTCCACGAGGCGTCCGGCATACGCAAAACTGATGGCCGAAGTGCACCCGATGACGCCGATGCACACCCACAGCCGACGCCGAAGCTCTTCGAGATGCCCCGTGATCGGCAGGCGAGATGCCCCGAGAGCGGGGCGTCCGGCGGGCGGCTCGGGCGGCGTCAAGCTATCCACTCTAGGTTCAGTGAGCCGCGCATCCATGGGCGCAGGAGGGTTCGAGACGAACTCCGTCAGGACCAATGGCGGCTTTCCAGATGGGGGCGTCCCGCTTGATCGTGTCAATGAGGAAGCGGCAGGCCTCAAACGCCTCCTCGCGATGAGCCGCCCGCACACCCACCACTACGGCCAGTTGCCCGACATCGACACGGCCGACCCGATGTCGGATCCACACGCGATTGAGCACCCAGCGTTGCCGTGCCTGTTGGATCAGCTGGCCGATGACGCGCTCAGCCATCGGTTCATAGGCTTCGTAGAAAAGATGCGTGATCGGATAGCCCTGCTCCTGACCACGCACCATGCCGAGAAACTCCACCGAGGCCCCCTCGCTGGAGTCATGAGCGAGGCCGCGCCATTCCGAGAGCTCAATGAGCTCGTGCGTCACATACGCCATCTCACCCGCCGCTGACCGGAGGGATGATCGCCACGTCATCCCCCTCGTGCAAGATGCGTTCCTCTGAAAGGTATTCCCAATTCACGGCGAGACGCGACACGTCCAACAACGGCGCCGCAGACGGGTAGCGCGCGCGGAGTACATGCAACACTTCGCGTGCGGTCGATGCTCTTGGCAGCATCACTGACAACTCCGATTGACCCAACCGATCGCGCAGCTGCGCAAAGCACTGAATCCGCACCGTCGTCATCGCCGTTGCCTGCGTCATCGGGGGCCGCCCTGATCAGAGGAACTCTGGGTCGACTGCCGTCCCTTGACTTCAAGACAAAAATCGACAATCCGCTCAACTTCATCTGCCGACAGCTCAGGGACTGGAGCGCCGATTCGACACTGAACAGGATCCCGGTGCAATCGGAATGTGGCTTCGGGCTCAAGCACAATCCGGGGCCCAGGTGACTGCTTAAACCCTTCGATGAGGACGAGATCAACACGTCCATGCATTGGTGCTAACACCTCCGCCACGGAGAGCTCTTCCGGTGTGCGCATAAGCCATGCGGCGCGCTCTGGAGCGATGACCGCGACGGCCTCAGCACCGGCTTGGGCATGCCGCCAGCTGTCCTTTCCTGGCTGATCCAGGTCACATCCATGATGCGCATGCTTGATCGTCCCGACCCGAATTCCTCTGGCGCGCAGCCGTGGAACCAACTGTTCAATCAGCGTCGTCTTGCCGCTGTTCGACGGTCCGGAGACGAACACGAACCCTGGCCCCCGATCACGATCCGTCAATGGGCAGCACATCCACCAGCTCTCCGCTCGGCACCTCGGTCCGTTCCTCCGGTACCACCAGAAACGCGTTGGCCTGGCTCAGCGCCCGCATCATGGCCGAGCCCTGCTGTACCGTCGGTGTCACGAGCCGCGTCCCATCGAGAGAGGTATCGAGCCGCGCCGTCATCAACCAGCGGCGGCCATCGTGCTTGTGGACGGCGTGCGTCAGCTTCGCCCGGACATATCCGGGCAGCGCAGCGACGTCACCTTGCAGCCGTCGGATGAGGGGCTCCACAAACACCAGAAATCCGACGACGCAGGAAATCGGATTGCCGGGCAGGCCGAACACCCAGGCGGTTCCCCGGCGGCCGCAGAAGAGCGGCTTGCCCGGCTTCATGTCCACGCCCCAAAAGACCGTCTCGACACCAAGCTCGCGCAGCACCGGCTTCACATGGTCGCGCGATCCGACCGAGACCCCTCCAGAGATGAGCAAGACGTCTGCGGCGAGTCCCTCACGAATCCGCGCGGCGATCGCGTCCGCATCGTCTGGGGCAACACCAAGATCGGCGACGACGCATCCCGCGCGCCCCAGCAACCGGCGCAGCACGATGCGGTTGCTGTCATAGATCTGTCCCGGCGCCAACGGGACTCCAGCCGCGACCAGTTCGCTGCCTGTGGCCAGCATGCTGACCGTCGGCTGACGGTGGACGCGCACCTGCGCAATGCCGCAGGCAGCCAGCAGCCCTAATCGCTGTGCATTGAGCCGGGCCCCGGGGGCGACCAGCACCTGATGTTGCTGCACATCCTCGCCGCGACGGCGCACATGTTTGCCTGCTGGCACCGATTCACGGATTTCGACGGCCCCATTCCGCAACCGGCCAGCCTCCAACATTAACACCGCGTCCGCTTCCGGCGGCAGCGCCGCCCCTGTCATGATCTGAACCGCGCGGCCTGATGCAAGGCCTTCCTGCCGCCACCCCCCTGCCGCCACTTCGCCAATCACCGGCAGCACCACCGGCTGTTCCGCGCTTGCCCCAACCGTATCGGCTGCGCGCAAGGCATAGCCGTCCATCGCAGAGTTATCAAACGGCGGCAGAGCAACTGGGGCGGCTACCGCCTCGGCGACGACAGAGCCGGCCGCCTGCTCGAGCGGTCGCGCATCAATCGGCAGCGGTGCGGCCAGCGCCGCGATCTTGCTCCAGGCCTCTTCGATCCGTAAGAGATTCATCCGGCCAGCCCCTTCGCGAAAAGCTTCATGGCCGCGACCAACAGCACGACCGCGAGCACCCCCTTAAGCCTGCGGCCGGAGAGATGGTGCGCCCCGACCCGCGCGCCCAACAGTCCCCCGACGAACGCCGCCCCGATGAACGGCCACACGGGGAGGACATCCAGCGTGCCGCCCAGGGCGCGCCCGGCCAGCCCCGCAGCCGAGTTGACGACGATGAAGCACGCTGAGCTGGCTGCGGTTTGCTGCGGAGTTGCCCAGCCGGCCAAGAGCAGCAGCGGGCTCAGAAAAATGCCGCCGCCAACGCCCACCACACCGGAGATCCACCCAAGGATGGCGCCGAGCCAACCCATGAGGACGGGGGGCGGTGAACGTCGCTGTCGCTCTGGTGGGCGGTAGACCTCAATGACCAACCGCCAAGCGGCTACCATGAGACAGCCGCCCAACAATACGGCATAGATCCGCGGTGAGACCTGACTCCAACCACCGAGGACCGCCGCCGGCGCCGACCCGATCAGGAATGGCCGCGTCAGCCGCCCGGAGAGGTGCCCGGCGCGGAAGAACGCCACCAGTCCGATGCCTGCGACGAAGAGGTTGAGGATGAGCGCGGTGCTCGCCATGCGTGCCGCCGGTATGCCCAGGAGCGACAACGCCGCCAGATAGCCAGAACCCCCGCCATGGCCCACCGAGGCGTACAGCACCGCGATGGCGAACACGAGTGCGAGCGCGAGAGCAAACATCGGTGTCGTCAGCGAGAGTGTCATGTCCATCTGCGGCTTGTCAGTGCGCCGCGGTGGTGCGGCGTCGTGCAGCGCGCCCGCGTGGACGTTGTTGGTGATCATGCGGATGGCCGGCAACCATCGCCAGCGCATGCGGGATCAGCGGCAACACCACCCGCAAACACTCCTCGGCTCCCTGCGGGTTGCCGGGGAGATTGATGATGAGCGTGCGGCCGCGCAAGCCGGCGGTCGAGCGCGAGAGCCATGCCAGCGGTTGCGCTGTGGCTGTCGATGCGCGCATGGCTTCGGCGAGGCCGGGCGTGTCGCGCTCGATGACCGCGTGTGTGGCTTCCGGCGTCACATCGCGCGGACCAAACCCCGTGCCACCCGTGGTGATGACCAACGGCCGCTTGAGACGATCGGCGAAATCAATGAGTCGCTCTTCGATGAGTTTCCGCTCATCCGGAACCAGAATCGTCTCGCTCACGACGAAGCCGGCCTCCTCCATGAGCCGCTTGACGCGCGGCGTGGCGGTGTCGGCGCGCATGCCTTGAGAGCGCGTGTCGCTGATGGTCACGATGCCGACCTGCCACGCCATCTTAGGCCTGCTGTTTTCCCGCTGGGCGACGCTTGGCTCGCTCACGCTGAACCTCGATCCAGAGTAACCCTGCTGAGATTCCGACGAACACCACGCCAACCAGCACGCTGACCGTGAGCGGGACATCGTACGCCCCGACCCGCACGGGCACTCGAAAGAAGAACCTCGCCACGTGCAGGAGGCCGGCGATCCCGAAGAATCCTGATGCCCAAGTGGCCCACCAACACCGCGACCACATCAGCGTCGCTTCCAGGTGCCGCTCTTGCCGCCTGACTTGCTTACCAGATACAGCTGACGAATCATGATGCCCTGCTCGATGGCTTTGCACATGTCGTAGACCGTCAGCGCCGCGATGGCCGCCGCCGTCAGGGCTTCCATTTCCGGGCCTGTGGGTGCCGTCGTGGTGACCTCAGCTTCAATCGTCACGCATCGTCCATTCAACCCTTGGCGCAATTCAACATGGCTGATGGGAATCGGGTGGCACAGCGGAATGAGCTCTGCCGTCCGTTTCGTCGCCAGGATTCCCGCGACCTGAGCGACCGGCCACACATCGCCCTTCGGCAGTTTGGCTGCCTTGATGGTTGCGAGCGTTCGTGGTCTCATCACAAGCTCGCACCGTGCCACGGCCGTTCGGACGGTTGCAGGTTTTTCGCTCACATCGGCCATGCGAACCTGGGCGCGCTGCCGGCCAGACACAGCCATTCGTCAGCCTCCGACTCCAGCCATGCAGAACCTGGGACTCCCAACCTCTCGTTGAACCATGGTGTGATGCTCTGGTTTTGCGGCAACGGCGTCCCGGATAAGCTGCGCCAGATGCTCGTGATCCACCACCGGCCTCAGAGCCGGCATGAGATCCACGGCCGATTCCTGATCCAGGCAGGGACGGAGCCGGCCCGTCGCGGTCAGCCGCAACCGATTGCATTGTGCGCAGAAGGCCTGGGTCATCGCTCCGATGATGCCGACACTCCCCCGCGCGCCGGCCCACGTGTAGGAGCGCGCCGGCCCACAACCAACAGGGCCGTCGATGGGGCGGAGCTCGCCCAGCGCACTCAGCCGGGCGAGGATCTCATCCGACGGCACGAGCCGCTCCCGGGTGAAGTAGTCACCAATCGGCATGAGCTCGATGAATCGGACGTGCAGCGGTCGGTCCACAGCGAGACGCCCGAGTTCAACAATCTCATCGTCATTCACCCCGCGCATGACAACGACGTTGAGCTTTACAGGCGCGAGTCCCGCCTCGAGGGCCGCTCGAATCCCCGCCTCGACATCACCAATCGTCCCGAATCGCGTGATCGTGCGGAACCGCTCTGCCCTCAAGGTGTCGAGACTGATGTTGACCCGCGTGAGCCCTGCGCGGGCGAGCGCCTGGGCGCGTCTCGCCAGCAGTACCCCGTTAGTCGTCAGGGAGAGATCGTTGAGTTCGGAGATTGAACCCAACATGTGCACAAGCTCAACAATCCCCTCACGGACGAGCGGCTCCCCTCCCGTCAGCCGCACGCGGTTGATCCCAAGTTGCGCGCCCGCGCGGACAACCTCATGGATTTCTTCAAACCGTAACACGGCTTCGCGCGGCAGCCACCGCACACCGCTTGCCGGCAGGCAGTAGACGCACCGCAGATTGCATCGGTCGGTCACCGAGATCCGGAGATACCGGATGGACCGGCCAAACGGATCACAAAGCGTTTCCATCGAACCCGCTCCCCTAAACGAACGCGGCCGGCTCCTCATATGGAAAGGGAGCTGGCCGCATTGACACGTCAGCCAGCGCTCTCCTTTCCAAACACGAGGAGGCGAGGTCGTTTCCTTCCTCGCCCGGCCCCCAACGCTTTGCTTCGCAAAGCGAAGCCTTGGGGGCGGGGGCCCAGACACCATACCCGTCGATCCGGCTACAGGTCTCTGAGCTCGGAGAATCGCGCTACGTTGTCACCCGACTTGTTGTGACGTCGACAAGCTGAATCGCTTCGAGATCATTGACGGCGCGGCACACGTCGATACAGATGCCGCAACCGTCGCATACTGAGGTCACGATGGCCGGCCTGCCTTCCTCATACCTCATCGCCTCATCGCGCTTGGGACATCTGAGATAACATATTTGGCAATCCGTCCCTGACCACGCGAGGCAACGGGAGACGTCTAACAACGCGACTCGCTGGCGCACGGCGCGTTCTTGCCCGTCAGCAACAGACCACGCGAATGCCGCGACGTCATGCATGAGCGCCTTCACTCCGCTGAGGAACTGGCGCGGTGCTGTGGTGAGGAAGGTGCGCCGATCGATAGTTGTGCTCATGCGAGTTGCAGCCTCGATCGGTAGAGCTCGACGCACTGGAGGCATGCTCCATGAGACGACTCCCACGCGGGATAATCCATATGGATCGCCTCAGCCACGGCAGCATGCCCCCCGCCCCAATCGCGCACCCCCTCGCGCGTTGGAAAATGGCACAAGGGACACCGGATGCCGCCCTGCCCGAGCATCCGTGTGAGCCGCTCATCCTGCGCCAACTCAAGGAGCTCGCGCTGCGTCCAGTTGTCGCGGCTGCCAAGATCGCGCCAGACCGCTTCGCGCCGGAGCGGTTCCCACGGGGCAAACATCCGCTCAAACTCCCTGTGGCGGGTCGCTTCCTCCGCAACCGCCTGCCAGCCCCTGCGGCGCATGCGGCCCTCCGCACGCAAGTCCCACAACAACCGGAAGCGCTCACGGATGAGGTCATTCTCCAGCTCATATTCACCGCCCAACTCCGGGTGTGGCTGGTACGCAAACGCCGGATCAAGCATATCGGAGACATGCATCAATTCGTGCCGCAGCCACGCGACCAACCGGTGGCGGTCCCGGCACCGGATGGCCTGCAGGTCAATCAGCAACGTGGTCGGGCCTCCGAAGTCTTGGTGCGCCGTGGATCCTGGCAGCACATAGAGCTCGACGCGCTCGTCCTTTCGGCAAAAGGCGCGGCGCACCATGACCGCGTGGACATGCGCGGCGACAAGCGGAAACTCCCCAAGCCGCTTCGTGAACAACTGGGCGAATCCAAGCTCATCGAAGTAACGAGCCGCAAGCTGCTGAAAGGCCGCCTCGCGCTGCTCCGGCGATGCCGCTGCATCATACAGGGCAGCGCGCTGCGCATGAAAGACCTGCGCCACCCGCCGGTCGCCTGCGGCTTCGCGGGCACTGAGCTCAAGAAAGACCGCTTCTTCCGCAAATGAGGGATCACATCGGATCTCAACGGACCGCGCCATCGACATTCCCTGGTTGCGCCGGTGCGCATGCCGCGCACCCTGTTTCGTCCCGTTCTTTCGGGAACCGGAGCGGTAGGTCGCGCGGCCCGGCAGCGACCTGTATCCGGGCACAGTCCTGCACCAGCCACGCCAGGGTCACCTCGGCAACCATCCCCAAGAGACCCTCGCCGGCCACCTGCGAAAGCCGACGGGCGAACGCCGGACCCCAGCGGCCGAGATGATCGGCGAGAAACTGCCGGGCGGCTTCGCTGCACACGTCCGCGTGTTCGTCAGTCTCCTCATCCAGCGCACAGGCTTGCTTGTAGAGCAGGTAGTGCAGGAATTCGCACTCCGTGACGATATGATCCACGCGCTCATGCGAGGTGGAGGCCACGCGAAGGCCGAACGCTTGATAGAAGGCCGCGATATCGCCCAACTCCTGCGGCTGCCGATGACTATGCTCCTCGCCGTACTCGAGTTCGTAGGGTGGGGCCGCGCTCTGGACCGAGTGCCCGAAGATGTGCTCGTGCTCGCGAGTCCACTCCGAAACCGATGCTGAATCCAGCGCTGCCGCCAAGCGCCGCACAGCCTCGTGCAACTGCCCGTTGCGTGCCTTGGTCAGCATCTCCACGATCTCAGGCAGCCGGTGATGCTCTCGCATCGCCAGCCACTTCACGGTGTCTGCATCCGGATGGCGCAGCAGGAACGACAACGCACGATAGACGGCGCTTCGCGCTAGTAGCTCCTCGATGCTCCGCGTATCGGACACCGCTGTCTTCGATACGTTGTCACTCATCACTGATCACGGTTGTTAGATGGAGTTCTGGTGCGTCGCCGGACGCACGTGAAACGGCTCCTCGACCTGCGTGCGAATCAGTTCTTTCCCGTCCTCGCCATAGCCGATAATCGTATCGTTGTACATCACAAACGGTTTGCCGTGGCGCTCGGTCTCGTAGACCTTCGGGCCTTCTTGGATCTCGTAGCGGAAGATGATGCGGTTGGTCCGCCGGAAGAGCTGCAGGACCGCTAACAACTCCCGGCTGGGCGCTAAGTATGCATCAATCGCCTCCTCCACGCCGGGGCCGAACATCTGTTTCAAGTAGCCGCGCGGTACCCATCGCGGCGGGATGTAGAAGCCGTTGGGCCCGGTCCCAAACTGCGGGTACAGCGGCAGGGCGACCTTGGCCACCTTCACGAGGTAATAGATGGGATTGGAGCGATCCTCAGTCCAACTGCCGTCCTTGTTCATCTTCACCAGTCCCTGCAAACGGATCTGGCCGATGCAGGCCGCCATGCAGCGCGTCTCCATGGGCCGGCCGCCGGCTTCCGGGTCCTTGCCTTCGATGCGCGGGTAGCAGGCGATGCACTTCTCGCTCACGCGGGTGCTCGGCCGGTACATCGCCTTCTTGTAGGGGCAGGCCTCAACGCACTTGCGGTAGCCGCGGCAGCGTTTCTGATCGATGAGCACGATCCCATCCTCCTGCCGTTTGTAAATCGCTTTGCGCGGGCAGGCCGCCAGGCAGCCGGGATAGGTACAGTGATTGCAGATGCGTGCGAGGTAGAAAAACCAGGTCTTGTGTTCTGGGAGTGTTGCGCCCTCGTTGCTCAACCCCAACTTGCCGCCCGCATAGCCAGTGGATGTATCCTCATAAATGTTGGGAAAGCGCCATTCTTCATCCGTGGGCAGGTAGCCCAGCACGCGCTGCGGCTCAGGGCCGATGTGCTTCTCGGCCGCCTCGAAGATGGTCTTTCCTTGATAGACGCCGCTGTCCCATCGCTGCGGCTCGCCGCTGGCTTCCTCCAGCAGCTTCAGAATCTTGACGTCCCAGGATTGGGGATAGCCGCCGTAGGGCTTCGTCTCGACGTTGTTCCACCACATGTATTCCTGGCCCTTTGAGAAAGTCCACGTGGACTTGCACGCCATGGTGCACGTCTGGCAGCCGATGCAGCGGTTGAGGTTGAAGACGAACGCGAACTGCCGATCCGGATGGTGCTCCTCGAACGGATACGACATCTCGCGGCCCAACTGCCAGTTGAACACCTTAGGCATGAGTCGCTCCTCCGGCTGCGTTGGGGCGCCAGATATGACGGACTTCCTGGATCACGGCCTCCACGTATGCATCGCCCTGCTGCCGCCACACGAGGTAGGGACCTCGGTAGTAGGGATTGCGGAACATCGCACGAAGTTGCTCATCCGACCAGCCGTCGCGCAGGAACTCTTCGACGAAACACACGGCCATGTCTTTTAGCGACGCCTCGTCCGGAGCAGGCAGCACGACCCCCGTCAGTTCCAAAGGATCATCCGGTTCGGGTTCCTTATACGGCATCGCTCACACGCCTCATCCCGTCAAAATCTGACACTCAGTTTCGTCCCCAGGATGTGGTTGCTGCTCCGGTCGTGCCGTTTGCCGAGTTGACTCTGGACCATGTAGTAGACATCCACCGTCGTCTCCGCGCCAAGCGCCTTGCCCGTGGGAACGGCAAGACCGAGGAACACCCGGTTCTGGTTCCACGCGTCGCGGGTGTAGTCGTAGAACAGATCGTCGGCGATGTAGGGGATGAGCTTGCGACCGACGAGCTGGGTCGGATACGCCATCTTCGGCATCACTCGAAACTGCCATTCCTGCTCGCCGGCGCTCCCTTGAATCGTCCGCAGCGCCAGCCGCCCTCGCAGAGAGACCTCGAGGGGGCCCAGCGTCGTTTTGGGCGTGAGGTCGAGCTCGCCGGTATGTTCCTCGAGCGGTTTGCCGGAGGACTCGTTGCGAACGAACAGGTAATTGAGCCCGACGTGCCAGTGTTTGGAGGGCTTGTAGCGCACCCCCTGGCGGTACTCGTGGTAAAAGAGCTCGCCTGCATCATCGCGTATGCGAATCTCCGGAAGGAAAAACACTTCCCACTGTGGACCGAGCCGCTTGCTGAGCTCGACGGTATTCCACACCTGGAAATCATCCCTCGCCCAGCCCATCGGAGTGAGTCCGAGCAGGAGCGTGACGAGCGTGAGCCCTGCCCACAGGCATTGCCATCGATTGCGGTCAGCGCGGCTCTCGTTTACGATTTCTTGCTCTCCTCAACGAACTGGCCTTCGAGGTACTTCCGCATGGTCTCGTTCTCGGCGGCTGGGGTATAGCCGGTCGTTGCCGGCGCCCAGACGCCCTTGCCGCCCAATCCGCCGGCTTCCGCTTTCGTCACGCGGACGAGCGTCTCTTTCGGCACGGTGTTGACCGCGTGATTGTCCGCCTCCCCGCCGAAGAGGAAGGCCATGAAGACCTTCGCCTTGTGGAAGAGCGAGTCGGTCTGGTGCATCGGCATGTGCCAGTTGCGCGTCACACTCTGCTGCGACCCGTAGCGGAAGTTCGCCTGGTAGCCGGTGTCGGCTGACAGGGCCCGGCCGTCCTTGCGCGTTTCGTGCGCCTTCACGGATTTTTCCGTGGCGATGTAGGTCCCGTGCTTCATCATGACGACGTTGTACGGGTAAGCCGCATTATACTTCACCCGCAGCATCAACCGGGCAACGCGGTAGAACGGATCATCCGGCTTGGCCCCGATGTAGGGGCGGTCAGCCGGATTCGCATCGACGTAGACGTAGTCGCCGTCGTTGATGCCGAGGTCCTTGGCCGCCTGCGGGTTCATGTGGATTTGGTGCTCGCCGACACCGGGGCTGCGCTTGTCCATCCGGTAGGGGTCGCCGAAGTTGGAGTCCCAGATTTGGTGCCAGTCCACGTTGCTCCAGAGCGAGTGCACGCGATGGCGGCTCTTCGGGGTCAGACAGTAAAACTGAAAGCCCTTTTCCCAGAGGAAGTTCTTGGTGCCTTTGACCTGATCCCACGGCATCTTCACGTTGCGCACCGTCCGATCATCCCAGTGTTCCGCCGACAAGGGAATCCCATAGTCGTTGGGGCGGATGTAGGGGTTGCTGCTGACGATGACGTTCGGCAGGTAGGGGGTGGCTTCGGTGCCCTCGCGGTGCACGATGAAGTTCTCGCCGTACTCGATCGCCTCGGGCACATCGGTGTAGGCCTGGAGCCGCCCGTGATCGGTGTAGAACGGTAAGTCCTCGTGCACCTGCTCCCAGAATGGAATCCTCGGGTAGGTGCGGAAGAGCATGAGTGCCGCCCCCGGCGGCCCATACGTGCCCGCCATGATGTCCTTGAGCTGATAGCCCACGGTGGTCGTGCAGGAATCCAGCAGCCGCTGGATGTAGACTTCGCGTTGACCCTCCAACGCAAACTTCCAATAGTTGCTGCAGCGCGTATCGCCGATTTCCTTGCCCAGCGCTTCGGCGATCTGGGACAAAATGACCAAGTCGTCCCGGCTGTCGAACACCGGCGGAATGCCGCCCTTCCAGATTTGCAGAAACGGATTGGAGCAGGACGCCGTGACCTCCAGCCCTTCAAACTCAAGCCACGAGTTTGCCGGCAGGGCGATGTCGGCGTATTCGATCGAGGCGGTCATCTGAATGTCAATCGAGAGAATCATCTCGACGTTCGGGTTGACGTTCTTGAGCATTTCGTAGACCCACTTGGCATTGTTGATGAGGTTCACGTTCGTGAAGAGCATCGCCTTCGTGGGTGTCGGCATGTGGGTGTTGCCGGTAAAGACCTTGCGGCCGTCCTTCGGGGTATTGACGATGAGCGGCTTATCCCCGTGGTTCCAGTACGCGGGCTCTTCATCCTTGAAGTAGGCGTGCGCGTGGATATCCTTGCCCGAAGCGGTGGGATCAAGATTCGGCTCAAACGGGTCCTCGGCCACCCAGCCTTTGAACCCCGGCCCGGTCCATGGAGAGCCTTGGAAGAGCGCGGCCTTATAGTTGCCGGCCCATCCGTAGGCGCCTGCTCCGCGTTGGCCGATGTTGCCGGTGAGCATCAGCGGCAGGTAGGCCGCGCGGTTGGCCTCGGTCGCGTGGAAGTAGTGGTTGATCCCCTCGCCCTGGTGGATCGCAACCGGCTTGATGGTGGCGATGTCTTTCGCGAGTTGTTCGATCTGTTCTCTCGGCGCATGGGTGATCTCATGCACCGTGTCGAGGTCGTAGTCTTTGAGGTGGAGTTGATAGAGCGAAAAGAGCGTCATCACCTCAACACGTGTGCCGTCAACCGTCGTGACCGTAAACGTGCCTTCAAGCGCGGGACGGATGCCCTGCTGGCTCAACCGCTTGCCGACATCATCGCGTGTGATCGCCACAGGCGCCTTGGTCGCTTCGTCCCACACGACAAAATCACCGAGCTTGGCGTATTGCTCATCTTTGAGCCCCTGGAGCTTGTAGCTTGGGCCGTCCTTGGAGAGCCGTCCCTGGTAGCCGGGGAGGATGTCCTGCGCTCGAAGGCGCCGCAGCGTGTCCGTCCGGACCAGCAGGGGAAAGTCCGTGAAGCTCAGGACAAACTCCCGGTCGTACCAGCCGCGATCGACCATCAGGCGCGTGATACCCAAGAAGAGCGCCGCATCGGTCTGCGGACGGATCGGAATCCAATAATCCGATTTGGAGGCGGGTGGGCTGTATTCGGGTGCGATCGTCACCAGCTTCGCCCCGCGTTCCATGCACTCAATGAACCAGTGCGAGTCGGTCATCTTGTTCTCGCAGAGGTTCTTGCCGTCTTGGATGATCAGCTTGGAAAAGCGCAGGTCGTTGAAATCACAATCGGCGTTCTGCAACCCGTGCACCCAGGGATGCCCCGGCGCCTGGTCGCCGTGCCAGGTGTAATTGGACCACGTCCGCCCGGCCTTCGCGTCCTCAGGCTTGACCCCGCGCAGGTGGACATCGAGGAGCGCCATCGTGTTGGCGAGACGATACATGCCGTACTTGCCGAACACCCCAAGCAAGCCCATCCCACCGCGGAACTTTAAGGTCCGGGTCCCGGCCCCGCCCGTCGCCTTGATCATTTCCTCAGGATAGCCCTGGCTGCGCAGGAGGGCCGTGCCTGGCTCGCCGCTGTAGCGTTTAGCGATGGCGATGAGGCCGCGGGCAATATAGGTGTAGATCGATCCCCATGGAATCTTCTCAAAGGTGTCGGCGCCGCGCGCATCGAACTTGTACTTCGTCTTGCGCGATGGCGTGAGCTCCGGAAATCCATCGTCAGCCCACTGCTTCCAGCCTGTGCGGATGATCGGGTGTTTAAGCCGGTGGGGGCCGTAGATGAGCCGATGGAACGTGAAGCCCTTGGCGCACTGGCGGGGGTTCCAGTTCGGCGTCGCCTTGTTGCCGTACAGGTCGGCGTAGGTCTCATAGTTGTACTCTGAGCCGAGGCGCACCACGACGCCGTTTCTCACGTACGCCAGCACGCGGCAGGCGTGCGTGTCGTTGGGCGAGCAGACCCAGGAGAAGGTGCTGTCATACCGGTACTGGTCGCGATAGAGCTGTTCCCAGTCCCGTGACGGGTAATAGGCGAGAGGGTTGTCTACTTCCGTGACCGGCTCCAGCGCCCAGAGCGACAGCTCCCGTGAGGCCAGGTACAGCCCGACCCCGGCGGCCCCTGAGAGTTTCAAGAATTGGCGACGCGTCAGATACATGGCTACCGCTCCAGCTCCAAGCTGTTCCATATCGACACGCTCTTTTGGCCATTGCGATCCCTGACCCGGCCATCCCAGACGGCGAACGCCACGCTGACCCGCCGCCCAGGCCGCACCTTCAGATCGCCTTCCTCGTTGGGCGCCAGCGGCCGATGCAGCACCACCTGCCACCGACCGTCTTGCCAGAGACCGCTCGCTTGGATTCGTTGCATCGAAGGCGCGCGGGAGGTCAGCGTCCCCAATCCCTTGGCCATCGCTTCCTCAGCCGCTGACGCTCGATTGGGATCGGAGAGGGGGTTGCCCGCTCCCCAGCCGCCCATGAATCGTGGGTCCTGTGAGGCCGTCTTCGACTGGCTCACCTCGAAGGGCTCACCGTGTTGATAGTCACGCTGTGCGGGATACCAATCCACGGCAGCGTTGGGGTAGGCGGTCTCCACGTCCCGCCAGCCCTTGAGGTCCTCCTGCCAGGAGGCTTTCCAGTACCAGATCTGCACGGCGCCGGCGGCATCACCCATCCCAAAGAACGGCGGATCTTGTTCTAAGGAAAATTCCACCGCGGCACCATCAGAAAACGCCTGCGGGGTGAGCGTCGAGCTGTCACGCGTCTGGTCGTTCCATGACAATTGCAGCGCGAGCTCTTTGCCGTTGTGCAACGCCTTGACGTCAACCCCTTCGACCCGGTGATCGCGCCACCACAATGGCGTGAGGGCGATATAGGCCGGTTGGATCGTGCTCCAGGCTTTCGCTGTCGGGTCTGACGGAATGTCGCCTCTGACCCGACGGGCGCGGATGCTCCGGGCATGCAGGCGGGCGCGATCCTCGACTCCCGGCGGGACGAGCGATTGGACGTAGTGAATCAGATCCCACAGCTGTTCATCGGTGTAGGCCCCAGCGTAGCTCGGCATCGGACTGCCCGGCAGGCCGGCCACAATCCGGTCATACAAATCCTTGCTCTCGGATGAGCCCTTAAATACCCCTGCCGTCAGGTCTCGCGGTTTGATTGGGAAACCTGCGTTATCGGTCATCACCTGTTGGCCGTCGCCTTTGCCCAGCGGCCCGTGGCAGGACGCGCACGCCTGGGCAAAGATGTGGCGGCCACGCGCGACGCTTTCGGGGGTTTTCGGCGCCTCCGGCGGAACTTGGATGATGGAGGCTGGATCGATTGGTTCGCTCGCACCCGTGAGGTGGCGAACGTAATACACCAACGCCCAGCGCTGCTCCGGCGTCAGCGTCTCCCAGGAAGGCATCGCGGAACCGGGCATCCCGCGGGTAATGGTGAGAAACAGATCTTCATCAGCGGCCTGCATCGTGCTGGTCGAGACAAGGCGGAATTCGTTTTGGGTGAAATCGCGCGGCTTAGGATAGAGGAGGTAAGCTGCCTGGCCGTCGCCCGTGCCCTTCGGGCCATGACAAACCGCGCACTGCTTGTTGTAAAGCTGCCGGCCCATTTCAACGATCTGCGGGGTCGCGGACGGTTTCGCGGTTGAGCGCGTTGCGGATGGCTCCTTGGCGCACCCTGAGCCTAGCGCAACCGCCGCAATCAGCATGCCGAGACGCATCCTCGACGCTTCCGTCATCGGCCGGTTGACCGGAGCCGCCGTCGTCGCTCAGACCTTCTTGACATCGTTGACGTCGTGCTCGATCTCCTTCACGCCCTTCTTGAACTCCTGGATGGATCGGCCGAGTCCCCGCGCAATTTCTGGCAATCGCTTCGCGCCGAAGAGCAGCAACACGATGAGCAAGATCACCAACAGCTCTGGCAATCCGATGTTTCCAAACATCCTCTTCACCCCCTCCCGGGTTGTCCCTTCTGGTATGCCGCGATAACATGGCCAACGGCCTTGAGGACCGCACGACTCTTCCGAAGCGAGTTTCCCCGCTCCCACCGGCTGAGCGTGGAATACGTGACACCGAGATGGTAGGCGCACACCTCTTCGGACCAGCCTCATCGCCTCCGGACGGCTTTCAGCCGGTCAATTCGTTCCTGAACCGCGGCCGGCCCTGACCCCTTCGGCATCCGCGAGGCACATCCTATGGCATCCGGGATTGATCTAAATATGATGCCCGTCATGGCTAGAATATTTCCGGAGCAACGACAACGGCCCGGTGAGTCTGGCGTTCAGGTCTCGAGCAACGCCCGGAGCTTCTGGGGAGCGACGATCGTGACCTTGCCGCGCGAGGACGCCATCCATCCCCGCCGCTTCATGGATGAGAGGATCCGGATCGACGTTTCCCACCGGGTGCCGGCCATGCGGGACAGCTCATAGTGGGTGACAGGAACGGTTTTCCCAAAGGTCGCTCGCAGGCGCAGCAGCACATACGCTAAGCGTAGCTCCACAGGGGCCTGGGCCAGACTGATGGCTTCTGCCATGTGGCGCATGCGGGTGTGATAGATCGCTAGCACTCTCTCGGCGAAACCGGGTTGATCTTTGAGGAGACGAGCGAAGTCGGTGTGAGGAATGCGGATGGCTGTCGTGTCGGTCGCCGCCACAGCAGAGGCGTAGTAAGCACGCTGGCCGACCACCGCTGAAAACCCGCACAGGACCTCTTCCGGAGTGACCGTGAAAATCGTCACCGGCGCTCTCTGAGGGGGACGCTTCACGAGGTACACCCAGCCTCGTTGAATGAGCCATACAGCCTCGGCAGGCTGGCTTTCCTTGAAGAGGACCTCGCCTTTGCGAAAGCGGCGCAACTCGGAGACATCCCCAAGTTCTTTGATGGCGGCGGCGGGCAGGGTTCGAAAGAGTGGGAGTGTGGCGAGATAATTTTGCATCGATGCTGAAACATAGCAGGCAGCGGAGAGGAACTCTATGACGCAAATCAGCCTGCATTACGCCTTCGGCTTGGCGATTGTCGATCGGAGCGGGGGTCTGGCGAGATATCAAGGCCGACCTGGCGATTTACAACCGGCCTCTCCCGACGGAGATTGGGAGAGGTTGGCACCCTTGGTGCAGTAAGCGAGAGGTGGGGCCGGTTACAGCCGGGTTTGGGCGAGCTCAGCAGTTCGGCCCGGAGGCGGCGGGGAGGCCAAAATCCGCTGCAACCAGAACGCGCCCAGAATCACCACGATCAGAGAGGGAGAGAGGCAGGAAGCGCCTGCTTTGGCGATTGGTGGGACGGCAGAAGGCGAGTTTGGCGACGGAGAGAGGCGAACGATTAGGCCGGTGCTGGGACGGACGCGCTAACTCTTTGACGTGTCGCCAGATAAAAAGCGCCGTGGCTCACGATGTGAACCACGGCGCGTAAATCGCCCGATCGACGACCTCGATCGGAAAGAATGGCTCCCCGGGTGTTACAGTATGCGAACTGCCGCGGCTGAGCCCCTCGGCCCTCAAGCTGGCTCAGGCGCTGGGGACGTTTACCCTTCGGGTCGACCTAACAGCACGGCCACGGAAATCCCCGGCTCTCTCCCAGCGTTGCTCGGAGAGGTCCCGGTATTGCTGCAACAGACGCAGGGCCCGACGGGCATGAGACGGCCGCATGCGCAGCTCCGCCCGCCTGAGAGCCCCGTACAGCGCGTAAAAGGGAT
>JAHFGU010000009.1:0-11002 GCA_023247285.1 Candidatus Omnitrophota bacterium
GGCGATCATCACGGCGGTCGTGTTAGCCACCGGAACCGTGTTCAAGACAGGCCTCAAGAACATGATGGATAACTCCGGGCAGGCCGTCACGGACGCCGCGGCGAAGCTCAAGACGCAGCTCGGCACACCTGCTGCGCCGTAAGCGCAGGGGCCTGTAGGACCCTGTAGGACCAGGGAAAGGAGGGACTCATCGCATGAACGTGTTCAATCGGAAAGGGCAAAACACCGCCGAGTACGCCGTGCTGATTGCCGTGGTCGTCGGGGCGATCGTCGCGATGCAGATCTACGTCAAGCGCGGCCTGCAGGCCAAGGTGAAGCACGTGGCGGACCGCGTGGGGGACGGCCTGCTTCAGGCCGGCACCGGCATCACCACGGTCACGGGCCAGTACGAGCCCTACTACAACAAGGCGGGGTACAAGGTCGTCCAGGACCAGCAGGTGAGAGAGCAGTTTAAGGAGGGCGGGACCGTCCGGCGGGACAGCGACAATGAGACAACGACTCGGACGGGAGGCTCTACGACGGATGTCGAGATGAAGGAGGATAATGACTGGAAATAAGCCGCAGAAGCTTGCAGCTCGAAGGGAGGGGTGAATCCTGATGAACGGCCGCACAGGCCAGAGCACGGTGGAGTACGCGGTCCTCATTGTCGTGGTCATCGCCGCGCTGTTGGCGATGTCCATCTTCATGAAGCGCGGCGTGATGGGCAAGGCGCGGGAATCGACGAACCAGATCGGCGAGCAGTTCGCTCCGTTCGACACCAAGAACGCCTATACCCGGACGTTTAAGTCGACGCGCAATGAGACGACCAAGGCCAATGGTGAGGGGGGTTCAAAGATCGCGGTGGCGGAGGTTCAGCACAAGACCGGCACGGAGAACGTGACGAAGAGTCTGGACAGCGACTCCCTCTTCTAACGCGCAGGAGAAGAGGGGGCGTATCGGAAAGGGGGGAAGCGCGAATGACGCTTTTAAACCGCAACGGACAGCAAACCGCCGAGTACGCCGTGCTGATCGCCGTGGTCGTCGGCGCAGTCGTCGCCATGCAGGTCTACGTGAAGCGGAGCCTGCAGGGGAAAGTGAAGGATGTGACGGACCATGTCGGGGATAGCCTGGGCACGGACAAGAACCCGGTCCTGAGCCAGTACGAGCCGTACTACAGCGACTCCGGTTACGACGTGACCCAGGCTCAGTCGGTCAATGAGAAATACCTGGCAGGCGGAAAGGTCGATCGGCTGGCCATCAGCCAGAAGACCACCCGGGAGGTCGACGGGTTTTCCAATACCGGGACCGATCTGACCAAAGACGACAAGTGGACGGACACAACCAACTAGCCGCACAGCCTGCAACAGGGTTTCGAAGGGAGGGGTGAATCCTGATGAACGGCCGCACAGGCCAGAGCACGGTGGAGTACGCGGTCCTCATTGTCGTGATCATCGCCGCGCTGTTGGCGATGTCCATCTTCATGAAGCGCGGCGTGATGGGCAAGGCGCGGGAATCGACGGACCAGATCGGCGACCAGTTCGCTCCGCTGACCACCACGAATGATTACACGCGGACTTTTGACTCAGAGCGCCACGAGAGGACCCAGACGGACGGTATAGCCTTTTCCACGATCACCAAAGCGGAGATCCAGGACAGAAAGGGGCATGAGGATCTGACTGAGGGTCTGAAGGACGAGAAACTCTTCAAAAAATAGCGGGATGGATGTGCCACGGCAGTCCCAGGCGGCCCGGTGGGGTTATCTGGGGCTTCCGGGTGTTATGGGACGCGGATGACCGCAGATCGGGGGGCGCAGATGGCTCAAGGCGCAAGGCTCAAGGCCCGCCCGGCTGAAGGCTCAAGTTGGCTCAAGGCTCAGGGCTCAAGGCTCAAGGCTGGAGAACGAGCCTTCAGCCTTCGGCGGTCTTCGGCGGCGAGCGGACAGTCGCTGGCGGAATACTCGCTGGTGCTGGCGCTGGTGGCGGCGGCGATGATGGGGATGCAGGTCTACGCCAAGCGGGGGATCCAGGCCGCGCTGAAGATCGCGTCGGATGATCTGAGCCCTTGCCGCGTGCATGCGTGTTTCGGCGCCGTGGGTGACCCGGACGGCGAACTCGGCCAGCTCATCGGCGAAGTTCAAGAAGGCGGGCTTACGGAGGAAGAAAGGCTGAGGGAACCCGCGTTGCGTCAGGGGTTGGTGCTGGATCGGCTCTCGCTGGATCGGCTCTCGAGGGTGACCACCGTCACGGATCAATCCGTCCTGGACGAGGAGCTGCCCGGCGGCGGACGCACGAGGACCGTGGAGCGGGAGCGCGTCTCCTCGAGGGGGGCGTTGGGGGATGGCGTGTCATCCGTGTCGTCGGTCGTGGTGGACGCGAACCCGCAATGAACCCGCGCGGACCGGCGTCCAGGGGGCAAACGGCCGTGGAGTACGCCGTGTTGTTCACCGCCGTCTGTGCGGCGCTGCTGAGCATGTCCGTGTACATGAAGCGGGGCGTCTCAGGCCACCTGCGTAGAACGTCGGACTCGATCGGGGAGCAGTACGGGCCGGGCTCGACCACGTCCAGTTTGCGGACCACCCTGACGTCCACGAGCACCACGAGTTCTGAGCGCTCCAACGTGGACCTGGACGGTGATGGAATCTGGGATGCGGGCGTGATGGAGACCGTCACGACCATCGATGCGCCGGAAACCACAAGCCGGACGGGAAGCGAGCATGTCGATCCTCAATAGGCTCAAGGCCCGCCCGGCTGAAGGCTCAAGTTGGCTCAAGGCTCAGGGCTCAAGGCTCAAGGCTGGAGAACGAGCCTTCAGCCTTCAGCCTAGAGCCTTCAGCCAGGTGAGCCTCGAGCCTCGAGCCTCGAGCCTTGAGCGGTCTTCACGGGGTCAGGCCCTGCTCGAGCTGGCCATTGTGGGTTCGCTGATCGTTACGATGTTGGGATGGCTCGTCAACTATGCTATGCGCGCAGATTTCGAACAGTACGGCCAGATGGAATCCTTCCGCGCTGCGCTGGCCATGACCTCGGAGCCGCTGGACGACACGCTGCGCGGCGCCGGCAATGTGCTGATCCTGCGGGACCGGCATGTGCCGGACCCGGCTCACCCGTTTGCGGTCGGACAGGTGACGCCGATCACCGGCTCGGCGAGCGCCACGCGTGACGTGCAAATGTACAGGGGGCCCATTGAGACCAGCCATCTGCCGCGCGTTCGCCTGAACCTTGATGGGCAACCCTTCGACTGCGGCAGCGCGGGCGGGAGCTGCGCGACGGCGGGTTTCCGCGACGAACCCGGCTTTGAGAGCTCGAGCGAGCAGCGCTACAAGCTGATCTACAGCGCGGTATGCACCTCGCCAGATTGCGGGACAAGCCCGGCTGTCTGCACCGAGTGGGAGACCGTCACGGATCCAGATCCGTACGCCGGCGGCCAGACATCGACCAACTGCGTCCGGTACACGATGTCGGTCCGGGTGCTCGATGCCTGCGAGGGCGAGATCATCAATTACGATATCTGCACCAAGCAGGCCCGCATGATCGTGGACTCGGCCATGTGCGAGCGGGAATGCCGCAAGGAGAAGCCGGTGACAGGAGGGTTTGACTACTGCGCGACCATCTGCGCGCAGGCCATCAAGCCGCCATGGTACGCCCAAGACGCGGTGCAGTCCCGGGATGGGCGCTGGATCTTCCCGCGTCTCGATGCCCTGTTCGCGGGCACCGGAAGTCGAATGGGCCTGCAACCGGGTTCGGTGACGGTCGTCAGGGCCGACCATCGGATGGACAAGACCGAATCCCCTGCGGCGATCACGACGACCGCGTCCGGAAGCTCCGTACATGAAATCACCCGGACCATGGTGTGGTCGCCGCTGGCGGAGGGCGGCACCCGTGTGCAAGCCCGGGATGAGCACGTGACGCGGACCAAAGAGGTCAAGACCGAGAATTCATGGACCGTCAACTGGTAACAAGCGCTCAAGGCTCAACATTGGCTCGAGGCTCAAGGCTCGAGGCTCAAGGCTCGAGGCTCAAGGCCCACCTGGCTGAAGGCTCTAGGCTGAAGGCTGAAGGCTGCGGCTCTCGTTGCCTAGAGCCTAGAGCCATGAGCCTGGAGCCAGGGCAGGCGAGCATCGAGATGGCCGTCGCCATGATCCTCAGTCTGCTCCTGATGGGGTTTTGCGCGAAAATTTGCTTCTGGTTTGCGGAGCGCTTCGTCCTCCGCCAACAGGCGTATGAGGAAACCCGGACGGATGCGGCCAACAGGCCAGGCATGACGCCGTGGGTGGAGCTGTTCGAGAAGCTCACGGTCGTCGATTCGGGGACCTCCGGCACGCGATGATGAGACGGTGGCCGATGCCGAGCTTGCTCGCTCGCATTTCCTCGAAGCGGCCGGGCGGGCAAATTGCGACCTTTCTCCTGCTGCTCGTGATGGTCGTGCTGATTTTCGCTCTGGTAGTGATGAATCTCGGGCGGGTGGCGTCGAGCTCCACGACGGTGGCCAACGCGGCGGACGGTGCCGCGCTCTCCATCGCTTCGCAGCTGGCCTCACGCTCGAATCAGCTGTGCTATGGGATCGGCAAGAAGACCGGTGAGTGCCTGACGGAGCGGTGCCAGAAAACCGGGATTTTGCCCGTGGTCCTGGCCGTCATTGCCGCGGTGGTGGTGACGATTGCGACGGGCGGGTTCGGGGCGCCGCTCAGCATGCATATGGTCACCCATATGCTGCTGCCGGCCATCATCGCGGGCGCAGCCGGCGGGGCCATCGGCGGGGCCATCACCGGCACCGGGACCGTCAAGGGCGCTCTGTGGGGCGCGATGATCGGGGCCGGCATCGCCGGCGCCTCAGGGATCGCCGGGCATGGATTTCTGGGTCACCTGGGGACCGTCGCGAAAACTCCACTGCAAGTAACTCTATCTGGGGCTGCGACGCTTGGTGATACAACGATCAAGGTCGCCGCGGCGTCCGCGGTGTACACGGGGCTGGGATCAGGTCTTGCAGCCGGGTTTGCCGGGGCTGTCGCCGCAGATGCCATCCATCAGAACTACATGATCGATCAGGCGATCGGAGAGCGGTTCGCGACCGCGGCCAAGGCGCTCAACGGCTTGCCGGATTACGAGCAGATCCGGGAAGGGGCGCTGTTTCAGGCGCTGGCGCAAACGGTGGATGACCCAAACTTCACGGGCCAGCAATGCCATTGGGTCGATCCAGCAGGCACCACGCTCAACATCGCCGTCGGGGGCGATCCGTTCGATTCGGATGCGGACGGCAACACCCGGGAAAAGATCCCGTGCTTCCAGTATTGGTGGGACCGGCGCAGCCAGCTGCTGATTGCGGGCCTGAAGCGCGAAGGGCCCGGCGATATCATCAGGCTGTACCTTGACAGCCGAAGCGGGCTGATCACGGAGTTTCGGAATCGCGCGCGGGAATTTCTGCACGAGCTCGAGCGCACGGAGATCGAGTGCCCGTGCAAGCAGACGGAGACCGGGGTGAATCCCGAAGGCCGTCTCATGCAGGTGTGGCGCGCGTTTGACAAGCAGCTCGGCACGGGCGCCGTGGGGTTCTGGAAGCCTGGGCCTGACCAAGCCGGGGCGCGCGCGTGGTACGAGCTGGACACCTGCCCATCGTGCGACACCACCCCACCCCCTGAGGGCTGGGATTCGGCAGATGCGGTGCGCCTGACGTATGAACAGCTCCTGGAGTATCTCAAGGCGCTGATCTGGAACGTTGAGCTGTTCGGCGGCGAGAGTGAAGCCGCGTTTATTTATGAGCTTCGCTATTATCAAAATTGGTTTCCCCACCTCTACAACCCCACCCAAGAGGAGGAAACAAACGGGAGCTTCCACACCCTGTTCGGGGCCGTCCTCGACGGCGATGACGGACTCGTGGGGATGAGGAAATGGCCCGAGCAGACCCTCATGGCGCAAAGCCGGCTGCCGGGCTGCTCCATCGACTACGGCTCGTATCCGGCCATGGAGTCCGTGACCTCGAGGCCGCCGGATCCGCCCACTTGCGCGAACGAAGAGCCGATCGATAACTGCACGTGGGATCAGCCTGAGGTGGCGACCGAAAACGGCGTGCACTTCCGCGACAACCAGTTCACCGATCCCGCCGCCCCGCCCGGCTTCCCCGGGCCGACCTGCAAGATCGACGCAGGCCACCGGACGAACCTCTTGAACCAGATGGCCGCCGTGGGACAGCGGGTCAAGGAGCTGCCCGCGTACATCGCCGCCAACCTGCAACGGCTGGTGCCGGTCACCTGCGCGGAAGGGGCGTTTGATCCCGACTCAGTGAAGGTATCGAATCTCCAGGTGGCGTTGGACAACCCGCCGGCCACGCTGAAATACCGCTTCGACTATTCGTATAAGTGCGCCGGCATCGGCAGAGCATGTAACGATGCCAAGGAACTCGCGTGCGGCGAAGGGGAAGCCTGCCCGACGTGCGAATGCGATCCGAACTCGCCAGGACCGAATTGTCGGTTGACCAGCAGCAACATTACGCGGAATGATTCCACGTGCGTTACATGCGACTACTGCTGCGCAACGGGGCTGGATCCCATCACCGGCCTCCCAGTCTGCACCGCGACGTGCCAGGCGCCCGTGGGTAGCTGCTCCTTTGAGAAGTCGAACGTCTATGCGTGCAGAACCGAGGGACAGAGCCCGGTGATCCCGGAAGATATCGCGGCGCCGAATGTGCGCAT
Organism: Candidatus Omnitrophota bacterium; assembly: GCA_023247285.1. Next base: position 6,662 of record JAHFGU010000009.1, read on the forward strand.
CCCCAGCCCGCTCATGCCGGCTGGGACCTTCCTCGGCATCCTGGGCCAGATGCAGGCTACCGTCCGCCCACTGCCGTTTTCGTTCGCCACAATCAACGCCGATACGAAGGATGAGCTGACCCCCCTGCTCGAGCTTCTGGATGACCAAGTCAGGTATGTCCAAGGCTTCCGGTCAAATCTAGAGGCGATGTACGCGCAGTTGCAAGGGTTGAGCAGCAAGATCCCGCCGGCGCAGGATGGGCGACTGCCGAATCCGAACCAGCTGGTGCCGCCTGCCGACTGGCCGCTGTTTGGCACGGTCTATAACGGGCGGTACGCATGGGAAGACACGCACGGCCAGCACACCGTGGAGGTGGAGATCGGGCCCTTCCACCTCGCCTTTACCGAGAAGCGCAAGCATGGGAGCATCTGGAAGGGCAGGGTGTGCTTGGAGCTGATCGATTACTGCGACGGACTGGACGCGGGGGATTCGAAGAATCGGGAGAACTGCAACGACAAGTGCTGCTACGAATTTGACAAGGGTCACTTGCCGGGGGATACCTTCGTGCGCATCACGCGCACCGACCCCCGGGGGCCGGAGATGGGCCTGCTGTGGCGGCTCAATCCGTTAGGGTTGCGGACGCGGAAGACCGCCAGAGTCAGGTACCATACGCAGTTCGTCGGACTGGAGTCCACGCGCAACTGATGGACAAACCCACGGGCGCGCTGCTGGGGTACGGGGCCATGGTGATCCTGGCGGTGGCCGGGCTGGCATGGGCGATGCGGGCGGTGAGCCACGACGAGGCGGCTTGGTGCCGCCGGGTGTTTGCCGGGTTGGCCGCCGGCCGGCTGTACGTCCAAGGGGATGTGAACTGGGAGCGGCTGAAGGCGTTGGGCGCCGATGTGGGGGAGGACTATCGCGCACTACCCAACGAGCGGGAGCGGGCCAATTTCCGACGGGCGTTCATCACGAGGTTTGCGTCCAGTTTCCAAGGCGCGAAAGGCCGGGTGCAGGATTTCACCGGCTGGCGATCGCAGGGCCGGGATGACGAGGGTCGGCTCATTGTGGCGGTCGATTATCCGGCGAAACAGCAGACGCTGCTGGTGACCGTCTCGGAGCTGGGGCAGCGGCGCGTGGATGCGCTGCAATGGCAGTGAACCGCCGAGGGGCCGGCGACAAGCGCCGGGCGACAGGGCGGGGAACGTTTTCATCGGAGTATGCGCTGATGGTGGTGCTGATCGCGGCGGCCTCGTACGGGATGTTCAGCTACATGTCGCACGCGCTGGCCGGCCGGTGGCGCGGGGTCGGCGACGCGTTCGGCCATGGCCGGCAGTACGAAGGCGGGCCGTGCGGGTCGGAGGGCGTGATGTGCTGGGCGGTGACCATCGACGCGAAGTATGGCGGAGACAGGTGGAGCGAAAGTGATCCTTGTGGTGGCAATCCATGCGATCCGCAGAAGCACTGCTGGGCGAGTGAGGTGCATCCTGACGAAATTGAAGATCAGCAGTCTGCATCCTGTTTCTGGGCGCCATTCACCGGTTATGGTTTGAGCCAGGCAGAAGCTGAACAGAACGCCAGAGCGGGCATCCAAGCCTTATGCCCGAACCATAACGGTCCATGTCCAGAGGCGTGTTATTGGAGGGGCAACGTGCTTGACGGCCTCGGTCGGGTGTTAGGACCAACGGGATATCTCTGCATGCGAGTCAAGTCATTCAAACAAGTCTGCCGGAGCAGTTGTCCGTGAGGCGCTGATGGACATCCAGGCCGCACAACTCTATTGCGTGGCGATGACGACGACGGGCGCCGGGGCCGTCGCCGTCTACCCGAGCCTCGTGCGCGCAATCGAGCGCTGGACGCAGCCGATCGCCGACTACCAGGCAGGGAAGGTCAGCCGGGCCGCGCGCCTGCTGGACGACATCTTCATGGAGGTCAAACCCACCTGGCTCAAGGCGGCCTACGGCCTCGGGCCGGTGGCGGTGGGATTTCTCATCTACGTGCTGTTCCAGAGCCTGCCGATCGCGATCCTCGCCGCCGTGGCCGGCATCATCGTGCCGGATCTGATCGTGCGGCAGGTCAAGGCGGCCAGGAAGAACAAGTTCCGCGGGCAGCTGGTCGACACGCTCTTCCTCCTGGCCAGCAGCATGAAGGCGGGGCTCTCGCTGCCGCAGGCCTTCGAAGTGGTGGAGGCGGAGATGCCCCCGCCGGTCTCGCAGGAATTCGGGCTGATGCTCAAAGCGCACCGCGTGGGCCGCACCTTCGAGGAAGCGCTGCAGCGCCTCAACGAGCGGATGAGCTGCGAGGAGGTGGAGCTGATCACGACCGCACTCCTGGTGGCCCGGGAGACCGGCGGCGACGTCACGACGATCATCCAGCAGCTGATCATGACCATCCGCGAAAAGAAGAAGGTGCTGGACAAGGTAAAGACGCTCACGCTGCAGGGCAAGCTGCAGGCCTACATCATGAGCTTCCTGCCGGTGGGCTTCGCGGTCTTCATCAAGGCGTTCAACCCCACCTATTTTGATCCGCTGCTGCACTATCCGGTCGGCCACCTGCTCGTCGGGATCGCCGTGCTGTTGTGGCTCTGCGGCATGGTGCTGCTGCTGAAGCTCTCCAAGGTGGATATCTGATGAGCGCCTCGCTTGCGACGATCCAGCCGATGATCAATCAGGCGCTGCTGGTCGTGATTGATGCGATGGGATTCCTGTCGCTGGCATGCCTGGCCTGGGCGGTCTTCCCGCAGCCGGCCCTCGAGCTGCCCGGCTTCATCGGCGGCCAGGACGATCCAGCGCTCGGCCCGGGCGGCCGGCCGAGGCGGCGCCGGGCGCTGAAGCGCCTGGTGGCCCGCCTGGGCAGGGCCATCACGCGCGGCGAGATCATGGGCGAGCTGGCCAAACCGAGGCTCATCTACACCGGTTCGCAGATGACCGTGCTGGAGTTCAACGGCGTGCGGGTGCTCTGCGGGCTCTTCGGCGCGTTCGCAGGGCTGGTGCTGCTGCGCGACTTCAAGCAGCTGCCGCCGTCCCTGGTGATCATCGCCGTGGCCGTGGGGCTGCTCGCGCCGAGCCTGTGGCTGAAGGCCAAGGTCGCCGCGCGGCAAAAGGCGATCCTGCGGTTGCTGCCCGAGATGGTGGATCTGCTCTCCCTGTGCATCGGCGCCGGGCTGGACTTCTTGATGGCGCTGAACAAGGTGGTGAGCCTCAAGAAGATCCAGAAGGAGCCGCTCATCGAAGAGCTGGCGGTCGCCTTGCAGGAGATCAAGTTCGGCAAACGCCGCATGGAGGCCCTGAAGGCGATGGCCAAGCGGGTGAATCTGCCGGAGATCTCCTCCTTCGTGCGCACCGTGACACAGGCGGATCGGATGGGCACGCCGGTCGGCGAGGTGCTCGCCATGCACTCGGAGGACGTCCGCGGCGGGCGGCTGATGCGGGCGGAGCGGGAGGCGCTGAAAGCGCCGATCAAAATTCTCGTTCCGCTCATCTTCTTCATCATGCCGTGCGTGGCGATCGTGGTTGGGGCACCCATCTTCATCCAGTTTATGACGCAGAGCCCGTTTGGGAAACAGTGAGCGGGCCCAGCCGCAGAGGAAGCGACCTATTCGAATGCCGGGGGGATTGTCGTTCCCTTTAATCATGCAAATTGCAAAACGATATGCGAATCGATAAGTGGTTAAAGCTTAAGCGGACGAAGGCCCTGTGCGTCGGGCTGGCGGCCCTGTTCGGGGCTGAGCAGGCGGTCTGGGGCGCTGACGTCAACGCGCTCCAGGCGCTGCGCGTCTCGGCGGAGCAGGAGCGGCAATTTGATACCGTCCGCTCGGCCGCCGTCATCACCATCTACGATGACCTCTACGGCCGCGCGCCCACCAGCCAGGAATTAAAGGAAGCGCTTGAATTTCTGAAGCGCTCGCCGCAGCTGGCCCACCTGGTGGAGCGCCTCTCTGAGTCTCCGGAGTCCCGCTGGCGCCTGCGCCAGCTCAATCCCGAACGGATCAAGCAGCGCAAGGAAGCCGCGGCCCGCATCAGCGAGGCGGTCAGCCGCCAAGTGGGAGATTTCTTACGGCGGCCGGCTCAAGGCTCAAGGCTCGAGGCTCGAGGCTACGAGGTCCGCAGCCTTCAGCCTTCAGCCTCGAGCCTTGAGCGCATTCAGATTGCGCCGAACCTGTCGGTGCAAGCGGAACCGGCTGTCCTGGCGCGCCTGAACGAGGGCACGATCAGCGAGCTGGAGGCCTGGCTCCGCCAGCCCGAGACCTTGTGCTCGAATTGCGCGCCGAGCGCGTTGGCGCCGATGCTTGGCATGGTGGGCATTCCGGCCTCCCGCGAGACGCTCACTACGCAGGCGTTTCTCGTTGACTACCTCTCCGGCAA